>JBFHFJ010000176.1:0-7025 GCA_041583655.1 Haliea sp. | reverse complement strand
GCTCGCTGGGTGCTGCGTTGCCCGGCGCGCTGCAGCGGGATCCGAAGACTGTGCTGGCCTGGTCGAGTATCAGCCAGATGGGGCTGATGGCGGTGCTGGTGGGCGCCGCACTGGCGGCGCCCGACCATGCCCCCGCGCTGCTGCCGCTTGTCGCCCTGTTCGCGCTGCACCACGGCCTCGCCAAGGGAAGCCTGTTCCTGGCGGTGGGCCTGGTGCTCCCCGCCGGCCGCGCATTGCGCTTGCTGCTGTGGCTGCTGCTCGCCTTGCCCGGGCTGTCCCTGCTCGGGTTGCCGTTTACCAGCGGCGCTCTCGCCAAGGGGGCGCTGAAAGATACCCTGCTGGCGCTGCCAGGCCTGCCCCTGGGGGAGCAGCTGCCCCAGCTGCTCCAGGCCACCACGCTCGCGACCCTGATCCTGGTTGGCCGCTACGCCTGGATGCTGGCGCGCCAGCTGGAGCCGGGTGCCGTGGGCGCCAGTCGCTGGGCAGGTTGGGCCCTGGCGGTCTTCTGCAGCTCGGTGCTGTTCTGGTGGCTGCCCGGCGTCCGCTGAGCCGTCCATGCCTGCCATATTGAACCGATGACCGCTGCGACACCGCCGGCCATCGCGAAGGCGGGGGCAGGGGGGTAACATCCCCGGCAGGTACTTTCCCTACAGCGTGGTTGCCCCATGACATCAGCAAACTCTCCCTTCGACCCCGTCACCCTGGGACCCCTGACCTTGCGCAACCGGTTCATCAAGTCCGGTGCCAACGAGGCGATGTGCCTGGATGGCAAGCCGACGAAAGCACTGGTCAAGCACCATCGGGACCTGGCGGCGGGCGGCGTGGGGATGACCACCGTGGCCTACATGGCGGTGGCGAAGGTCGGGCGCACCCTGCCCAACCAGATCTGGATGCGGCCCGAGGTCCTGCCGGACCTGCGCGTGCTGACCGCGGCGGTGCATGCCGAGGGCGCCGCGATTTCCGCCCAGATCACCCACGGCGGCTCCTTTGTGACCGGGATGAAGGTGCGCGGCCGCACCATCAGCTCCTCCGCCGGGTTTAACCCCGCCGGGGCGCTGAAGGGCAACTTCTTCCAGCGCGCCATGACCGAGGCGGACATGGCGCAGGTGGTGGCGGAGTTTGTCGCCGCCGCCGAACTGGCGCGGGATGCCGGCTTCGATGCGGTGGAGCTGCACATGGGCCACGGCTACCTGCTCAACCAGTTCATCTCCCCGCTCAGCAACCGCCGCCAGGACGAGTACGGCGGTAGCGCGGAAAATCGCGTGCGCTTTCCGGCCCGGGTCCTGGCAGCGGTCAAGCAGGCGGTGGGTGCGGAGCTGGCGGTGCTGGCCAAGATCAACGTGGCCGATGGTGTCCGCCGCGGCGCCACGGTTGACGACGCCATCGTCACCGCCCGGGCCCTGCAGGGCGCAGGGGCCGACATGCTGGTGCTGTCTGGCGGGCGCAACGTGGAGTCCACCTGGTTCATGTTCGGCAGCAACATGAATCGCGAAACCATCAGCCGGGTGCTGAAGCAGCAGGGCGAGTGGGTGACGGCGCTGATGATGAAGGCGGCGGCATCCAGCGAACCCAAGATCGATTTCAGGGAAATGTATTTCCTCGATTACTCGCGGAAAATCCGCGCCGCGGTGGACCTGCCGCTGGCCTACCTCGGCGGCACGAAGAGCCTGGCCAACGCCGAGCAGGCGCTGGCGGAGGGCTTTGAGTGCGTGGTGCTGGCCCGGGCGCTGATTCACGATCCGGCCTTGGTAAACAAGTTCCGCAGCGGCGAATTGACCGAGTCCGGCTGCGACAACTGCAACGCCTGTGTCGCCTACATCTACCATCCGGCGGGAACCTGGTGCGTGCACAATCCGCCCAACGACCCGCGGCTGAACACCATTCCCGCTGCGGCGGTGGACTGATCGACACGAACTTACAACCCTGACAGGAGCATCCCATGGCCAGTATTCTCGACCGTTTCCGTCTCGACGGGCAGGTTGCCATCATCACCGGAGCGGGCCGCGGCATCGGCGCAGCCACGGCGATTGCCTACGCCGATGCGGGTGCCGACGTGGTGATCTCCGCGCGCACCCGCAGCGAGCTGGAGGAAACAGCGGCGCAGGTTCGCGCCCGGGGACAGCGCGCGCTGGTGGTCACCTGCGACGTGATGGAAGCGCGGCAGCGCGAGGATCTGGTCGCGCAGGCGGTCGCCGAGTTCGGGCGCCTCGATATTCTGGTCAACAACGCCGGTGGCTGGGGTCCCAAGGCGGCGCTGGACACCACCGACGAGGAGTTTGACGCCTGCTTCCATTTCAATGTCACCACGGCGTTCTCCCTTTCCCGCCTGAGTGTGCCGCAGATGGTGGCCACTGCGGGCAAGGGCGCCATTGTCAATATTTCATCCACCGCCGGCAGCCATCCGCAGCCGGGTTTCGTTGCCTACGGGACCGGCAAGGCGGCCCTGTCCTGGCTCACCCGGGAACTGGCGCAGGACTTCGCGCCCAAGGTGCGGGTCAACGCCATTGCCGTGGGCGCCACCCTGACCACCGCGCTGGCCAATTTCATGAACGACGAGCTGGAGCGCTCCATGTGCGTGCAAACGCCGCTGGCCAGGCTCGGCGCCGCGGAGGACATCGCCGCCTGCGCCCTGTACCTGGCCTCGCCCGCGGCAGACTACGTGACCGGTGAGGTCTGCGGCGTCAATGGCGGGATCACCACGTCGCAGGTGCAGATGCCCCGTGCGGAGCTGTAGCATGGAGTGAGGGTTTGCGGGTCACCCCGGGCATTCTTGAAAGCTAGCAAAACATACTGTATGTTCAAATCCGGTTTGCGGGGCCCAACGGCTCCGCAGTGATCTGGACGGTGGCCGCCCGGCCGCAAAGAGGTGATCCCGTGAGCAAGCTGGAACAATTCCGCGCTGAAACCCGCGCGTGGCTGGAGGAGAATTGCCCGCCGGCCATGCGCGAGCCGGTCCGCAGTTTTGAAGACCTGTACACAGGTGGGCGCAACCCCGAAATCAAACACCCTGACCAGAAGCTGTGGTGCGATCGCATGGCCGCCCGCGGCTGGACCGTCCCGCACTGGCCCCGTGAGTACGGCGGCGGTGGCCTCGACAAGGAAGAGTGCAAGGTGCTGCGGCAGGAGATGGAGCGGATCAACGCCCGCCGCCCGCTGGAGAGTTTCGGCATCTCCATGCTCGGCCCTGCCCTGCTGCAGTTTGGCAACGAGGAACAGAAACTCGAGCACCTGCCGCCCATCTGCCGCGGCGAAATCCGCTGGTGCCAGGGCTACTCCGAACCCAATGCCGGCTCCGACCTGGCCAGCCTGCAGACCCGCGCCGAGGATCACGGCGACCACTACATCATCAACGGGCAGAAAGTGTGGACCTCCTACGCCGACAAGGCGGACTGGATATTCTGCCTGGTGCGCACCGACAACAGCGGCAGCAAGCATGAGGGGATCAGCTTCATTCTCTTCGACATGGCCAGCGCCGGTGTCACCACCCGCCCGATTCGCCTGATCAGCGGCTCCTCGCCATTCTGTGAGACGTTCTTCGACAACGTAAAGGCCTACAAGCGCAACCTGGTCGGCGAGGAGGGCAAGGGCTGGGCCATCGCCAAATACCTGCTTACCCATGAGCGGGAAATGATCTCGGGTTTTGGCGCGGCGCCAAAGAAATCCCTGGGCGAGTCCGCGCTGGAGACTATCGGCGCGGACGCCAGCGGGCGCCTCGGCAACGGGATTCTGCGGCATACCATCGCCCAGTACCAGCTCGACGCCCTGGCCTTCGCCGCCACCATGAGCCGGGTCGGGGATGAAGCGAAGGCGGGTCAGGGCCTGGGTGCCGCCTCCTCGATTTTCAAGTACTACGGTACCGAGCTGAACAAGCGCCGCAACGAACTCAACCTGGCGATCGGTGGTGAGGCTGCCCTGGGCTGGGACGGCGAGGTCTACCACGGGGGCGCCACCAGTCGCGACTGGCTGCGCTCCAAGGGCAATTCGATCGAGGGCGGCACGTCCGAGGTGCAGCTGAATATCATCGCCAAGCGGGTCCTGGGCCTGCCGGACTGAGCGCGAAAGAGGACTGACAAGATGGCATTGGTACTGACAGAAGAGCAGGTGATGCTCAAGGAATCCGCCGCGGGACTGCTGGCGGACAAGGCCGGCATCGCGCAGCTGCGCGCCCTGCGCGATGCGGATGACGAGTTGGGATTCTCCCGCGAGGTGTGGCGGGAGATAGCGGGCATGGGCTGGCCGGGTATCGCCATTCCCGAAGCCTATGACGGTCTGGGCTATGGCTACACCGGCCTCGGCCTGGTGCTGGAGCAGGCCGGGCGCCACCTGAGCCCCACGCCGCTGCAGTCTTCGGTCCTGGTGGGCGCCACCGCTGTCCACGCGCTGGGCAATGAAGCCCAGAAGCGGGCGTTGCTGCCCGCCCTTGCCGCCGGCGACTTGCTGGTGTCGCTGGCGCTGCAGGAGGGGGCACAGCATGCACCGGAGCAGACAGCCATGGCGGCGGCTCCCGCTGGCGACGGCTACACCCTCACCGGCCACAAGGTCCTGGTCCTGGACGCGCTCGCGGCGGACCGCTTTGTGGTCATTGCCCGCACGGCCGGCAGTGCGGGTGACACCGAGGGTCTCACCGCCTTCCTGGTGCCCGCCGATGCAGCGGGCCTGACTGTTGAGCGGCGCAGCATGGTGGACTCCCGCGGCGTTGGCGCACTGCGCTTCGATGGTGTCCAGGTGCCCGCGGATGCGGTCATGGGCGACCCGGGCCAGGCCTGGGCTGGTCTCAGCCGTACCCTGGATATCGCCAATATCGGCCTGGCTGCGGAACTGCTGGGCGTGGCTACCGAGGCGTTTGAGCGCACCGTGGCCTATCTCAAGGAGCGCAAGCAGTTCGGCAAGGTGATCGGGTCCTTCCAGGGCCTGCAGCACCGGGCGGCGGAGCTCTTCGCGGAGCTGGAGCTGGCCCGTTCCATCGTCCTGCAGGCACTGCAGGCGATAGACGCCGACGACCCCGAACTGGCAAAACTGGCCAGCGCGGCCAAGGCCAAGCTCTGCGAGGTCGCCCAGCGCGCGACCAATGAGGGCATCCAGATGCATGGCGGCATCGGCATGACCGATGAATACGATATCGGCTTCTTCATCAAGCGGGCCCGGGTTGCCCAGCACTGTTTCGGTGACTATAACTACCATCTGGACCGCTTCGCCCGCCTCAGCGGGTTCTAGCGGCCACCCGGACGGAGCAATAACAAGCATATGGATCCGGCACTAGCACAGTACGCGGCCACGGTCGCCAACCTCACCGCCGAGGGCAAGCCGTTCGCCCTGGAGCAGGTACGGGTCAACGGCGTGGACTTCCTGAGCTATGTCACCATGCCGGCGAATCTCGGCGCCTACTGCGCACTGATGCAAAAGCATGCTGACCGGGACTTTGTCGTCTACCGCGACCAGCGCTACAGCTTCGCCGAGACCCTTGCCCGCAGCGCCGCCCTGGGTGCCGCGCTGCAGCGCAAGTTTGGCGTTGCCCCCGGCGACCGGGTGGCCATAGCCAGCCGCAACAATCCGGAGTGGATGATGGCGTTTATCGCCGTTGTTTCTATCGGTGCGGTGGCGGTGCCCATGAATGCCTGGTGGACTACCGAGGAACTTGACTACGGCATTGAGGACAGCGGCAGCAGGATCGTTGTCGCGGACCCGGAGCGCGCTGCGCGACTGTCGCCTGTCGCCGAACGCCACCAGCTGCGCATCATCTCGGTGGGAGATGTCACCCACCTGCCCCTGGATACCGAGGATTTCCAGGCGCTGCAGGCGGAATTTGCCGGCGCGCCCATGCCCGAGGTCGCGGTCGCGCCTGACGATGACGCCACCATCATGTACACATCCGGCTCCACGGGGCATCCCAAGGGCGCGGTGTCCACCCACCGCGCTATCCTCGCGGCCCTTTGGAGCTGGATGCTGCTGGGCACCGTGAGCAAGGCGCTGGACGGTGGATCCACGGCGCCTTCACTGCCGCCGGCCGGGCTGCTGACTATCCCCCTTTTCCACTGCACCGCCAGCCACTCGGCGTTCCTGCTGTCGCTGCTGATTGGCCGCAAGCTGGTGATCATGCACAAGTGGGATGTGCAGGAAGCCCTGCGCCTCATTGAGGCCGAGCGCATTACCTGGTTCAACGGCGTGCCCACCATGTCCGCGGAACTGCAGGCGGCCGCCCGGGATACGCAGCGCGACATCTCCTCGCTGGTGGATATTTTCTCCGGCGGCGCGGCGCGCCCGCCGGATCAGGTGGGCAAGATCGCCTCGACGTTCAAGCGCTCGGTGCCCGGGATCGGCTACGGTCTTACCGAGACCAACGCCATCGGTGCCGTCAATGCCGGTGCCGCCTACGTTGCCAAACCCGCCAGTACCGGGCGCGTTGTTCCCGCGGTTACCGAGTTCAAGATCATCGACAGCGCCGGCAACAGCCTGCCCTGTGGTGAACGCGGCGAGCTGTGCATCAAGTCCATCGCCAACTGCCGCGGCTACTGGAACAAGCCCGAGGCCACCCGGGAGGCGTTTGTCGACGGCTGGTTCCACACCGGTGATGTCGCCTACCTGGACGAGCATGGGTTTCTCTATATCGTCGACCGGATCAAGGACATCATCATCCGCGGCGGCGAGAACATCAGCTGTATCGAGGTGGAAGCCGCCATCCACAGGCATCCGGCGGTGGTCGAGGCGGCGGTGTTCGGGCTGCCCGATGAGCGCCTGGGCGAGGCGGTGGGCGCGGCGGTGGTGCTGCGCGAAGGGCAGGAACTTGCGGCCGGGGAACTGCGGGATTACCTGCGGGAGCACCTGGCGGCTTTCAAGGTCCCGGAACATATCTGGTTGCAGCGGGAACTGTTGCCGCGCATCGCCTCAGGCAAGATTTTCAAACGCCAGCTGAAGGCGGACTACGCGGCCGGGCTTGGCCGGGCGGCCGGGGCCTAGCGCCGGTCGCCCCCCTATTCACAATTCACCTAAGAAGCGAGTACATCATGGATCTTGGAGTCAGTGACAAG
>JBFHFJ010000175.1:0-7026 GCA_041583655.1 Haliea sp. | reverse complement strand
GCGAGACCAGTATTGAAGAAGTACTGCGCGTTACCGCAGTAAACTGAGAGCGGTAGCGGGCGATGACGGCGTATCGGTATCGTGCACTGAACCCCGGCGGCAAGCTGGTCAAGGGGGTGCTGGAGGGCGACTCCGAGCGCCAGGTGCGCAGCCAGCTGCGCAGCCAGAAGTTGCGTCCAGTGGAAGTGGAGCTCGCCAACCGCCAGGCGGCTGCCCCGTCACGTTTCAACCTCGCGTTCCTGCAACCGCGTATCAGCGTATCGGAGCTGGCGCTGGTCACCCGCCAGCTGGCCACCCTGGTGCAGTCGAACCTGCCGCTGGATGAATGCCTGCAGGCCGCCGCCGAGCAGAGTCGCAGGGCCCGCACCAAGGGCCTGCTCCTGCAGGTGCGTTCGCGCGTGGCCGAGGGCCACACCCTGGCCTACGCGATGGGCGAGTTCCCCCTGGTGTTCAATGAAATGTACCGGGCCATGGTCAACGCCGGGGAACACGCGGGTTTCCTGGGCCCGGTGCTGGCGCAGCTGGCGGACTACAACGAGCAGCGCCAGTACACGGCCCAGAAGATGAAGATGGCGATGATCTACCCCTTCATCCTGGTGGGGGTGGCCGTGGCGGTGGTGGTGGCGCTGATGGTGTTTGTGGTGCCCGAGCTGATCGGGATTTTTGCCCACACCAATCGCGAACTGCCGCTGCTCACCCGGGGGCTGATTGCCGCGAGTGACTTCTCCCGGGACTATGCCCTGTGGGTGCTGGTGGCGGTGGTCGCGCTCGTCATCGGCGCGCGCCGATGGTTGCGTACCCCCGCCCGACGCCGGCGCTGGCACGGCCTGCTGCTGCGCTTGCCCGGTATATCCCGCCTGGTCATCGCGGTTGATACTGCACGCTTTGCCTCTACTCTCAGCATCCTGATGGCCAGCGGGGTGCCCCTGCTGCAGTCCCTGCACATCGCCGGCCAGGTCTTGACCAACCTGGTGCTGCGCGACGACAGTGCCCGGGTAGCGGAGCGGGTGCAGGAGGGCAGCAGCCTGCACCGCGCCCTGCGGGAGAACGGCCGCTTTCCGCCGATGATGGTGCACATGGTGGCCAGCGGCGAGACCAGCGGGGAGCTGGAAACCATGCTGCAGCGCTCGGCTACCAATCAGGAGCGGGAGCTGGAAATGACCCTGGGGACGATGATGAGCCTGCTGGAACCGCTGCTGGTCGTCTTTATGGGGGCGATGGTGCTGGTCATTGTCATGGCCATCCTGTTGCCAATCTTTGACCTCAATACAATGGTGCGATAGCGATATGAAACAAGCGACACGGACAAGGCGGGCGCAGGGCGGCTTCTCGCTGGTGGAGATTCTGGTGGTGCTGGTGATCATGGGGCTGCTGATCAGCGTGGTGGCGCCCACGGTTCTGAACCGGGCTGACGAGGCGCGTATCCAGAAAGCCCATGCGGATTTCAAGGCCATTGAGACCGCCCTCAAAATCTACCGCCTGGACAACTACGTCTATCCGTCCACTGAGCAGGGTCTCGAGGCACTGGTCACTCCCAGTAATCTCGATCCGCAGCCCCGTAACTTCAAGGACGGCGGCTATTTGCAGGAAGTACCCCTGGACCCCTGGGGCCGCGCCTATCTGTACATGAGCCCCGGCGAACACGGCGAGGTGGACATCTACAGCCTCGGTGCCGATGGCCTGTCCGGTGGTGAAGGCCAGAATGCGGATATCGGCAACTGGAAAGCAGAGGACTGAGCCGATGAGCCGCCTGCGGCGGGCGGCCCGCGCGCTGTCGCCGCCTCCGGCGAGGAGGGGCCGCGGGTTCAGCCTGCTGGAATTGCTGGTGGTGCTGTTCGTGGTGGTGATCATTACCTCCCTTGCAACCCTGAACGTCGGCTCCGGCAGCCAGGAACTGCGCCTGGACGCCCAGGTGCGGGAAATGCAGAACGTGGCCCAGTTTGCCCTGGAAGAGGCCCAGCTCTCGGGGCGTGATATGGGCCTGCTCCTGTTCCTGGATACCCGGGGCCCGGAAACCAGTGTTGGTTACGACTGGCGGGAGCGGCGGCCGGAGGGCTGGCGCCGGCCGCTGGTCGCCAGCGATGTCTATGTTGAACAGGCTTTTCCCGCCGAGGTCACGCTCTCCCTGACGCTTGAGGATGTACCTGCGACGGAGCTGCTGCCGGCGCCCGTGGCGCCGGAGGCGGCCCCGCAGGTGGTCTTCTACGCCAGTGGCGAGGTCGTTCCCGGCGAACTGGAGCTGCGTCGCCGGGACAGCGGCGAAGTGCTGTGGCGTTTGCAGTGGGACCTGCTGGGGCGGATGACGCTGCTGCGGCGCGGCGAACCGGAAGATGACCTTGACCGGTCCTAGCCAAAGGCGACCGCAGGAGTCCGGCTTCACCCTGGTCGAAGTCATGGTGGCCCTGGCCGTGGTGGCCCTGGCGCTGCCTGCCCTGCTGTTCGCCCTCCACCAGCAGGTGGACGGCGCCGGGTATCTGCGCGACAAGTCCCTGGCGCAAATGGTGGCCAACAACAAACTGGTTGAGCTGCGCCTGCTTACGGTTGCCCGGTCGAGTCTTTTCAGCGGTGTCGACAGCGGCGTCGAGGAGATGGCGGGTAGGCAGTGGCACTGGCGCGTGGAGAGCAGTGCGACCCAGGTCCAGTCCTTCTACCGGGTGGAGATTGCGGTGCGCGAGGGCGAGGAAGGAGAGGGTCTGCCCCTGCACACCCTGGTTTCCTTCATGTTCGACGGCGAGCCCCCGGGCGGGGAGGTGAGCGGTGAATAACCGGGGCTTTACCCTGGTGGAGGTCCTGATTGCCCTGGCGATTACCGCGTTCGTGGCGGCGGCATCCTACAGTGGCCTGTCGGCGGTGATCAGCGGGGTGGAAAGCACGCGGGTAGTGACCGAAAGGACCTGGGAAATCAACCGGGCCCTGATGATTGTCAGTCGCGACCTGCGCCACTTCGTTGAACGACCCGTGCGGGACGAGTTCGGCGAGGAGGAACCGGCGCTGGTTGGGGGGCGGGCGGCGCGGTTCATGCTGAGCTTCACCCGCAGCGGCTGGCACAACTCAGCGGAGCATCAGCGGAGCAACCTGCAGCGTGTCAACTATCTCTGGCTGGATGACGCACTGTGGCGGGAGAGCTATCCGGTGCTGGACCGGGCCTCGGTGACGGAGCCGCAGCGGGTATTGCTGCTGGAAGGTGTCACGAACCTGCGCCTGTCATTTCTGGACTCTGCGGCAAACCTGCGGGCCGGCGCGCGGGGCACGGTGGTGGAGACCCGCAACTGGCCCGAGAACTGGGTGGCGGACACCAGTCAGCCCGGCGTCGCGCTGCCGCCTCCGGCTGCACTGGAACTGGTCATCGAGCTGGAAGACATCGGCGAGCTGAGGAGTCTGCATGCCTTGCCGCCGCTCTGAGGTGCGTATCCCCGGCGCCCAGCGCGGTGTCGCCCTTGTGGTGGCCCTGCTGGTATTTGGCCTGTCAGCGGCCCTGCTGGTCGCCATGCAGAGCGAATTCACCCTGTTCTACCAGCGCGGGTCCAATCTGTTTTTTGCCGAGCAGGGCCAGGCCTACCTGCGCGGCGCCGAAGAACTGGCAACGATGGCGCTGGTGATGGATCACGACGCCGATCAGGCCCGGGAACAACCGCGGGATGATCTCGCCGAGATATGGGCCCAGCAGGCAACGCCCTATGCGCTGGACGAGGGTGGCTGGCTGGTTGGCTCCCTGGAGGATCTGCAGGGTCGCTTCAACCTCAACACCCTGGCCACCAGCCTGGCGGGCGGCGATGCGGGCGGGGCGGACGGCGCCCGGTTTACCCCCGCGCAGGCGTTCTTTATCCGCCTGTTGCAGGCGCTGCCCGAGGCGGCGCTCGATGCGCAGGAAGCGATTGCAGTGACCCAGGCCATTGGTGACTGGCTCGACAGCGATACGATTACCCGTCCCTCTGGCGCCGAAGATGATTTCTACAGCGGCCAGAGCCCGCCATACCGGGCTGCCAACAGGGCCATGGCCAGTGCCAGCGAGCTGCGTGCCGTGGCCAACGTCACACCGGAGCTGTACCGCGCGCTGGCCCCGCTGGTCACCGTCTGGCCGCAAATCCCCGCCGCGCTGAATATTCACACAGCGCCCCTGCCGCTGCTGCGGGCGATCAATGGCGACAACGAGCTGCAGCCACTGAGTGAAGCGTACGGGGAGGCCCTGTTCCAGCGCCAGCGCGGCGAGGGCGGCTTCGCCAGCGTTGATGACCTTCTGGAGGATCCGGCTTTTTCCGACAAGGAGCTGGGGGACGTCCGCAGCCTGCTGGGCGAGAGTTCCTCCTGGTTTCTGCTGACCGCAGAGGTCGAAGTTGCCGATCGCAACATGCGCTTGTACAGTGTGCTGCACCGGGATGAGCGCACGGTGCGGGCGCTAGCTCGCGCGTCCGGGAGCCTGTAATGCAAGGCCGGGGAATGCTTCCACCCATCGTAACAACGGAGATCACGGTTTGCAGAATCTAGCCGTCGTGCGCTTGCTTGGCGACGTCCTCGCCTGGTATCCACCGGGCGCCGGCGAACAGCCGCGGCTGCTCGACAACCCCGAGGCGGTCGCCCGGTTCCGGGAAACCGTCCGGGACTCTCGACTGCAGGCCTGCTTCGCTCCGCCCGGGGCAGAGGTGCGCTTGCTGCGTCTCACCGTAACCGCGGATGAAAGAAAACACCTGCAGCAGGCACTGCCTTTCCTGCTCGAGGAGCAGCTGGCCGAGGATGTCGAGCAGTTGCATTTTGCCGCCTGCCCCCTGGACAGGGCCACTTACGGTGTCGCCCTCTGCCGGCACTCGGCCATGGAGGCCTGGCGCGAGCGCCTGGCGGACCTGCCCGATCTGCCGCAGTGGCTTCCAGAACCCCTGCTGCTGCCATGGCAGGCGGGGGAGTGGTGCCTGGTGATGGCCAGCGATGCGGTGATTGTGCGCTGCGGTGAGTGCGAGGGTTACACGGTTGAACCGGAGCTGCTGCCCACGCTGCTTTCCGCTTCGGCCGGGGATGCCCCGCCGCAGGCGCTGGTGGTTTACGGTAGCGACCAGGAACGGGAGCTGGACCTGATTCCGCCGGCGCTGCGGAGCCGCGTGCAGTGGCGCCAGGGAAACCTGTGCACTGCCCTCATGCTGGCGCGGGACGAGCACCCGCTGAACCTGAGGCAGGGGGCCTACGCGGCCCGGCTGCCGCTGGCCCGCTGGTGGCAGCAGTGGCGGGTCGCCGCGGTTGTGCTGGGACTGGCCTTCACCCTGCAGCTGCTTGCCACGTGGGCAGAGTACCGGGCGCTGAGCCAGGAAAACCTGGCCCTGCGTGCGGCCGTTGAATCCAGCTACCGGCAGGCGATGCCCGAAGGAGCCCTGGTGGACGCTGAGCGGCAACTGCGGCGCCAGCTGGACGGGCTGCGCGGTGGCGGCGGTGGCGGTGGTTTTGTGCGCCTGCTGGAGCGGGCTGGCGGTATCATCGCCCAGCGTCCCGGAACCAGCATTGTCAGCATCAACTACAATCAGCGCGGCGGGGAAATGCGCCTGAATATTGTCGCGAGGGATTTCGCCGCGGTCGAGCAACTGCGCGCGGGGCTGGCGGATGCCGGACTGGCGGCGGTGATGGAAAGCAGCAGCGCCCAGGGTGACGGCGTTCGTGCCCGGATCCGGGTGGGAGGGGCATGATGCAGACCTGGTTTGCGCGCTTGAAGCGCCGTGAGCAGCTGAGCCTGCTGGTATTGGCCCTGGTGGTGGGGTGCTACCTGCTCTGGATCCTGCTCTGGTCGCCGCTGGTATCCATGCGCGATCGCATGCACGAGCAGAACTCGGCCACGGCCGCCGCCCTGGTGCGCGTCGACACCCTGGTAGCGGAGTTGCTGCAGGCGCGAAATGCCTCCGGGCCGGGCGGGCAGCGCAGTAATCTGACCGCCGTGGTGAACCAGAGCACCGCGCGGTTTGGCCTGGCGGTGAATCGGCTGCAGCCCGGCAGTCGCGGCGATCTGCAGGTGCGGCTGGAGAATGCACGCTTCGCCGACCTGGTCGCCTGGCTGCACCAACTGGAACTGGTGGAAGGATTGCTGTTGGAGGAAGTGGCAATTACCCAGGCTGGCAGTGTCGGCTTCGTCAATGCCACGATCCGGGTCGGGCAGGGGTCATGAGCGGCAGTCGCTGGCTGGCGGCAGTGCTGGCCGTCGTGCTGTTGCTGGGACTGCTGGTCGCCCGCGCCCCCGCTCACCTGTTGCCACGTCTGCTGGAGAATGCTCCGGTCACCGCTCAGGGCCTGCAGGGCACACTGTGGCAGGGCCGCGCGAGCCGGGTGCTGGTGGCGACCGATGCTGGCCTGCTGCACCTGGGCGAGGTCCGTTGGTCGCTGCAACCCTGGTCGTTGCTGGCATTCGCACCGAGGCTGCAGGTCAGCAGCCTGTGGGGAAGTCAACGCCTGCAGGCGAACCTGCAGTTCCGTGGCCGCACAGAGATCAACCTGGAGGATGTCGAGGCCAGCTTCGATGCGGCTCTGCTGCGCCACCTGGCGCCGGTAGCCTTGCAGGGAGTGGTCTCTTTGCAGGCGCGAGAGCTCCGCCTGCACGGGGGTTTGCCGGTGCAGGCGGAAGGCCGTCTGCTCTGGCAACATGCAGCCTGGGAGTCGCCACGCGGCGTGCTGCCCCTGGGCAGTTACGTGCTGGAGGTCGTCCAGCCCCGCGGCGGAGACCTGAAGGGGGAAGTGCTCACCCTCGCCGGCCCCGTAAACGCCTCTGGCCGGTTGCAGTTGGGCCAGTCGAGCTATAGCATCGCGGTGTTGTTAGCCAGCGAAGGCAGCTGGGATCCCCAGTTGCAGGAGGCGCTCTCCCTGCTGGCGCGGCCGGTAGCGGAGGGGTATGAGCTGCTCCTTGAGGGGCAGCTGTTAGTGCCCGGCGCCTGAGTGCTACTGTCTTTCTCTTCACCCCTGACAAGGAAACTGCGCCGATGAGCGACGCTGAATACCGCAAATACGAGTGTGTGATATGTGGCTATATCTACGATGAGGCCCTGGGGATCCCCGACGACG
>JBFHFJ010000174.1:0-7082 GCA_041583655.1 Haliea sp. | reverse complement strand
CTCCACCAGTTTACCCAGTTGCATGACTCCGACCTTGTGCGCCAGCGTGGGCACGATGGACAGGTCGTGGGTAATGAACAGGTAGGATACTCCGAACTCACGCTGCAGTTCCGCCAGCAGCTCCAGTACCTCGGCGCGAATCGACACGTCCAGGGCGCTGGTCGGCTCGTCGCAGATGATCAGTTCGGGATTGACCGCCAGGGCCCGGGCAATGGCCACCCTCTGCAGCTGGCCGCCCGAGAACTCGTGCGGGTAGCGGCGGGCGTGCTCGGCGCCGAGCTGTACCCGCTCCAGCAGTTCATGTATGCGGGTATTGCGCGCCTCCTCCGACAGCGCCAGGCCGAGGCTGATCATGCCCTCGGCAATGATGTCGCCGACAGTCATGCGCGGATTCATGGAGGAAAAGGGATTCTGGAAGATGACCTGGATCTGCTTGCGGTAGGGCAGCATGGCGCTGCGACCGATACCCTGTATGGGTTCACCCCGGAACAGGACCTCGCCTCCGGCGATATCTTCCAGATTGAGAATCGCCCGGCCCAGGGTGGACTTGCCGCTGCCCGACTCGCCCACCAGGGCGAAGGTCTCGCCGCGGCCGATGGCGAGGGATACGCCGTCCACCGCCCGGGTATAGTCGACCGCGCGCTGCAGCAGGCCCTTGCGGATGGGGAAGTGTACCCGCACGTCCTTCAGCTCCAGCAGTGGCTCTTCCGTGGCCGACGCCCGGAAGTGGCCGAGGTCGGGCAGTGAGTCAATCAGCTTCCGGCTGTAGGCCTGCTGGGGGTTGTGGAAGAACGCATCGACGCTGGCCTGCTCAATCAGCTCGCCCCGGTACATCACCGCGACTTCATCGGCAGTGTTCCTGACCACGCCCATGTCGTGGGTGATCAGCAGCACGGCCAGCTGGCGGGTGCGGGTCAGCTCCCGGATCAGGTTGAGGACCTGCAGCTGGATGGTGACATCCAGGGCGGTGGTGGGCTCGTCAGCAATCAGCACATCGGGCTCGCAGGCCAGGGCCATGGCGATCATCACCCGCTGCTGTTGCCCGCCGGAAAGCTGGTGGGGGAAGAAGCCGAAGCGCTGCTCCGGGTCGGGGATGCCGACCTCGGTGAACAGGGTGACTACACGCTGGCGCAGGGCGCTGCCCCGCAGCGGGGTGTGCAGCTTCAGGGTCTCGGCCACCTGGGCGCCAACGGTCTGGACCGGGTTCAGGGCGCTCATCGCGTTCTGGAAGATCATCGCGACCTTGCGGCCGCGTATCTCCTGCATGCGCGCCTCGGAGAGGGCGAACAGGTCCGTGCCCTCCACATCGACACTGCCGGCGCTGATCTTCAGGGCGTCGGGCAGCAGCCGCATGGCCGCCAGCGAGGTGACGGACTTGCCGCTGCCGGACTCGCCGACCAGGGCAAAGATGTGCCCCGCCCGGAGCTCGAAGCTGATGCCCTTGACGATAGCCTCGCCACTCTCGGCAAGCACCACGGTCAGGTCAGAAACGCTCATGCAGACGCTGCCCGCCGCCTGCTGCTGCCTGGAACTGTTCATGCTTCTACCCTCCGCAGGCTGGTGCGGGGGTCGAAGGCGTCGCGCACCAGGTCGGAGAACAGGTTTGCAGCAAGGACCAGCGCAAACATGAAAAAGAACGCGCCGCTGAGAGTCCACCAGATGGTCGGTTCCCGCGAGAGTTCGGAGCGGGCGCCATTGATCATGTTGCCCCAGCTGCCCATGGACGGGTCCACGCCGACCCCGATATAGGACAGGACGGCCTCCGCCAATACCAGCGCACTGAAATCCAGCACGAAAGTGATGAGGATGATGTGTACGACGTTGGGCAGCACGTGCCGCGCCAGGATCCGGGTGTGGCTCACCCCAAAGGCATGCGCGGCCTGTACATACCCCAGCTGGCTGATTTTCAGGGTTTCCGCCCGGATCAGGCGGCACAGGGTGGACCAGCTGGTGACGCCGAGAATGAAACACAGGGCGATGAACTTGGCATCCGCCTTTTCCATGCCCACGGCGAAGAAGTCCGGGTTGAGATCAATGTAGACCTGGAACAGCAGGACCGAGGCGGCAATCAGCAGAATCCCGGGGATGGAGCTGAGGGTGGTGTAGAGGTACTGCACCACATCGTCCACCCAGCCCTTGAAATAACCTGCCATCACGCCCAGTGTCACCGCGATGGGAAGCATGATCAGGGTCGCCAGTGTGCCGAGCAGGACCCCCGTGCGGATACCCTTAAGCGACTGGTACAAGACGTCCGCGCCGCCGAGGTCAGTACCGAGGATGTGGTAGTAGCGGCTCAGGCTGACCATCCAGACCCCGCCGCAGAATATGATGCCCTGCACCATCCAGGAGTAGTGCCAGGGATAGCGGCTGCGCCGCAGCAGCAGCCACTGGGGGCCGATCAGCAGCGCCGACAGCAACACACCCCAGAACAGCGCGGTCAGCGTCTTGCCCGTGATGTCCGCTGCCCGTTGCGACGGGTCGTCCAGGTGCTGGCCCGCATGGCGCAGCGGTGGGTAGTCGCGGATGTCATTGCCCTCGGCGTCCTTGAGATTTTCCTTCTCGAAGGAGAGCAGCGCGAAGGGAGCGGAGTAGGTGCGTTCAAAACGCTCCCCCATGCCGCCGGTCAACAGGTCAAAGACACTGGTGACCTTGTTGTCGTAGAACACCTCCTCGACCGCCAGACCTTCCGGGTTTTCCAGGGCCTTGCGGAAGTGCAGGGAATCGAGCAGTGCCACCGCGATGTAGGCGGCTATCACCGTAAAGGTGACCATGCCCAGCCTGGAGCTGAAGACTTCCGCCCAGCGCTCGCGAGTCTGCGGGTCCTCCCGCAGCCGGTAGAAAAAGAACGCCAGGGCGATAACCAACAGGTAGATCAGGGCGTCAGACCAGAGTATTACAGGTTTCATCAGAGTCACCGCCTCAGGACAGCCGTACCCGGGGGTCAGCCCAGGTATAGGAGATGTCAGTCAGGATCAGCCCGAGGATGTACAGGATGGAGCCGATGAAGACCATGCTGCGGACAATGGCAAAGTCCTGCGAATTGATGGCATCCAGCATGTAGCTGCCGAGGCCCGGAATGCCGAAAAAGGACTCGATCAGCAGGCTGCCCATGAACAGGGAGGGAATCAGCACTACCACACCGGTCAGGATGGGAATCAGGGCGTTGGGCAGGATGTGGCGGAACAGTATGGTCAGCTCGCTGCAGCCCTTGGCCCGGGCCGTGCGAACGTAGTCCTGGTTGGCCTCCTCAAGGAACAGCGTGCGATACCAGCGCGCCCCGGAACCAATGCCGGCGACCACGCCCACCAACACCGGCAGGATCAGGAATTTCCACACCTGGCCCTCTGCGTGGAAGCCCGAGATGGGCACCAGGCGCCAGGTCTTGGCTACCAGGAACTGGCCGCCGATGATGTAGAACAGGTAGGAAATGGACATCAGCGCGACGAACAGGAAGACGGCGCCCCGATCCAGGCGGGTACCGTGGAACATCACCACCATCAGGGCCACGCAGATGTTCACGCCGATGCCGACGATGAAAGTGGGCAGGGCGACCGCGAGGCTGGGCCACATGCGGGTGGCGACGTCAGTGGTGATGTCGCGACCGCTTTCCGAGCGCCCGAAGTCGAAGGCAAACAGCCGTACGGATTTGTCGAAGAAGATGGTTTCGGTGAGGCGCGCCGCACCGGCAGCGTCGGGATTCAGGAACAGCGGCTTGTCGTAGCCATTCTTCCGCTTCCAGTTCTCGATCGCCTCGGGCGTGACGTATTTGTCGCCCAGCTGGGATACCGCCATGTCGTCCGGCGAATTGACCACGAAGAACAGGGTGAAAGTCAGCAGGTTGACGCCGATGAGAATCGGGATGGCGTACAGCAGCCGGCGAACAATGTAGGCAAACATAGGTGGTCCTGTTGTTATTGGCGGGCCGTCGCCGTGAGACGGCGGCGATAGGCGATGACGCCCGGTAGCAGCAGCGCCACGACCAGCAGGGCCGCGGCGTACAGCGGCCAGGTTACCGGCTGGTTCCACTCGGCGCGCTTCTGTTCCCGCAGGTCGTCGTCGATGCGCACGTATTTGAGCGTGCTCTTGGAGATACCGTGACGTTTGTTGTTGTGCACCCAGCTGTTGTTCAGGTAGATATCCTTCGGGTAGTAGGCAAAGAGCCAGACGGCGTCCTTGCGGAACAGGTCTACCATCTGCGCGACGATGGTTTCCCGCTCGTCTCCCGCCGGGAGTACCCGCATGGCGCGGAACAGCTCGTCGTACTCCTCCGACTCGTAGTTGGAGTTGTTGGCGCCGTCGCACTTGCAGATCAGCGGGCTTTCCGGTCCAAACAGCAGGAACAGGAAATTCTCCGGGTCGGGGTAGTCCGCCAGCCAGCCGTGGGAATAGATCTGGGTGTTGCCGGTAAGGAGTTTCTCCCGGGTGCGGTTCCAGTCCGCGGGCCGGTACTCTACCTGCACACCTATTCGGGCGAAAGCGCGGTCTATCCAGTTCATGCTGGTGTTGGAAATCGCCTGGCTCTGCACATCGATGAAGATCTTCAGCGGCTCGCCGGTCCGGGCGTCACGGCCGTTGGGGTAACCAGCCTCCACCAGCAGTTGGCGTGCGTATTCGATGGATTTACGGCGTGGCTTTCCGTCCACCCAGTCATAGACGTAGGGGTTGATTCCCGCCTCCCCCTCGACATGACCGGGGATGCCGGGTGGGATGGGCGTATGGGCTGCGATACCATTCCCTTTGTAGAAGATATTCAGGTATTCCTCGGTGTCGAAGGCTATCTGCAGTGCCTGGCGCAGCTTGCGCTTGTCTTCGGTGTAGCCGCCTACCACCGGGTCGCGCATGTTGAAGCCGTAGTAGTAGAGCGCCGGTTTGACATCCGGTGATACGCTGATTTCGCGGTCCGCCATTTCCGCGCTCAGCTCCACGCCGTCGGGGCCAACCACGAAGGCCTGGTCAAACACCCGATTGGTATTGCCGTGGTTTTCCCCGGAGCGGTCGTAGTAGCCCTGCAGGAACTTGGTCCACAGGGAGAGGACCTCTTTCTCCAGCCGGAACACAGCGCGGTCCACCAGGGGCAGGCGCTTGCCCGCATCGTCCAGCAGGCCAAGCTCCGCGTCACCCGGCTCGCCCTCGGTGGGGTAGTAATCCTCGCGGAAGTTTGGGTTGCGCTCGAGTACGATCTCGCTGTTGGGGTCGTTCTTCACCATCATGAACGGACCGCTGCCAACCGGCCACCAGTCCAGGGTCAGGTTGCGATCGATAAACCCGGGGTTCTTGAAGAAGCGATCCACCTCGGGGGCAATGGGCGAGAAAAACTGCATTGCCAGCCAGTAGCTGAACTGTGGATAGCGGCCGCGGATGGTGATAGTGAAACTGCGTTCGTCGATGACTTCCAGCCCCTCCATGGGGAACCGGTCGAGGTCCAGCCAGCCGTCACGCTCTACGTTCTGGAGTTGTTCCGAGAACTCCTTCATACCGACAATATACTGGGCCATGAAACCGAGCATGGGCGAGCCGTTCAACGGGTCGGCCAGGCGCTTGATCGCGTATATATAGTCATTGGCATGGACGGCGCGGGAGTCGGTGTGGGGAAAGTCGCTTATCTGGCTGAAGGCCCGGCCCGCCTGCGGATCGCTGAACAGGTAGCGGGGGGCTCCGGTCTCGTCGACGGCGAAAGCCGGATGGGGCTGGTAGCGGGCGTCCTCCCGCACGGTCAGCCGGTAGCGTGAGAACGCCACGTCTTCGAGGTCGGGGTCGATCTCCTCACCGTTTGCATCCAGGTAGGTTATCTCGGGTAACTCCTCGACGCCGAGCGGGATCAGTTCATAGGGCCGCTTCAGGAAGTGGTAGCCCATGGGTGGCTCGTAGATCTGCATCAGGATCAGCGATTCGTCCGAGGCATAGGAGATGGCGGGATCCAGGTGTTTGGGCGGCGCGGGGGACATCATCGACTGGTAGGTCACCAGGCCCTCGGGCGAGGGGGGGTTGGGGTCGTTCCAGGGCTCGTCCGTGCAGGCGACGAGGAGCAGGGAACCGCACAGCAAAGCGGTGGCCCGGGCGGCCAGTCGAGGCAGCATGCAAAGTTGTCCGTTTGGCGATCAGGGCGCCAATGTTAACAGCAAATACACCCACGGTTAACCTTGTGCTGCCGCGCTCGCGAAATCGATGGGACAGGGTATAGTAATGGCTGGGAGGGGGTATTCGATGCGTATACTGGCAGGTTTGTTAATGGGATTGCTTGGGGCCTGTGGCCGGGCGGACGGGATACCGGTGGAGCCAGGGGTGGCGCTGGTCCTGGCGGAGCAGCGTGCGGAGCGGCTCTCGGAGCTGCACTACACACTGCACTTCGATATTCCGGCGGATCAGGCGCAGCCGATTGGTGGCCAGGTGGAAATCCGCTTTACGCTCGCCCGCGCCGGCCTGCCCCTGCAACTGGACTTCCGCGCCCCTCCCGAAGCTGTCTCGGCGGTGTCGGTCAACGACAGGACGCTCAAGGTCCTGCCGCAGCGCGAGCATATACTGCTGCCGGCGGAGGCCTTGCGTGCGGGCGTGAATACGGTGGCGATCACCTTCGAGGCTGGCGATGACGGTCTCAACCGCAATCCGGATTACCTGTTTGCCCTGTTTGTGCCGGACCGGGCC
Organism: Haliea sp.; assembly: GCA_041583655.1. Lineage (GTDB taxonomy): Bacteria > Pseudomonadota > Gammaproteobacteria > Pseudomonadales > Halieaceae > Haliea. The sequence goes on along the minus strand of JBFHFJ010000174.1, from coordinate 440 downwards.
CGCACAGTCTTCCCGCTCTTCGACCAGCCTGACCTGAAGGCAACCTGGGAACTCAGCCTCAGCCTGCCTGATGACTGGAAAGCCCTGGCCAATGCCCCGCTGCTGTCTGCGGAGCCGCTCAAGGGTGCGACACTGCACCGGTTCGCAGTCACCGAACCCATCAGCTCCTACCTGTTTTCTTTTGTTGCCGGCCGCTTCGAGTCGGTGCGAGGGCCCTGGGGCGAGCGCGGCATGACCCTGCTGCACCGGGAAACTGACCCGGACAAGCTCGCTCGCAACCTGGACGCCATCTTTGCCCAGCATCGCGCTGCGGTGGCCTGGCTGGAAGACTACACCGGCATTGCTTTCCCGTTCACCAAGCTCGACTTTGCGCTGATTCCCGCCTTCCCCTACGGCGGCATGGAGCATGTGGGCGCCATCCAGTACCAGGCCGAGTTGCT
>JBFHFJ010000173.1:0-7149 GCA_041583655.1 Haliea sp. | reverse complement strand
GGGGGTGAGAACACCCTCGCCCTCGGACACCCTGGGCAAGATCCTGGCCGCACCGGACCGCGACAAGTTGCTCAACTGGCTGGCCCACCGCCCGCTGCTGCACTACGAGCACGGCTACACCATGGTCCACGCGGGGATCCCGCCCCAGTGGAGCGTCGAGGACGCCATGCGCTATGCCTGGGAAGTGGAGGCGGTCCTGCAGAGCCCGGACTGCGTGGAGTACCTGCGCACCATGTACGGCAACGAGCCCGCGGTCTGGTCAGACGACCTCACCGGCATGGTTCGGCTGCGTGTCATAACCAACTATCTGACCCGCATGCGCTACTGCACCAAGAAGGGCGTGCTGGACCTGGTCAGCAAGGGGCCCAGCCCCAACCCGCGGCCGGAAGGTGACAGCAAAAAGGTTTCGCCCTGGTTCAGCCACAAGAAGCGCAAGACCGCGAACGACAGGATCATCTTCGGCCACTGGGCCTCCATAGAAGGGCATACCGACAGCCCCAACACCATTGGCCTGGATACCGGCTGTGTCTGGGGCGGCGCCATGACCCTGTACAACCTGGATACGGGCGAGCTGACCTCCTGTCGCTGCAAGAACGGGCGCTCGCGGGAATGAAGACCTACCTGGTCGGCGGCGCGGTGCGCGATGCGCTGCTGGGATACCCCGTGCACGAGCGCGACTGGGTGGTGGTCGGCGCCACCCCGGAGGCCATGCTTGAGCAGGGTTACCAGCAGGTGGGCAAGGACTTCCCGGTGTTCCTGCACCCGCAGACCAGGGAGGAATACGCCCTGGCCCGCACCGAGCGCAAGCAGGGCCATGGCTATACCGGCTTCAGCGTCCACTGCGACCCGGCGGTGACCCTGGAGGAAGACCTGCTGCGGCGGGACCTGACCGTCAACGCCATGGCCCGGGACGAGAATGGCGCGATCATCGATCCCTACGGCGGCCAGCTGGACCTGGAGCGACGAGTGCTGCGCCATGTCTCGGCAGCCTTTACCGAGGATCCACTGCGGGTTCTGCGCACCGCCCGCTTCGCCGCGCGCTACGCTCACCTGGGCTTTACCGTGGCACCGGACACCAACGCCCTGATGGCGGAGATCGTAGCCCAGGGCGAGCTGGCCCACCTGCCGGCGGAGAGGATCTGGCTGGAGCTTGAACGGGCTCTCGGCGAGCGCAACCCGGAGGTATTCATCGGCGTACTGCGCGGCTGTGGTGCCCTGCAGGCGCTGCTGCCGGAGGTGGAGGCCCTGTTCGGCGTGCCGCAGAGCCCGGAGCACCATCCGGAAATAGACACCGGCCTGCACACCCTGCTGGTGCTGCAGCAGGCGACCCGCCTCAGCCCGGCGACGGATGTGCGATTTGCGGCGCTGCTGCACGATCTGGGCAAGGGCCTCACCCCGGAGGCGGAATGGCCGCGCCATATCGCCCATGAGCGGCGCGGGCTCGCTCTGGTGCGCGGGGTCTGTGAGCGCCTGCGGGCGCCCAACCAGCACCGGGACCTGGCCCTGCATGTTTGCGAATTCCACCTGCTGGCACACCGGGCCCGGGAATTGCGCGGCAAGACCCTGCTGAAACTGTTCCGCGCCACCGGCGCCCTGCGCCAGCCGGAGCGCTTCCAGGGCTTCCTGCTGGCCTGCGAGGCCGACGCCCGCGGGCGCGCCGGCCTGGAGGAGAGGCCCTACCCCCAGGCGAAGTACCTGCAGCGGGCGCTGGCACTTGCGCAATCAGTGAGCGCGGCACCCTTCGTGGCCGAGGGGTTCAGCGGCAAGGCCCTCGGCGATGCGATTGCGGCGGAGCAGACCCGGCTGCTGGACGCGCTGCGAGGCGAACCCGGTTACTGACCGCCGGACCTCTGCCCGCCGGCTACCCGGCCCGGGAAATGGACCGCCCGCGCCAGCTGAAATCCACCCGCGTCAGCACCTGGCTGCCCTGGTCAAAGGCAGCCCAGAGCTCCGCATAGCTGCGCCCGTCCACCGGGTGCCGCGCCCGGGGCGCCAATTCCGCCAGCGGCCGCAGCACGAAAGCGTTCTCCAGGATTTCCCCCCGCGGCAAAGTCACAGCGGCAAAATGGCCCGCCAGGTCGCCATAGGTGAGGATATCGATGTCCAACTGGCGCGCGGAAAAGCGCGCGGCCCTGGGCGGGCGCCCGTGTTCGGTCTCGATATGCCGGAGCCTGGCGGCCATTTCCGCCAGGGGCATATCGGTGCTGACACCAACCACCATATTGAGGAAGGGCTGGCCATCAAAGCCGATGGCGGGGCTGTCATAGACCGACGACAACGCGAGCTCGCCGAACAGAATCTGCAGCGCATCCAGTCCGGCCGCCAGGTACCGCTCGCGTTCAATATTGCTGCCCAGACCCAGGTAGACTGTGGTCACGCCGGCCGCACTCCACGCTCGATCAGGACACCCACATCCCGCGCCTGCCGCACTGCGCCGGGCTTGCACAGGCGCAGGCGCAGCCAGGGCACCCCGAATTCCCCGAGCACCAGCGCGGCGAGCTCCTCGGCGAGGGTTTCCAGCAACTCGCAGCGGCTGCTTTCGATGTGGTCGATAACGCGGCTGGAGACCGCCGCGTAGTCCAGCGCCGCATCAATCGCGTCCCCCGCCGCCGCGGGGCGGTTGTCCCAGGCCATTTCCAGGTCCAGCACCAGAGTCTGGCGAATGCTGCGCTCCCAGTCATAGACCCCGATAATCGCATCGGCGCGCAGCTCGCGAATGAAAACGATATCCACGCTCAGGCCTCTTCCGCACCCGGCAACGGCGGCAGCTCGGTCATGGGCCAGCGCGGGCGCACGGTGGTCTGGGCTCCGTCCTGCTGCCCCGCCAGCAGGCGCTGGGCTCCCGCATACGCAATCATGGCGCCATTGTCGGTGCAGAATTCCGGCGCCGGATAGAATACCCGGGCGCCCACCTTGCCCAGTTCCCGGTGCAGGCGGGCCCGCAGGTTGCGGTTGGCGCTGACACCGCCCGCCATCACCAGGGTATTCAGGCACTCCTGCTCCAGTGCCCGCCGGCACTTGATCACCAGGGTAGCGACCACGGCCTCCTCAAAGGCGCGGGCAATATCACACTTGTCCTGCTCGGTGAGCCCGCTGGACTCGCGGCAGGTATTGACCGTGTTCAAGGTAAACGTCTTCAGGCCACTGAAGCTGAAATCCAGCCCGGGCCGGTTGACCATCGGCCGCGGGAAGTCAAAGCGCTCCGGATCACCGGATTCCGCCAGGCGCGCAATATGCGGGCCTCCGGGGTAGGGCAGCCCCAGCATCTTGGCGGCCTTGTCGAAGGCCTCGCCGGCAGCGTCATCCAGGGATTCGCCCAGCAACTGGTATTCGCCGATGCCATCAACGCGCACCAGCTGGGTATGGCCCCCCGACACCAGCAGGGCCACAAAGGGGAACTCGGGATGCTCGGCCTCCAGCATCGGGGCCAGCAAGTGTCCCTCCATATGGTGTACGCCCAGGGCCGGAATACCCCAGGCCCAGGCCAGGGACTGGGCCAGTGTGGCGCCGACCATCAGGGCACCCACCAACCCCGGGCCTGCAGTGTAGGCTACGCCATCGAGAGCAGAGGCGGTGACGCCGGCCTCGTCCAGGACCTGCTGCAGCAGCGGCAGGGCCTTGCGGATATGGTCCCGGGAGGCCAGCTCAGGCACTACGCCGCCGTATTCGACGTGAATATCCACCTGGCTGAACAGAGCGTGCGCCAGCAGGCCGCGCCCGGTGTCATAGAGCGCAACGCCGGTCTCATCGCAGGAGGTTTCCAGGCCCAGAATCAACATAGTCATCAATGGTAATGAAAAGGAGCGCATGATACCGGCTTAGGCCGGTCGCGGCGAGAACTGGAGGGCCAACAGGGCTTTGCAAATACCGCCAACTGGGTATAGAATGCGCGACCTTTTAAAGCTCTGGTCCCCGCAGAGGGTGGCTGGTGCGTTACTTACTGGAACGGGTAAAGAATTAATGCCGCATATCAAGGTTAAAGAAAACGAGCCCTTTGACGTCGCTCTGCGCCGCTTCAAGCGCTCCTGTGAAAAAGCCGGCGTACTGGCTGAAGTTCGCAAGCGCGAGCACTACGAGAAGCCCACCACCACGCGCAAGCGCGCCGCCGCCGCCGCGGTCAAGCGCCACCTGAAGAAGCTGTCCCGGGAAAACCGCAAGCGCGTCCGCCTGTACTAGGCGCTCCCCATCAGCCGTTCCCGACCAGGCGACACCAACCAGGCGTCCCCAGTATGAGTGACCTGCCGCTGACCGAAACCATCAAGGCTGCCATGAAGGCGGCCATGAAAGCGCGGGACAAAGAACGCCTGGGCACCATCCGGCTGATCCAGTCGGAATTCAAACGCATTGAAGTGGACGAGCGCATCGAACTCGATGATGCGCGGGTCCTGGTCGTGCTCGATAAAATGATCAAACAGCGGCGCGACTCCGCCCAGCAATACCACGCCGCCGGACGCGAGGAACTCGCCGCCCGGGAAGAGCAGGAAATCGCCGTAATCCAGGAATTCCTTCCCGCCCAGCTCAGCGAAGCCGAGCTGGAAGCCATGGTCGACGCCGCGGTGGCTGCGGCCGGCGGTACCGGCATGCAGGCCATGGGTGCAGTCATGGCCGAGCTCAAACCCAGGCTGCAGGGCCGTGCCGACATTGGCGCCGTCAGCAAGCTGGTCAAGGCGCGCCTTACCGCCTGACCCCCGGTCCGTCCGTCCGGCCCTGACAATACCCCCGCACCGTGCTTCAATAAGCGGTCCTTCACAGAGCGCTGCCGACACCCCCGATGGCCGGACGTATCCCACAAAAATTCCTCGATGACCTGCTCGACCGGGTCGACATCGTGGAGGTCATCGATCGGCGGGTAAAACTCAAGAAAACCGGCAAGAACTACAGCGCCCGCTGCCCGTTCCACGAAGAGAAAACCCCCTCGTTCAGCGTCAACCCGGACAAGCAGTTCTACTACTGCTTTGGCTGCGGCGCGGGCGGCAATGCCCTCGGCTTTGTCATGGACTACGAGAACGTGGACTTCCCCCAGGCAGTGGCGACGCTCGCCGGCAGCCTGGGGCTGGAAGTGCCACGGGAACAGACCCCGGGCGGCGCTGCCCAGCCACAACGGGAAGACAGCAACAAGGCGCTGTATACCCTGCTGGAGCAGGCAGCCCGGTTTTACCAGCAGCAGCTGCGCACGCATCCGGAGGCCCGGCGCGCCGTCGACTACCTCAAGCAGCGGGGACTGACCGGGCAGATCGCCAGGGATTTCGACCTCGGCTTCGCCCCTCCGGGCTGGGACAACCTGCTGCAGGCCCTGGGCCAGGACGAGAACCAGCGCAAGCTGCTGCTGGCGTCCGGCATGCTGGTGCAAAACGACGCCGGCCGCACCTATGACCGGTTTCGGGACCGGGTGGTGTTCCCGATCCGCGACCAGCGCGGACGCATCATCGCCTTCGGCGGCAGGGTCCTGGGGGAGGACAAACCGAAGTACCTCAATTCGCCGGAAACACCCGTGTTCTCCAAGGGCCGCGAACTCTACGGCCTATACCAGGCCCGCCAGGCCAACCGCAAGCTGGAGCGAGCGCTGGTGGTGGAAGGCTATATGGACGTTATCGCCCTGGCCCAGCACGGCATCACCAATGCCACCGCCACCCTGGGCACCGCCACCAGCCAGACTCACCTGGAGCGGCTGTACCGGCTGACCCCGGAGGTGGTGTTCTGTTTCGATGGCGACGCCGCCGGGCGCAAGGCCGCGGTTCGCGCCCTGGAAGCCGCCCTGGCCTGCATGGAAGACGGGCGCCAGGCCCGCTTCCTGTTCCTGGCCGAGGGCGAGGACCCCGACACCCTGGTGCGCAAGCTGGGAGCGGAGCGCTTTCGCGAGCTCCTCACCAGCGCCACACCACTGGAAACCTTCCTCTTCGACGTGGCCGGCGAAGGCCTGGACACCAGCACCCTGGATGGCCGCGCCCGGCTCAGCAAGCAGGCGCTACCCTACATCCGCCAGCTGCCCGACGGGGTCTTCCGCCAACTCATGTTCCGCGCCCTGGCCGAGCGCACGGGGCTCACCGTCGCCGAACTGATGCACCTGGAAGCGCCGCCGCTTCCCCCGCCAGCGCCGGAACCGGCCGCCGCAAGGGAACACACAGCCCCTCCCGGCCAGCCCACGCCGAGGCAGCGCGCGGCCAGTGACCGGGCCCGCGCGGGGTATTCCAACCTGGCGCAGGCCGCCATTGCGTTGCTGCTGCACAAGCCGGAAATGTCCAGCCGGGTGGACCCCGAGCCGCTGGCGGCCCTGGAAGGGGACGACGTGGCCCTGCTGCGGGACCTGCTGGCTTTGCTGCAACGGCGCCCGGACTCCAACACCGCCATGCTCCTCGGCCACTGGTACGGGACGCCGGAAGGGGAGTTGCTGGGTCGACTGGCAGGCCAGGAGCGACTGATCCCGCGGTCGGGCATCGACCAGCAGTTCACCGATACCCTGGCTGCGCTGGCACAGCTGCCCCAGCGCAGCCAATTGTCCGCGCAAGTCGACAAACTGAAAGTCACGAACTACGCTGACATGAGCGAAGCGGAGAAGCAGAGGCTCAGAGAGTTGCTGCAGCAGAAGCAGCGCATGGACGAGGCCCGCAGCAAGCGCAAACCCTGAGCAACTCACCCGCCATCCTGCGGGACGCAGCCGATTCCGGCGCACAGCTTGCAATGGGCGCCCGGGCCCCCATGTATGAGGAGTGGCAACGGGCCAAAGCGGGCAACTGCGGGGGCAGGGCGGCTAAAATACCCAGGTTTTTGCTGGTTAAGTCACTGATTTTCCGGTTATAATCGCCGGCTAATTTTTTTTTGTACTGAATTTGAAGGTGTCTGCTGAATGACGAACGTCGCCCAACAACAGTCCCGGCTCAAGGATCTGATCGCCCGCGGCAAGGACCAGGGTTACCTGACCTATTCCGAGGTCAACGATCACCTGCCAGAAGACATCTCCGATCCGGATCAGGTCGAAGACATCATCCAGATGATCAACGACATGGGCATCCAGGTCTTTGAGGTTGCCCCGGACGCGGATGAGCTGTTGATGACCGAGGGCGACAGCTCAGCCGACGATATCGCGGCTGCCGAAGCTGCCGCCGCCCTCGCCGCAGTGGAAACCGAGGCTGGCCGCACCACCGACCCAGT
>JBFHFJ010000172.1:0-7170 GCA_041583655.1 Haliea sp. | reverse complement strand
TCGGTTCCGGTTTGGGCTCGGGTTTGGGCGCCGGCTTCGGTTCCGGTTTGGGCTCGGGTTTGGGCGCCGACTTCGGTTCCGGTTTGGGCTCCGGTTTGGGCTCCGGTTTGGGCTCCGGTTTGGGCTCCGGTTTGGGCTCCGGCTTCGGTTCGGGCTTGGGCTCCAGCTGGCCGGCATCCACCAGGCTCGCATTGATCACCTTTGGCACCGGCTTGGGCTTCAGTATGCGCTCTTCTGAGCTGGACCAGTTGGCCGTCAGCAGATAGATGACCAGGGCGTGCAACAGCACAGTCGCCAATGCCGGGCGCAGGACGATGCGCGGGGTCACCGGCTTGGCGTAAATGGACAGGTTCACTGGGGTGGCTCGGTCACCAGTCCGACGCTGGGGGCGCCCGCTTCCTGCAGGGCGGCCATGAGGGTGACGACCTCGCCGTAGGGTACGGCCCGGTCGCCCCATATCAGCACCGGCTTCTCGGGGCTGCGGCGCATCACCGCGCCCACACGCTGGGTTATCGTGGCCAGGGCGAGGGCCTGCTTTTCATCCTCGCCGAGGTTGAGAAACAGCTGGCCACTGCTGTCGATGGAAATGATCAGCGGCTCGCTGTCCTGATTCTCCACTGGATCTGCATCGGCTGTGGGCAGGTCCACCTTGACCCCCTGCATCAGCATCGGCGCCGTCACCATGAAGATGATAAGCAACACCAGCATCACATCAATATAGGGCACGACATTGATGTCGGCCATGGGCCGGCGCTTGCCCCGGGTTCTGGATACGACCGCTGTCATCCCGCTTTCCTGTCTCGCGCACGCAGCGCGTAGGCCTGCCGGTAAAGAATGCTGGAGAACTCATCGACAAAGGTGTCGTAGCGGTTCAGGAACATGTCCATGCGGCTGGCAAAGCGGTTGTAGGCCAGCACCGCGGGAATCGCGGCAAACAGACCCATGGCGGTGGCGACCAGGGCCTCGGAGATACCGGGGGCCACCGTGGCCAGGGTCGCCTGGGTGGCATTGGCGAGACCGCGGAACGAGTTCATGATTCCCCAGACCGTACCAAACAGGCCGATGTAGGGACTGGTGGAGCCCACCGAGGCCAGGAAGGAGAGGTGCTTCTCCAGGCGCTCCTCTTCCCGCAGCATGGCCACGCGCATGGCCCGGCGGGAACCCTCGATGACGGCTTCGGAGTCCATCTCCGACTGCTTTGCCAGGCGTGAAAACTCCTTGAACCCGGCGCGGAAGATGCTTTCCATACCCACGATGACTTTGCCATCGGCGGCGCGCTCGTTGCCCTCGCGATACAGTTGCGACAGGTCGATGCCGGACCAGAACCGCTCCTCGAACTCGAACATCTCCTCGCGACCGTTGCGGAAATAGATGAACCGCTGGACGATCATGTACCAGGAGGCCATGGAGGCCAGCAGCAGGGTCAGCATGACCAGCTGCACGGTGAATCCAGCCTCGAAAATCAGGTCGATAATACTCAGTTGCGCTTCCAAGTGTCGGGCTCCCCCCTCAATGAACCTGCGCGGCGCGCAGGCTGTCCAGCATATCTTTCGGCAACCGCCGCGGGCGCACGCCCACCCGGTCCACGCAGGCTATGGCGATCTCCGCGGATGCCAGCTGCTCGCCGCCGCGGCGCACTACCTGGCGCATTGCCAGGGAGGCGCCGCGCACGGCCCCCAGGGTCACGCCCACCTCCAGCTCATCGTCCAGCAACGCCGGCGCCTGGTAGTGTATCGCCACGTCACGCACCACGAACATCAGGTCGTGATTGAAAATGTAATCCTTGCCAAAACCCAGGCTGCGCATGAATTCGGTGCGGGCGCGTTCCATGAATTTCAGGTAGTTGACGTAGTAGACAATGCCGCCGGCATCGGTGTCCTCGATGTAGACGCGCAGCTTAATTGAAAATTCCGCCGCACTCACGCGTTCTCGTCCTGATCGGGCTCCAGTGGTAATTGTGCCGTTTCCGGTGTGCGTCCGGCGGGCAGGCCGAAGTGCAGGTAGGCATTGCGGGTCACCATGCGCCCGCGGGGGGTGCGTACGATGTAGCCCTGCTGGATCAGGTAGGGTTCCAGAACATCCTCAATGGTGCCGCGCTCTTCGGAAATGGCAGCGGCAAGGCTGTCGACGCCAACCGGGCCGCCGTCAAACTTCTCGATCATGGTCAGTAGAAGACGCCGGTCCTGGTGGTCAAAGCCGTGGTGATCCACGCTCAGCATGTCCAGGGCGCGGTCCGCCACCTCGGCAGTGATGTGGCCGTCGGCCTTCACCTCGGCGTAGTCCCGCACCCGCCGCAGCAGGCGATTGGCAATACGCGGGGTGCCGCGGGCGCGGCGGGCAATTTCCGCAGCGCCATGGGCATCGATACCGATCCCGAGAATGGCCGCGGAGCGGGCGACGATGGTGGCCAGGTCCGCCACCTGGTAGAACTCCAGTCGCTGCACGATGCCGAAACGGTCACGCAGGGGCGAGGTCAACAAGCCGGCTCGGGTGGTCGCCCCGACCAGGGTAAAGGGCGGCAGGTCCAGCTTGATGGAGCGTGCCGCCGGGCCCTCGCCGATCATGATGTCGAGCTGGTAATCCTCCATCGCCGGGTAGAGGATCTCCTCGACAACGGGGCTCAGGCGGTGGATCTCATCGATAAAGAGCACATCCCCGGGCTCCAGGTTGGTCATCAGGGCGGCGATATCCCCGGCTTTTTCCAGCACCGGGCCGGAGGTGGTCTTCAGGGAAACACCCATTTCGTTGGCGATGATGCTGGCGAGGGTCGTCTTCCCGAGGCCGGGGGGACCAAAGATGAGGGTGTGATCCAGGGGTTCGCGGCGACCCCGCGCGGCCTGCAGGAAAATGGTCATCTGGTCGCGCACCACGGGCTGACCGATATACTCCTCCAGGGACTTGGGGCGGATGGCCCGATCCAGCAGTTCCTCGCGATCGCCCCTGGCCTGGGGCGCGATCAGGCGGTCGGTTTCGATCATTTGCGGCTTACCACGGCTTTCAGTGCGCGGCGGATCAGCTCCTCGCTACCGTCCACGCTGTCATCGTTCACCGCCGCTATCATGCGCGCGGCCTCGGCCGGCTTGTAGCCCAGGGCAACCAGCGCCCCCTCGGCGTCCGCCACCCGGTCATTGGCCGAGGTGTAGGCTGACGCCGGAACCGTCGTGTCGGCCTCGGCCCACTGTCCCAGCCAGTGCTTGAGCTTGTCGCGCATCTCCACCAGCAGGCGCTCGGCAGTCTTCTTGCCGACACCCGGCAGGGCCACCAGCCCCGCGACGTCATCCCGCTGCACGCAGCGGGCGAATTCTGTGGCATCCATGCCAGAGAGAATAGTCAGGGCCAGCTTGGGACCAACTCCGCTCACCTTCACCAGCTGGCGGAACAGGGCACGATCCCGCTCATCGACAAAGCCATACAGCAACTGCGCGTCCTCGCGGACGACAAAATGGGTCAACAGGGTCACATCCGCGCCGAGTTCGGGCAGCTGGAACAGGGTGCTCATCGGAACCTGTATGTCGTAGCCCACCCCGGCCACGTCCACGAGAATGTCCGGAGGCTGCTTGTACACCAGGGTGCCGCGTATCCTGCCTATCATCGTCCTGCCACCACTCCGCTACCGCATCCGGCGCCGGCGCACGGAGGTCGCGCCGGCAATGTTTATCATACTGTGTTGGGTGTGGGCATGACACAGGGCGGCGGCCAGGGCGTCCGCGGCGTCTTCCTGCGGCTCGGCAGGCAGCTTCAGCAACATCTTGACCATGTGCTGGACCTGGCTCTTGTCGGCGGCGCCGGTGCCCACTACCGCCTGCTTGATCTGGCGCGCGGAGTACTCGGCGACCGCCATGCTTTGTGCCACACAGGCAACAATAGCCGCGCCACGGGCCTGCCCCAGCTTCAGGGCAGAACCCGCGCTCTTGGCCATGAACACCTGCTCGATCGCCAGCTGGTCAGGGCAGTGCAGCAGAACCAGTTCGGTGACGCTCTCGTAGATCACCCGCAGACGCTCGGGCAGATTCCCCTCGGGCAGGCGGATAACGCCGCTGGTCAGGTATTCACTGCGACCGGAGACGTAATTGATGATGCCAAAACCCGTTTTGCGGGAACCGGGGTCGATCCCGAGGATGACCGCCATACTGTGCTCCGAGCCCTGCCTGGAATCCCTGATCTGTATAAATCTACAGTATTATGCCGACGGGTCCAACTCCCGCAATCGCCTGCGGCCAGACTTATTCCCCAGCCGGGGCGGATTCCCTGGCCTGGCGCAGGCGGATATTGAGCTCTTTCAGTTGCGCCTCGTTCACCTCTCCCGGGGCATCGGTGAGCACGCAGTGCGCCGTCTGGGTCTTCGGGAAAGCGATAACATCGCGAATGGACTGCGCCCCCGTCATCAGCATCACCAGGCGGTCGAGCCCGAAGGCAAGGCCGCCGTGGGGCGGGGCACCGTACTGCAGGGCCTGGAGAAGGAAACCGAATTTCTCCTCCGCTTCCTCGTCACTGATGCCGAGGATACGAAAAACCGCCTGCTGCATGTCGCGCTGGTGGATACGGATGCTGCCACCACCGAGCTCGGTACCGTTCAGCACCATGTCGTAGGCCCGTGACAGGGCTGCAGCCGGGTCCGCCACCAGGGCCTCCGGCGAGCAGGAGGGCGCCGTGAAGGGGTGGTGCAAGGGGGTCAGGCCGCCGTTGCCGTTGTCCTCGAACATGGGGAAATCCACCACCCAGAGAGGCGCCCATCCGGCGCGCACCAGCCCCTGGTCCTGGGCAACCTTGAGGCGCAGGGCACCGAGGGATTCGTTCACCACCGAGGTGCGGTCTGCGCCGAAGAAAATGATGTCGCCGTTGTGCGCGTCGAGGCGCTGCATCATCGCCGCCACCACCGTCTCAGGCATGAACTTCAGAATGGGCGACTGCAGCCCCTCGACGCCGGCGCCCAGGTCGTTGACCTTGATCCAGGCCAGCCCGCGGGCGCCATAGATACCGACGAAGCGGGTGTAATCATCGATTTCCTTGCGGCTGATGCCGGCGCCGCCAGGCACCTTGAGCGCCGCGACGCGACCGCCAGGGTCATCGGCCGGGCCGCGGAACACCTTGAAGTCCACCTGCTGCATCAGGTCGTCGATGCTGACCAGCTCGAGGTCGATACGCAGGTCCGGCTTGTCCGAGCCGTAGCGCTCCATGGCCTCGGACCAGGGCATGCGGGGAAAGTCGCCCAGGTCGACACCCAGTACCGTATCGAACAGCTGGCGGACCATGCGCTCGGTGATCCCCATGATCTGCTCTTCATCGAGGAAGGAGGTTTCAATGTCGATCTGGGTGAACTCGGGCTGGCGATCGGCACGCAGGTCCTCGTCCCGGAAACATTTGGCGATCTGGTAGTAGCGGTCGAAGCCGGACACCATCAGCAGCTGCTTGAACAGCTGGGGCGACTGCGGCAGGGCGAAGAAGTGACCCGGGTGGGTACGGCTGGGCACCAGGTAATCGCGGGCCCCTTCAGGCGTTGCGCGGGTCAGGATCGGCGTCTCGATGTCGAGGAACCCCTCGGCGTCGAGGAAATTGCGCACCGCGGTGGTAATCCTGGCGCGCAGGATCAAACGGTTCTGCATCTCCGGACGGCGCAGGTCCATATAGCGGTACTGCAGCCTGACGTCTTCACCGACGTTGGTGTGTTCATCGAGCTGGAAGGGTGGCGTTGCCGCGCTGTTGAGGATCTCCAGCTCCTTGCCCAGCACCTCGATCTGGCCGGTGGCCATGGCGGGATTCACCGTACCCCCGGTGCGGGCGCGCACCCGGCCCGTGATTTTCAGGACATATTCGCTGCGCACCCGGTCGGCGCGCTGAAAGTGCTCTCCGGTATCGGGGTCGAAGACCACCTGCACAATGCCGGCCCGGTCGCGCAGGTCGAGGAAAATGACACCCCCGTGGTCGCGACGACGATCCACCCAGCCACACAGGGTCACCGTTTCGTCGATATTGGCCGTGCCGAGGGCGCCACAAAAATGACTGCGCATAATTCCGTTTCCGTCAATTGTCAGGTTGGCCCCGGGGGGCAGGGTCTAGCTGGCGGCCTTGGCCTCGCCGCCCTTGGCGGCGCCGGCGCTGTCAGCGGCCACCGGGGCAGCCGCAGGCGCGGAGCCCTTGTCATCGCCGCCGGCGGCCAGGTTCTTCTTGCCTCCGGTCTTGAAATCGGTCTCGTACCAGCCACCGCCCTTGAGGCGGAATCCGGCCGCGGAGACCTTCTTGCGCAGCTGGGCAGCACCGCAGGCGGGGCAATCCACCAGCGGGGCATCGCTGACTTTCTGCAGGGCTTCATGCAGGTGACCACAGGACTGACACTGATACTCGTATATCGGCATGGAGTGTACTCGCCAAATAAATGGGGCAGAAAAAATCGAGGCGCGGATTTTACCCCATGGCGGGGCGCAGGCCAATACGCGTGAAATCGGGAACTCAGGGGGGGAAGCGTGCCCCTGCACCAGACCGTGCCGAGGCGTGGAAAAACCTGGACCCCACCCGCGACTGCGGGCAGGGCCTGCTGCCGGGGCTCAGTCGGCGGCGAAATCCTTCATTTTCTTCAGCGGGCGCACTTTAACGGCAACACTGGCTGGCTTCGGCTTGAAGGTGGTCTCTTGACCGGTGAACGGGTTGATGCCCTTGCGCGCCTTCTTGGCCGGCTTCTTCACGGTGGTGATCTTCATCAGGCCGGGCAGGGTGAATTCGCCAACCGCACGCTTCTTGAGGCTGCGCTCAATCAGCGACTCGAGTTCGCTCATCACATCGCCGACCTGCTTCTTGCTCAGGCTGGTGGATTCCGCAATGGATGCCACGATCTGGGTCTTGGTGAGTTTGTCCTTGATGAGAGGTGCCTTCTTCGCAGGCGCTGCCTTCTTGGCGGGAGCCGCCTTCTTGACCGCTACTTTCGCCGCTGCCGCTTTCTTGGCAGGTGCCTTCTTCACTGCTGCTTTTTTCGTAGCCATAGTTTTTTCAACCTTCGTTCAAATGAGTTGGGACACGCATCCAAGCCGGACTGACTGCGACCACCGCTGCCGCCACCGTGCTCTAGCACAGATATTAACCATGAAACGCTGTAATACAAGGGCTTTTCCATTGCCGGGGAGAAATATATCCCTGTTTTTGCTGCATATTCCCGTTTTTCTCCCCGTCCGCCCGTCT
>JBFHFJ010000171.1:0-7201 GCA_041583655.1 Haliea sp. | reverse complement strand
CTTGCGTCCGGCGCTGTGTCTGGTACTATGCGCGCCTATTTTTTCGCGCTATCTCCACAAGTCCGGTGCGGTGCCCGACGGGATCGGGTGGCGGCGCCAATACACAGGAGCACTACCATGAAAGCAGATATCCATCCTAAATACGAGGCGGTCACTGCAACCTGCAGCTGCGGCAACCAGATTGCCACCCGTTCGACCCGTTGCGAAGACTTCCACGTTGACGTCTGCTCGCAGTGTCACCCCTTCTTCACCGGCAAGCAGAAAGTCATGGACACCGGTGGCCGTGTTGACCGCTTCAAGAAGCGCTTTGGCGCTCGCGGCACTTCGCGCTAGCGCTCTGGCGTTGGGCTGCGCGGCACGCAGCGCACGCGAAAGCCGGGTTCCGCAAGGTGCCCGGCTTTTTTAATGCGGCTTGTTAGGCCGGGATCTTTTCTATATTCTCGTCCGACTTTCTCGCAGGTGCCTCGAAAAGCGCGACCATAACATGAGCAATGATTTCAGACAGGCTGCCCTGGATTATCACTCCGGCCCTGTGCCGGGGAAAATCAGCGTCGAGCTGACCAAGCCCGCCGAAACCCAGGCCGATCTCGCCCTGGCCTACAGCCCGGGTGTTGCCGAGCCCTGCAGGGAGATCGCCGCTGATCCCGAAGCTGCCTATCGCTACACCGGCAAGGGTAACCTCGTGGCCGTGATCAGCAACGGCACCGCCGTACTGGGTCTCGGCAATCTGGGCTCCCTGGCGAGCAAGCCGGTCATGGAAGGCAAGGCGCTCCTGTTCAAGCGCTTTGCCGGCATCAACTCGGTGGATATCGAGGTGAATACCGAAGACGCGACCAGTTTCATCGAGACCGTCGCCAACATTGCCGATACCTTTGGCGGTATCAACCTCGAGGACATCAAGGCCCCGGAGTGCTTCGAGATCGAAGCGGAGCTGGGGCGTCGCTGCAGCATCCCGATCTTTCACGACGACCAGCATGGCACCGCAATCGTTACTGCCGCGGGGATGATCAACGCCCTGGAGATCCAGGGCAAGCGTCTGGAAGACGCGGTGATAACCTGTCTGGGTGCCGGCGCCGCGGCCATCGCCTGTATGCGCCTGCTGCTGAGCATGGGCGCCCGGCAGGAGAACATATTCATGCTCGATCGACGCGGTGTGATTTATGCGGGCCGCGAGGGCGTCAACGCCTACAAGCAGGAGTTCGTCAACAACACCAGCAAGCGCAGCCTGAGTGATGCGGTAAAGGGTGCCGACGTTTTCGTCGGCCTCTCCGGTGCGGATTTGCTCAGTGCGGAAATGTTGCTGTCGATGGCGGACCGCCCGGTGGTGTTCGCCTGTTCCAATCCGGATCCGGAGATCCGGCCTGAGCTGGCACACAGCGTGCGCGACGACCTGATCCTGGCCACCGGCCGCTCGGACTATCCCAACCAGGTCAACAATGTGCTGGGTTTCCCGTTCATTTTCCGCGGTGCCCTGGACGTGCGCGCAAGTGCGATCAACGAGGCGATGAAGATAGCTGCGGTCAAGGCGCTCAGTGAGCTGGCGAGGGAGCCTGTGCCAGCCTCGGTGCTCAACGCCTGCGGCGAAACCGAGTTGTCCTTCGGCCCCCGCTACATCATTCCCAAGCCCGTGGACCCCAGGCTGCTGGAGCGCATCGCGCCGGCGGTCGCCAGGGCTGCCGTCGACAGCGGCGTGTCCCGGATACCTTACCCGGAAGGGTACGCACCCACGATGTCTGCCTTGCCCCGAGGCTAAAGCCGGCGGCCGCGCCGCTGCTCAGAAAAAGATATCGTTGATCAGCTCGTCATTGGTCCTGCGGCCGGTGCCGGGCTGCTCGCCGTCGCCGGATTGTGCCGGCAGTTCCTCTTCCCGGAAATACTCGAAGATGGCATTTTCCTGCCCCGGGCGGGCCAGCAGGCCGGTGTCTGGGTCGATGCGCACGTGGACGATGCCCGGGGGCAGCGGGCGCTCGACATCCGGGCTGTCGCGCAGCGCGGCCCGCATATAGTCAATCCAGATTGGCAGCGCCGCGGTGCCGCCGAACTCCCGGCGACCCAGCGGGGTATAGTTGTCAAAACCTACCCAGGCCGTGGTGACGACATCCCGGTTGTAACCGGAGAACCAGGCGTCCATGGGCCCGTTGGTGGTGCCTGTCTTGCCGGCGAGGTCGCTGCGGCCAAGGGATAGCGCACGGCGACCGGTGCCGTGCTTGATGACGTCCTGGAGAATGCTGGTGAGGATGAAATTGGCGCGTTCCTCCATGACCCGCTCGGCCCGCGGCGGCAGGGTTGTCTCGGGTACGCCGGCCAGGATCTCCTCCATCCGCAGCTCTCGCTCTTCCGGCTCAGGTTCGTCTGCGCAGTCCCTGCAGACAGTGGGCGGCATTGCCTGGTATATCGTTTTGCCGTCGATATCCTCTACCCGGTCAATTAGCCAGGACTTCACCCCATAGCCGCCGTTGGCAAGCACCGAGTAGGCCGTCGCAAGTTCCAGCGGGGTCATGACGTGTGTGCCGAGGGCGAGTGACAGGTCCGGCGCAAATTCGCTGGTGTCGATGCCGAAACGCTGCACGTGACTGAGCAGCCGGGGCACGCCAATCTGCTGCAGCAGGCGTATGGACACCAGGTTGCGGGACTGGGTCAGGGCCCAGCGCAGGCGGGTGGGACCGTAGAAGCGGCCGCCGTCATTCTCCGGGCGCCAGACATCTTCCAGGGAAGTGTCCTGGAGCACCACCGGCGCATCATTGATTATGCTGGCCGCGGTGAACCCTGCCTCAAGCGCGGCGCTGTAGACGAAGGGCTTGAAGCTCGACCCGGGCTGGCGGCGGGCCTGGGCGGCGCGGTTGAACTTGCTGTTCTCAAAGCCCATTCCGCCGACGATGCTGATGATTGCGCCGTTGTCCGGGTTGAGCGACACCAGTGCAGCCTGGGCGGCAGGAACCTGGGCCAGTTCCCAGCTGCCGTCTTCCCGCTGCCGTACCCGTATGAGGTCGCCTGCGCTGACTACGTCCCCCACACTTTGCGGGGCCCGGCCTACGGCGTTCTCTGACAGGTAAGGGCTGGCCTGGCGCAGGCCGTGATCCCAGAGCAGCGTGCTGAGGGTGCCGTCGCGGAGCAGGATGGAGACCTGCCTGTCTCCGAGTTCGGTGACAATGGCGGGGGTCAGTCCGGCAACGACCGGCGTGTCGGTCAGGGCGGCGAGCCACATGGACATGGCGTCGCTGCCGGAGCCTTCCGCGGGTGGGGGCAGCTTGCGCTCGGCGCCCCTGTAACCGTGGCGCTTGTCGTAGGTGATCAGGCCTTCGATGACAGCTTCCTGGGCGCGCTTCTGGAGTTCACTGCTGATGGTGGTGTACACCTTGTAGCCGTCGGTATAGGCAGCCATACCGAAGCGGTCCAGCATCTCCTGGCGGGCCATTTCCGCCGCATAATGGGCGGCGAAGCTCAATTGCGCGCCATGCTGCCGGGCGCTGACGGGTTCTGCCACTGCAGCGGCCCAGGCTTCGCGGTCAATGTAGCCAAGGCTCAGCATGCGCCCCAGAATCCAGTTCCGACGCTCCAGGCTCGCCTGCGGGCCGCTGATCGGATTGTTGCGCGATGGGGCCTTGGGGATGCCGGCAAGCATGGCATGCTGGGCCAGGCTCAGTTCGCTGATGGTGTTGCCGTAGTACACCTGGGCCGCGGCCTCGAAGCCGTAGGAGCGATGGCCGAGGAATACGCGGTTGAAGTAGAGCTCGAATATCTCCTCCTTTTCCAGTGCCCGCTCAATCTGGAATGCCAGCAGGATCTCATTGAATTTGCGCATAAAGGTGCGCTCGAGGCTCAGGAAGTAGTTGCGTGCCACCTGCATGGTCAGGGTGCTGCCGCCCGAACCCTTTTCACCGGTCAGGGCCAGTTCGGACACCGCCCGCAGGAGGCCGGCAAAATCCACGCCCCGATGCCTGAAGAAGCGGTCATCCTCTGCCGCCAGCAGCGCCTCGATGAATTGCTGCGGAATTTCCTCAAAGTGCAGCGGGTTGCGCTTCTGTTCCCCGAACTGGCCAATCAGGTCGCCATCGCGGGTAAATACCTGCATCGGCGTCTGCAGTCTGACATCGCGCAGGGTGGCGACATCCGGCAAACCAGGGCTCAGGTAGAGGTAGACGCCCGCGAGAAGCCAGCTGGTCGCCAGGGCTCCGAGCAGGGAGGCGCGCAATAAAAAACCGAGGAACTTCATTTATTCCTTTACAAAGCAGTGACTTGTATTACTGTAGGTTGAAAGGGCGGCAATGTCGTTTGGTAATTATAAGCTTATTTTGCTTTTTGATTGCACGAATGATTATGCTATACCTATAATTAATGTAATGTTGTATAAAAACAAGCTAAGTTAGTGATACTCATAGGAAAATGATTTGCTTGGCATTCTAGGGAAGAAAAGGTCGGCGCCGGTACTGGGGTTGGATATCAGCTCCACTACAGTGAAGCTGCTCGAGCTTAGCCAGTCCGGGGGTCGCTACCGGGTCGAAAGCTATGCCGTGACATCACTTCCGGTTGACGCGGTCATTGAGAAAAATGTCAATGACGTCGAGGGCGTAACCAACGCCATTCGTACCGTTGTGGCGCAGTCGCGGACCAAGCTGAAGACAGCAGCCGCCGCTGTTGCCGGATCATCGGTCATCACCAAGATCATCGACATGCCCGCCGGGCTCAGTGACGATGATCTTGAAACTCAGCTCACCCTGGAAGCGGACCAGTACATTCCCTATCCACTGGACGAAGTGGCCATCGACTTCGAGATCCAGGGCGTGTCGCCTTCCCGGGCCAACCAGGTGGAGGTGCTGATTGCCGCCTGCCGCCGCGAAACAATCGATTCCCGGGTGGATGCCATTGAGGGCGCGGAACTCACTGCCCGGATCATGGACGTCGAGGCCTACGCCATGGAGCGCGCCTACGGCCTGATCCGGCGCCAGCTCGACCTGGAAGTGGAGAGCATGGTCGCGATCGTGGATATTGGTGCCACCATGACCACGCTCAGTGTCCTCAACAACGGCCAGACCATCTACACCCGCGAGCAGCTGTTCGGTGGCAAGCAGCTGACCGACGAGATCATGCGCCGCTACGGCCTGCCCCTGGAGGAAGCCGGGCTGGCCAAGAAGCAGGGCGGTCTGCCCGACGACTACGAGCCGGAGGTGCTCATTCCCTTCAAGGAAGCCGTGGTCCAGCAGGTGGCGCGCTCGCTGCAGTTCTTCTTCTCCTCCAGCCAGTTCAATGACGTCGACTACATTATCCTGGCGGGCGGCGTGTCCTCCATGGATGGCCTGGTTGACCTGGTGCAGGACAAGCTGGGAACCCCGACCGCGGTTGCCAATCCCTTTGCCGAGATGACCATATCCTCCCGGGTCAATGCCGTGGCGCTGAGCAGCGATGCCCCGGCCATGATGATTGCCTGCGGCCTCGCAATGCGGAGCTTTGACTGATGGCGCAAATTAACCTCCTGCCCTGGCGCGAGGAGCGCCGCGCCGAGCGCAAGAAGGAGTTCCTGATTCTTCTGGCTGCCGTCGCCGTCCTCGGTGTGGGCCTGGTGCTGCTCGGCGACCGCATTGTCAATGGCCAGATCGACTATCAACAGGCGCGCAACCAGTACCTCAAAGAAAACATTCGCGAGCTCGACAAGCAGGTCGCAGAGATCAAGGATCTGCAGCGGCGGCGCAACCAGCTGATCGAGCGCATGCGCGTCATCCAGGAGCTGCAGGGCAACCGGCCGATAATCGTGCGGGTGCTGGATCAGTTGGTCAGGACCGTTCCCGACGGGGTTTTCTACACCAGCCTCAGCAGCAAGAGCAACCTGATCAGTCTCACCGGCATTGCCGAATCCAACAACCGTGTCTCGAGCTTGATGCGGAGGCTGGACGGTTCGGACTGGCTGCAGCAGCCGAATCTCGAGTCGGTGCGCGCGGCCACCCAGTACGGGGATCAGGCGGCAACGTTCAACCTGAAGGTCAAGGTGCAGCTGCCTGCATCTGACGAAGGCGTGGGAGAATAGGTCGTGGCACTCGAAGAGACTCTCCGCGCACTCCGGGAATTCGATGTCAACGACATCGACTTCGACAACCTCGGTTCCTGGCCGGCGGGCGTAAAGGCGCTTCTGTGTGGCGTTTTGCTCGTCTCGGTCGTTGCGGCCGGCTATTACTTCCATATCAAGGATCTGCAGCTGCAGCTCGACCGCGTCGAGGCGGAAGAGGGTCGGCTGAAGCAGGATTTTGAAAAGAAGGCGTTCGAGGCGGCCAACCTGGAGGCCTACAAAGAGCAGTTGGCGGAGATGGAGGAGTCCTTTGGCGCCCTGGTCAGCCAGCTGCCCAGTGATACCGAAGTGCCCGGCCTGCTTGAGGATATTACCAACAAGGGCCTGATGAACGGTCTGGAGATCAACAGCATCAAGCTGCAGGCGGAACAGGCGCGCGAATTCTACGTCGAGCTGCCGATTGCCATTACCGCCACCGGCTCCTACCACGATCTCGGCGCATTCATCAGCGGGATGGCGGGTCTGCCGCGCATCGTGACGCTGCATGACTTCTCCATTACCGCGCGGTCCGGCAACACCAATGCTCTCAACCTGAGCATTACCGCCAAGACCTACCGCTACAAGGATGGGGAGGGCTAGTATGAGCAAGGTTTGGCGTCTGGCCCTGACCGCTGTATCAGCGGCGCTGCTGGTTGGTTGTGGGGGGCACGATTTTGATGATCTCGATGTATTCATGGCGGAAAAGCGCGCTCGCCCAGGCGGCATCATCGCACCGATTCCAACTTTCCAGGCCTACGAGGCATTTGCCTACAGTGCCACAGCGCTGCGCAGTCCTTTTGATCGCCCGGTGGAAGTGCGTGATATCACGCAAATGCAGGCCATCAGCGCAATCAAGCCCGACGAGAACAGGGCCAAGGAGTTTCTGGAGCAATATACCTTCGACTCGCTTACGATGGTGGGCTCCCTGGAGCGCGGTGGTACCCAGTGGACCCTGATCAGGGATCCCGAGGGTGGTGTGCACCGTGTCCGGCTGGGGAATTTCCTGGGACGCAACCACGGCAAGGTCGTCGAGATGACAGATACGTACGTCGCCGTGGTGGAAATCGTCAGTGACGGTACCGAGGACGGGTGGGTAGAGCGTCCGCGGACAATCGAATTGAGCGGCATCTGACGCAGGGGCCATTGGTGACAGCCATGTTGAAT
>JBFHFJ010000170.1:0-7208 GCA_041583655.1 Haliea sp. | reverse complement strand
GACATCAGTGCCACCTCGGGTGGGGGCAACCTCGCGGAGGGGGTATACAAGCTCAGCTACGGGGAAACCAACTACAACGTGGTGCTCAGTTACAACTGGGCCGACGACGTGATGTCCTATGCGAAGGTGAGCACCGGGTTTGTCGCCGGGGGTATCCTCAATGGCATTTCCTATGAGCCGGAATCGATCACCAACTACGAGCTGGGGGTCAAGTCGCAGTTCCTGGAAAACCGGCTGCGCCTGAATGCGGCGGCTTTCTTCATGGATTACGAAGATCTGCAGGTCCAGCTGTTCGAGGACGGCAAGCAGAGCTTCGAGAACGCAGGCCAGGTAGAGATCACCGGCATCGAGATCGAAATGGATGCGATTCTCGGCGCCGGCCTGACCCTGAGCACGACTCTTGGTGCCTACGACTACGAGTACCAGGAGTATATCCGCAACGGAGTGAATGTCGCCGATGAGGTGCGGCCGATCAGGGCGCCGGACTTCAATGCCAGGATCTCGCTGCAATACGATTTGGGCCGACAGATGCTGGGCGGCGCGCCGTTCATGCGCCTGGACAGCCGCTACCTGGCGGATGGCGAGAACACCGCGTTTGCCAGCGGCTTCCCCGAAGCGGACCGCCTGTCCCAGCGAGAGGCCTACTGGCTGCTGAATGCGCGGGCCGGAATCATGGAAATCCCCATGGGCTCAGCTGTCAGCAGCGTGTCGTTCTGGATCAAGAATCTTCTGGATGAAGACGATATCAACGTCTTTGGCAACGAGGTCATCAACATGACTGCCCAGTACAGCGTGCCGCGTACCTACGGCATCGACTTCAACATCACCTTCTGAGCGCCGGTCGGCCCGCAGGCTGCACGCAAAAAAAAGCCCCTCCTGGAGGGGCTTTGTCTTTGCGCGACGGTTACCCTGATTTCTTCCGTCGGGACCAGCCCAGGCCCGCGAGCCCGAGGCCGAACAGGGCCAGTGTCGCTGGCGCCGGAATCGGGGCGGCATCGCCCACGTCAATATTCAGGGTCCAGCTTTCCAGAAAGCCCGAATCGCCGCCCGACTGATCATCAAGGTTCAGGGTCCACATACCGGCCGCTGACAGATTGTTGAATACTGAGAAGCTGCCCAGGGGGGCGTAGGTGCCCGAGGGTATGGGGTCGTCAGCATGGTCTTCGAATCCCGTAGCGCCCCCAGTGGCAAAGGTGTAGGTGCCGTCGGCATCATTATTGGAGCCGACTGTTACTGTACCGTCCGTACCGAACAGGATCATGGACACGGCGGGGTTGGTGCCATCGTCGAATACCAGTGTCGCGAAGATATCGCCAATCCAGGTGTGACTGAAGTCGTTCAGGGTAATCGACACGCCGTTGACCACACCGGCATCCGCTACCGTGATCGAGTTGCTGAAGAGGCCGGAGGTTTCAACACCTGGGCCAGGCACGTTGCCCCCGGTGCCGGTATAACTCATCAGTGCAGCATGGGTTAGCGGTGACAGACCCGCGCTCGCTATGAAGGCGGCGGCCAGTGCCTTTTGTTTCAGGTGCATCAAAACGTGTCCCTTTCTCATGTGATTCGGTAGTTTCACATGCCAAGCATAAATCGTGCCGTATTTTTCAAGCTTCTGATTTATTGTAACTTAACGAAGTTGCGCGTTGTTGGCGTGGAGCCAGTGTAAAAAAAATCGACAGGTCTTGCCACCCCGGATGGCGTGCCGGTCCCGGTAGCGCTCGGCCGTGCCGCTCTCAATCTGAGTCGGGCTCTGTGGATGAGGGGGCGTGGCAGGGCGAATCATGGTCGCCCGCTACGTTGGCGGCAAGCGAGCCCGGGGGACTGGGCGCCGTGGCCAGTGATCGAGGTCAGCTCCAGGGGCCTGACTCATCCGGGCCGGGCAAGGTCAGTTCCCGTTGGTCGCCCGTTAGCAGGAAACTCTGCTCCTCTTTCCCCCGTGTGACGGTGACCAATGCCCTGTGGGTCGGGTCGCCGTCGAAAAACAGCTGGTAAGCGAGGTGCAGCCCACCCCTGTCCAGGGGGGCCGGGCACTGCACCTGAAGCACCACGCGGATGGCTGGAGAGTCCTCAAGCGTTGTCAGTGACGTGGCGTTGTCCTTCGCGCTCAAGTTGCAGTCGCTTGCGCCGCTCCTCAGTGACAGGCTGGCGGTGACGAGATCCAGAATGCGCTGTTCTGACGCGGCGATCTCGCCCCAGGTCAGCTGTCCGTCGCGGTTGCCATCGAGATCAAGCAGGTGCAGCAGGTCCAGCAGAGCAAGCCTGAGGGTCAGTGTCCGCGGCACGGCATCCACCAGGTCCAGCTGCAGGCGGCTGCTGCTCTGGCCGTGCGCATGTGCCGGCGTGGATACGGTGCACGCCACCAGCAACCCGGCAGTGATGATCAGGGACAATCGCATCATTTTACACATCTCCAAATTGTGACCCTTCGCGCCACGCGTACACCGCGTTCGCCGCATCCGGTCGACCAGCGGCCCTGGCCGCCTCGATAAGCAGGGTTGCGTCCTCCGGCCCCTTTTGCTGGTTCCAGTTATTTTCGGCATGGACGAGCGCAGCGTCCGGGTCATCGGCCAGCAGCAGCGCGAACAGGGCCTGCTCGCGCCAGTGCAGTGCCGCCGTACCCAAGCTCTCCGCCTCAACGAAGCCCGCCTGTAGACGTTTGCGCAGGGCGTGAGCGTCGGCCAGACCCAGTTGCCTGGCGGCAATGGCCCGGCGCAACAGCAGTGCGTCTGCATCCGGCTCCGGAGCGCGTGCCAGGGCCGCGAGTGCCTGGTTTGGGCGTCCCTCGGCGAGTAGCAGGTCGGCATGGGAAGCGCGCATGGCGATGGTCGCCCCCGGTATCGCGAGTGCGCGCTGATACAGAGCCAGGGCGTGCGCAGCCCTGCCGTCCGCGGCGGCAGCCTCCGCCGCAACCGCCAGCATCCATTGCTGCAGTCGCGGAGGTCCCTGTGCCGGTTCGGCGTGCATGGGCGCCAGCAAGGCGTACGCCTGCTCTGGCTTGCCGAGGCTCATGAGAATATCTCCAGCGCAATGCGCGGCGGGTGCGGAGAATCCGGCAAGCGCCAGACCGGCGCAACGAGCCCTTGCCCGCTCAAGGTCGCCAGCGCGTCTCCAGGCATCTGCAGATAACAGCATTCCCTCGGCCGAGTCCCGATGCCTCGCCAGTAACCGGTCCAGGTCAGCGCCCGCTTCCGCGAATCGATGTTGCGTCTGCAGGATCCGCCCGCGCAGAAGCCAGATAGCGAGGGGTGGATGGTCGTCCTCCCGCCAGGGTGCGAGCGCTCCCTGCGCATAGCCGATATAACGTGCGTCCCCACCCACAGCGTACCGCTGCAGGGCCAGGCTGGCATAGCCAGCGGCAGCCTCGGCATTGTCCGGATCCCCCTGCAGATCCCGCCACATCGCGGCAAGCTCCCTGGAGCTTTGGTCGCCCAGTGGAAGCTGCAGGATCACGGTATCCGCAGGTGGTGCCGCGGGCAGGACGTGGGGCTCGCGGTCCAGCGCGAGCCTCAAAGTCATCAATGCGGCAATCACGGCCACGATACACGCCCCGCTTGCGCCTCGCTTACGGGTCAGAAAAGAGACCGGAGTAGGCATCGGGATTGTCCTCATCGTTGAAGGCGAACTCCTTGTCGTCCACCTGCTCTGGGTCGGTAGTATCGGCGGTCGCTGCGAACTGGTCTGTCACGAACGTCGTGAAATCGGTCGCCGCAGGTGGTTCTGCCGGTGCCTCCGGTGCTGGAGGCGCCGCCACGGGCGCGCGCATGCCGGAGCCACCATCGCTACAGCCAAACATCGCACCGCTGGCCGCGAGGGCCAGCAGCGCGATGCAGAGTTGTGTTGTCTTCATGATATTGCTCCTGTTCAGCTCTGTGATCCTGGCAGCGGCGTTACCAGATAGGGAAACGTCACATCGAAGAACGAGTCATCGATATAGGCGCCATCGGTGAACGGTAATTGCCCCGCAGGTGCGTCATCGGAATCGAGCAGGGCGCCCATCATGACGCGAAGGGCAATATCGACCACGTCGTCACCCGGGCGACGCCCATTCGGGAAGCCGGCGTTGTCCCCGGCCAGCACTCCGAGCGGCGCCTGGCTGCCGGCGGGAGTCGCCGGTATCGCGGTGTTCAGGCGCAGCATTTCCGAACCCACCACGTTGGGCGGCTGGTTCAGGCCGTCGACGCCAGTGAGGAAACCTGCGACCAGGTCCGCGCGGGGAAATAATGTGGGAGCGGTAGCTGCCGGAAACAGGAGCTCGATCAGTGCGGGGAGGGTTGGATTGGTTACGTACAGGGCAAACTGGGCATCGTCGACAGGTTCGCTATGGTTGAAGCGGTCCTTGTCCGGCAGCCCGATCACCACCTCGTTTACCAGCGGCGCACCGAGACGGGAGACCTGGGTGAAAGCGCCGCCGTTGATGGCGGGACCGCGCGCGTTGGGCGAGGGGTTGATGACCCGCGCCTGGCGCACGCTGGCTGTGGTCCAGCCTCCGATGATGTCGCTGTTCGAACCCACCAGACAGTCGATGGGAACCTCTAGGGCTAATGTCGTTATATTCTTGTCAGCGAGCGTGTTGGGTTCGCCATCCGGCGGGCCCAGCGGGTCAGTATTGATCAGGTCAAACACTTCGCCCAGATTAACGACGAAACCCTCCCGGCGCTGGCCTACAAACAGGCGGCCGAAGCTGCAGCCTGGAATGCTGACATCGTAGATATGGTCATTGGCGTATCCGGCGTAGTCCGTCAGGGTCTTGGTGCCGATGTTGTCCACAGGCTTGACGAAACTCGAGGATCCATCCACTGACAGGGTCAGCGGCTGGCGATTGTCACTGCGGCGGTCGCCGCGAACGACATCCACTGTGTAGGTTTCAACCACGTTGAGATTGGCGTCATCCGCTGCCGCCGGTCCGATCGCACCTGCCTGCTTCAGTGGTATGGCCACGTTTTCGCCGCCGACGTTCAGGGCTACTCCGCGAACGTCCGTGGTGAAGCGGAACTGGAAGGTGATGTCCTCAATCGCATCGGCGTTGTTGTCGATGTGTATCTCGTACAGCGCCGCATCGTCCATCTCGAAATAGTTCGGGCCGCCGTAGGCGTCCTGCAGGGGCACATAGTTGGCAATCAGCGTAACGAATCCGTCGCGACCGGCCTCGTAGCTGTTGAACATGTAAAAGTCAGTACCGTCGACCTTCGGCAACTGGGTGATAAAAGGCGCTTCTCTGTGGCTCGATCCCATCGCGGCTACTGGCAACAGGGCCGCACACAGTGCTGCTACAAGTCTTTTTCTTGGATAAGTCATTGATTACCAACCTTTTCTGATTGAAGTTCATTGGCCACTCTATGGGTGGCGGCAGTCGTGGTACGCCTCAGTCGCCCGGAAGGTTGCACCTCCATGACTTTTTTTCCCCGGTGCATCCGCCGGACATGCTCGTACGTATCATTCCTGAACCCCGAATCGGCATCCCGACCTATGGACGCGGCAACAAGAGAGCAAGCGGTAATCGATGAAGTCGATTTTGATGATTTGTTGCACCGGACGGGCCGGGGGGACCAGCGCGCGTTCCGCAAGCTCTATGACGCGGTTTCACCGCGGCTGATGGCTGTGGCGCTGCGCATGCTGAACGACCGCCAGCAAGCTGAGGACGTTGTGCAGGAAACACTGATGGCGGCCTGGCGCTCCGGGGCCGAACACGATGCTCGCCGCTCCCGGGCGACCACCTGGCTTATCTCGATAACACGCTACCGAGCCCTGGATCTGATCAGGAGGCATGGCAGGCAGCGGGATATACTTGACGCCGGGCAGCAGGACATTCGGCGCGTCCTCGGGCATGATGAGCCCGAGCAGGAGAGCGAGGGGATCGCCCCGGAAGTCGCAGACCGGTTGCAGCACTGTTTCGGGGAAATCAGCCGGGATCAGGCAGGCTGCATTCAACTTGCCTTTACCGAGGGGCTGACCTTCCAGGAAATTGCGCTCAGGCTTGAGCGGCCGATCGGCACCATCAAGAGCTGGATGCGACGTGGACTGCAGAAATTGCGCGAGTGCGTTGAGCTATGAGACTGGAAAGTGCAGAGCTGATTGAACTGCTGGCGCAGCGGTACGTGGTGGGTACCCAGCATGGCCTTGCCCGGCGTCGGTTCGAGGCACTCATTGAGGAGCGCAATGATGTCCGCAAGGCCGTCAATCGTTGGGAAGAACGCCTGACCCCCCTTGCCTGGAACCTGGAGCCAGTGATGCCCTCCGACCTGCTCTGGCAACGTTTAGCCAGAGAGCTCGGGATTGGTGGGGCTGCCTCGCAGCGGCCGCGTGTCTCGGGTGCCGGCCTGTGGCGGGGCGCTGCCGCAGCAAGCGCATTGCTGGCAATGTTCATGGCGGGCGGCTGGTGGATGGCGGAGAGCAGGCCCCCTGAAATTGTCCAGAACACCGTGATTGAACGGATACCGGAACAGGTAGCGGTAGCCCTGGTCGCCAGCGAGGATGGCGAGCCACTCTGGCTGACCCGGATTGGCAAGGACAGTGGAGAGATGACGGTGCGCGTGGTGGGTGATGTTACGTCACAGCCCGCAAATGATTACGAGCTGTGGGCCCTGACGGACGCCGGGGTTCCCGTTTCACTTGGCCTGTTGCCCAAGTCCGGGGTGCTGACCATTGCCCTGGGCAGTGCCGCCAGGGCCGCACTGGAGCGCAGTTCGACGCTCGCAGTCAGCCTGGAGCCCCCGGGCGGGTCGCCGCAACCGGAGCCCACGGGTCCGGTGCTGTATACGGCCGCTTTACTGGCATCCTAGCCATCGGCGCCCCTGGCCAGAACAGGCGGTGACTCACCGACGCGCTCGCGGCAAGTCCGCCGGGGCGTCAGTGGGCGAGGTCCTGGCTGGGTGCACAGCCATAGAACTGCTTGTAGGCGCGGCTGAAGCTGGACTGGTTCTGGAACCCGACATCCAGGGCGATTTGCAGGATGGAGAGGCGACCCTGGTGCAGTAGCGTCCTCGCGCGCTGCATTCTCAGCTGTTGGCAGTACTCGTACACGCCGCTGCCAAACAGTGCCTTGAAGCCCAGTGACAGCTTGTTGCGGTTCATGCCCACATGCCGGCTCATATCCGCCAGGGACAGTGGCGAGGCATAGCTGGCGGCGAGGTCGTCGCGCACCCGGTGCAACAGGCGGATATCGTAGTCACTCAGGCGCAGGCGTCGTGGATCCGGTTCGTCCACCAGCG
>JBFHFJ010000169.1:0-7256 GCA_041583655.1 Haliea sp. | reverse complement strand
GGCCGCGGCCTGCTCCATGTCATCTGCCAGCCGCACCATCAACTCCTGGGACTTCCCCCCCAGGAACAGTGCCGTGTGCTGCACCTGCTCGGCGTAGTCCTCGGTCGATACGAGCCCGACGCAGGGCGCCGTACACCGGTCGATCTGGTGCTGCAGGCAGGGCCGCGAGCGGTTGCGGAAGAAGCTGTCCTCACACTGGCGCACCCGGAACACCTTCTGCAGGAAATGCAGGGATTCGCGCACCGCCGAGGCGCTGGGATAGGGGCCGAAGTAGGTGCCCTTGCGCCGCTTCGCGCCCCGATGCAGGCTCAACCGCGGGAATTCGTCCTCGGTGGAAAGAAATATATACGGGTAGGATTTGTCGTCCCGCAGGAGGATATTGTAGGGCGGCCGGTGGCTCTTGATCAGATTGTGCTCCAGGAGCAGCGCGTCCACTTCGGTGGACGTCACAGTGACCTGGATGTCGCCGATCTTCGCCACCAGTGCCATGGTCTTTGTGGTCAGGCCGCTGGCGCGAAAATAGCTGCTGACCCGGGCGCGAAGGTTTCGCGCCTTGCCGACGTAGAGCAGTTTGCCCTCGGGATCGTACATCTGGTAGACGCCCGGGCGAGTCGTGAGCTGCTTGAGAAAGCTGGCGGAGTCGAAGTCAGTCACGCCGGCTCCCCGTAGACCCGTGGTTCCATTTCCAGCGCGACGCCAAACCGAGCCTGCACTGATGCCTGGATTTCCTCGGCCAGTGCCAGCAGTTCGCTCCCGTCCTCGGCCGCGTAGTTCACCAGCACCAGGGCGTGGCCTGGGTGCACACCGACACCGCCACGACGCCGCCCCTTCCAGCCGGCTCGCTCTATCAACCAGGCGGCGGCGAGCTTGCCAAGCCCGGGGCCGGCCGGAAAGACCGGCAAGCCGGGGTACTGCCTCTGCAGGGTTTCCGCCCGCTCCCGGGTCAGCACCGGGTTCTTGAAAAAGCTGCCGACATTGGGCTGTTGAGTCGGGTCAGGCAGCTTGGCCCGGCGCAACTCCACCACAGCGTCAAAGACCTCCTGCGGCGTCGGGCAAGCGGCGATGCCGCGCTGGGCCAGGGCTTCACACAGGCCAGGATAAGTTGTTTCAGGGGCTGCCCGCAGGGGCAGTTGCAGGTCCACGTGGGTAATCACCACCCGGTCGCGAAGCTCATGTTTGAAGACACTGTCGCGATACCCGAACTGACACTCTTCGCGGCCAAGGACCAGGGGAGAGGCATCCCCGCAGCGCAGGGTGTGAACGGCGTGGACATACGGCGCCAGTTCGCGACCATAGGCGCCGATGTTCTGCACCGGCGCCGCACCCACGGTACCTGGAATCAGGGCCAGGTTTTCCAGACCGCTGTAGCCTTGCGCCACTGTCCAGGCGACCAGCGCGTGCCAGTTTTCGCCCGCGCCCACCCGCAGCAGTACCTGTTCTTCATTGCGCCGCAACAGCTCGCGGCCCCGGAGTCGCATCTCGAGTACCAGCGCATCCAGGCGCGGCAGCAGCACTACGTTGCTGCCCTCGCCCAGCGGCAGCACAGGGAGCTTGCACTTGCTGGCCCAGTTCAGTGCCTGTTCCAGCTCCGCGACGTTGTCGATACAGCGCAGGGCCGCCGCGCTGGCTGACAGCCGCAGGGTATTGCGCGGCTGCAGCCCGGTGTCAGGTCCGCTCACGGCGCGCGATCTCTGCCAGCAGACCCTCACTGGCGGCCTCTACGAGTTCCAGTACGCGGACAAAACCGTCGCCTTCGCCGTAGTAGGGATCGGGAACTTCCCGCATCGCTGCCTCCGGGGCGAAGTCCAGCAACAACCCGATATGTCCCGCGCAGTCCAACGGGGCCTCCCGGCGCAGCACCTCGAGATTGCTTTCGTCCATCGCCAGCAGGTAGTCGAATTCGAAGTAATCCGCCCAGCACAGCTGCCGCGCCCGTAACGGAGTGAGATCGTAGCCGCGCGCACGGGCCGCGGCGACACTGCGCGGATCCGGCGCTTTGCCTACATGCCAGGGCGCTGTACCGCAGGAGTCGACCCGAATCCGCTGTTGGAGGCCGCGCGCCTGTACCTGCTGGCGGAAGACGGCATCCGCCGTGGGGGAACGGCAGATATTACCGAGGCAGACAAACAGCACACCGGTGATGCCCTCAGCCATGTGCAGCCCCCCCCAGCAGGGCATTGACCGCCGCCAGGTCCGCCGCGGTATCCACCCCTGCGGGGACTGGCGCGGCGGCGGGCGCGACGTGTATGGCGACACCGTGGTACAGCGCCCGCAACTGCTCGAGCTGCTCAATCTGCTCCAGCGGCGCCGGAGGCCAGTCAACATAGCGATGCAGGAAACCGACCCGGTAGGCATAAATGCCGATATGGCGGTACCACTGGTTCCCGTCGGGCATCGCCTCAGGATCTTTGGCAAAGCTGTCCCGGGGCCAGGGTATCGCCGCGCGACTGAAATACAGCGCCCTGCCCCGGTCATCGCATACCACCTTGACTGCGTTTGGGTTGTGCAGCTCGCTGCTGGCGTGGATTGGCGTGCATACCGTGGCCACGCCGCAGTCGCTGTGCGCCGCGAGGTTGGCCGCCACCTGGTTGATCACCGCCGGCGGGATCAACGGCTCATCCCCCTGCACATTGACCAGGATGGCGTCATCGGCAAGACCCAGCACGCTGGCGACCTCCTGCAGGCGATCAGTGCCGGAGGGGTGCTCGGGACGGGTCATGCACACCTCCGCGCCAAAGTCCTCCGCCACCGCGCGAATACGCGGGTCGTCGGTGGCGATCACAATCCGCGCGGCTTCGCTTTGCCGGGCCTGGCGCCAGACCCGCTCAATCATCGGCCGGCCAGCGACATCCAGCAGGGGCTTTCCCGGCAGGCGGGTGGAGGCGTAGCGGGCGGGAATGACAACGGAGAAGGACATACAGGTTCCGGTTCAGGAGCTGGGCCGCGCCAGGGCGGCAATACGATCGACCAGGGCCGGCGGCAGGCTGGCGCTGATCCTCAGGTACCACAGGGCTGTGCCGATCTGACCCTCGCGGGCGAAGTCGCGGCATTTTACCGCGTCTTTCTCGGTCATGATAACCGGCCTGTCAGCGAGTGCGGCAAAGTCGTCAGCGGTAAACGCATGGTGATCGATGAAGCTGTGCTTCTGCACCCGATAGCCCAGGCGCTCAAGGGTGGCAAAGAACTGCGCAGGCTGGCCAATTCCGGCAACACCGTGGACTGCAACGCCGGGCAGTGGTGGCGCGGCGTTCGAGTCGGGCAACACCGGCATGAGCCCATCGCTGCAGTAGCTGACAGCCGTGGCCGGGTCATGGCCGCCGCGGTGCAGCACCCAGTCCACTTGCCCCAGGCGTCTGGCGGATTCCCGCAGCGGTCCGGCAGGCAGGCAGAAACCGTTGCCCAAACCACGTTCAGCGTC
Organism: Haliea sp.; assembly: GCA_041583655.1. Classification (GTDB taxonomy): domain Bacteria; phylum Pseudomonadota; class Gammaproteobacteria; order Pseudomonadales; family Halieaceae; genus Haliea. The sequence continues at coordinate 3,838 of JBFHFJ010000169.1, read as the reverse complement.
CAGAAGCGCTATCTCGAAGTCCCGGGCCAGGGCGTAGTGCTGGAGGCCGTCGTCGCAGAGCAACAGGTCAACCGACTCCTGCGCGAGCAGGGCCCGCACCGCGGCGGGCCGGTCCGGTGCAACCACGCAGGGAGCGCCGGTGCGCTGGTAGATCAACAGGGGCTCATCACCGCAGTCCGCGGCGCTGCTGTTGGGCCCGACCCGATGCGGAAAAACCGCATCCGCTGCGGCGCCGTAGCCACGGCTGACAACCCCCGGGCGCAGGCCCCGGGCCTGCAGCGCCTCCACCAGTGCAATCACCACCGGAGTCTTGCCGGTCCCACCCACGGTGATGTTGCCGACCACCACGACGGGCACCTGCGCCCGGTAACTCGCCAGGAAGCCGCTGCGGTAGGCGTACCGCCGCAGGCCGCTCAGCAACCGGAAGAGAAACTCCAGGGGGCGCAGCAGCCAGAGCCATGCGGCGCGGCCATACCAGGCCCGGACCAGCGCGGGTTCGCGGGAACTGTCAGTCACTGAATTCCTGGTGGTACAGCTGTGCGTAGAGCCCGCCCTGCGCCAGCAGTTCAGTGTGGGTGCCACTGGCAATCAGCTTGCCAGCGTCCATTACCACTATGCGATCGGCGCGCTCCACGGTGGACAGGCGGTGGGCAATCACAATGGTAGTGCGGTTGCGCATGATCGTGTCCAGCGCGCGCTGGATGCGGTGCTCGGATTCGTTGTCCAGCGCGGAGGTGGCCTCGTCGAGAATCAGCACCGGAGCATCCTTGAGAATTGCCCGCGCAATGGCCAGCCGCTGGCGCTGGCCGCCGCTGAGACCGGCGCCGTCGTCGCCGAGAACCGTGTCCAGGCCCGCCGGCAGCTTGTCGATGAACTCCATCGCGTGCGCGGATTCGCAGGCGGCGATGACCGCCTCGCGACTGGCGCCGGCAAGATCGCCGTAGGCGATGTTATTGAACACCGTATCGTGAAACAGGGTGACGTTTTGCGACACCATGGCCAGCTGACGGCGCAGGTTGCTCAGGCGATAGTCGGCAATCGGCACCCCATCCAGCGTAATATTGCCCTGCTCCACCGGGTAGAACCTTGCCAGCAGCTGAATTAGCGTACTCTTGCCACTGCCCGAGCGCCCGACCAGGGCCACTGCCTCCCCCGCCCTGATGGTCAGGTTGATATCCTGCAACACGACCTGTTCCGTGCCCGGGTAAGCAAAAGTGAGCCCTTCGAAGGCAATATCCCCACGGGACCGCTGCACGGTGTGGGTGCCGGTATCCGGCTCGTCGTCCAGGTCGAGCTGGAGAAAAATGTCCTCCGCCGCAGCGAGGCCGCGCTGGATCACGCTCTGGACGCTGCTCACCTGGCGGATGGGCCTGCCCAGCAGCCCCGCCGCAGTGAGGAATGCGACCAGGGAGCCGGCGCTGAAGCCGCTGAGAATCTCGGGGTTGAGGGCAAACCAGACCATGGCGCCCAGCGCTACCGCCAGCATGGTCTGGATAACCGGGGTACTCATGGCGTCGACCAGGGCCAGCTTCAGGCTCTGGTTGCGATTGTAGGCGCTGGCGACCTCGAAGCGATCCCCCTGCTGTTGCTGGCCGCCAAACAGCCTTACCTCCTTGTACCCCCCAATACTCTCGTTGGATACCTGGGTCACATCACCCATGGAATCCTGGATACGCCTGCTATAGCGCCGGAAGTGCTTGCCGACCACGGACACCACCAGCGCGATACAGGGCGCAACCAACATGAAAATCAGGCTCAGGCGCCAGTTGAGGTAGAACAGGTATCCGAGCAGGCCGATCACGGTCAGGCCCTCCCCCACCACCACCTTCAGTGCCTTGGTGGCAGCGCCGGTCACCTGTTCAACGTTATAGGTGATCTTGGAAATCAGCACACCCTGGCTGTGGTGGTCATAGTAGGTGCTGGGAGCGAGAAGTATCTTGTTGAACAACTCCCCGCGCAGTTGGTGAACGAGGTTACGGGCCACATGGTTCATGAAATAGGTGCCGGCGAAATAGCCCATGGCCCGGGTGAAGGCCAGCACCACCATCGCCACTGGTACGCCGATACGGGCGAACTCCAGCGGTGTCATCTCGCCGGCGTCCAGCAGGGCGTAGGCGGCGCCGGCCACCAGCCCGTCTTTGGTTTCCGCGGACCCATTCAGGGAGTCGAGCAGGAACTGCATCAGGTCCGCCAGCAGCACGTTGCCCAGCGAGTAAATTACATAGCCGGCGATGCTCAGGGCGAACAGGTACCAGTAGGGCAGAACGTAGCCCAGCAGGCGACGGTAAAGCTGCAGGTCCCCGATGCGGCCGCGGGTCTCAGTCACCTGCCGGGGCCTCCGCCGGCTGCCGGGTACTGATGCTCAGGTGGACGAAGCCCATCTGCCCCGCAGCGTCCATGGCCCGCACCACATCCTGGTGGCTGGCCTGGGCGTCCGCGGCGATGACCAGCGGCAGGGTGGTGTCGCCAGCGGAGACCTTGTAGATCGCCGACTGGATGGTGCGTACCCGCTGGTCGACCAGCGGCTGGCCGTTGACCCGGTAGCGACCCTGCTCATCGACCAGGATTTCCACCTGCTCCGCAGGGGTTTCCCGCGCTGCGCCGCTGGCTTCGGGCAGGTCCAGGGTGAGCTGGGTCTCGCGGGTAAAGGTCGTCGATACCATGAAGAAGATCAGTAGCAGAAAGACCACATCGATGAGCGGCGTGAGGTTGACCCCTACCTCCCCCGGGCGCTGGCGGCGAAACTTCAAGCCCGTTCGTCCCTGCGTTCTTCGTTGTGCAGGGCGTCCATCAGCTTGATCGTCTCCTGCTCCAGCCCCACTACGATGGCATCAATTCGCCCGGTAAAGTAGCGGTGCATTGCCAGGGCCGGGATGGCCACCGCCAGCCCGGCCGCGGTGGTTATCAGGGCCTCCGAAATGCCTCCCGCCAGGGCGCTGGCATTGCCGGTGCCCTGGGCCATGATCTGGGCAAACACCTTGATCATGCCGACCACGGTACCGAGTAGCCCCAGCAGCGGCGCGATGGCGGCAATGGTACCGAGGGTGTTGAGGTAGCGTTCCAGATCGTGCACCACGTGACTGGCGGCGTCCTGGATGCTCTCTTTCATCACATCGCGGCCGTGGCTGGCATTGGCGAGCCCCGCGGCCAGAATCCGTCCCAGGGGCGAGGACTGGCGGAGGTTGCGCAAACGGGTGCTGTCCAGCTCACCGGACTTGAGCTGTTTCCAGACCGTGGCCAGCAGATGGGGAGGGGAAATTTTCCGGGGATTGAGGGTATACAACCGCTCAATGCAGATGGCCAGGGCCACGATGGAGCAGAGCAGGATCAGCACCATCAGCCAGCCGCCCGCGATTACCAGTTCCAGCACAGTGAAAATCCATGGTGAATGCGTTGCCGCATTATACGCACAGGGCCCGAGCCGGCGAAACAGGCGCTACTGTTCCCAGTAACGCGGGAAGCGACTGCGCTGGCTCACCATGCGCAAGGGGCGACCGGGACGCAGGGTCCACTCCAGCGCCCCTTCCAGGGCGGTACTGCGGGTGCTGACACCGTGCCAGGCATGACGGTTGCGGACTGCTTCCGCTGGATGGCCGTATGGATTGGCCCTGCCGTGGGTATAAACTGCCAATTCGGGGGCCACCTGCTTGAGCCACGCGCTGCTGGAGGAGGTATTGCTGCCATGGTGCGGCGCCAGCGCCAGGTCGCTGGCGAGGCCCTCGCGCCAGTAGCGAACCAGTTCCCGCTCGCGATCCGCGCCGATGTCTCCGGGCAACAGAAGGCTGTGTCCATGGGCCTCGATCCGCAGGACACAGGAGCTGTCGTTGCTGCTGCGCCG
>JBFHFJ010000168.1:0-7314 GCA_041583655.1 Haliea sp. | reverse complement strand
GGCATGACCGCGACCAGCAGGAACGCGGTGATCAGCCAGGTCCAGACGAACAGGGGCATCTTCATGTAGGTCATGCCGGGTGCGCGCATGTTCATCACCGTGGCAATGATATTGATCGACCCCATGATGGAGGACAGCCCCAGCACGTGAATGGAGAAAATGAAGTAGGTGACTGACGGCGGCGCGTAGGTCGTCGACAGCGGCGCGTAGAAGGTCCAGCCGAAAGCGGGTGCGCCGCCCTCCATGAACAGGGTGGACGCCAGGATCAGGAATGCCGGTGGCAGTATCCAGAAGCTCCAGTTGTTCATTCGCGGGAGCGCCATGTCAGGCGCCCCGATCATCATCGGGATCATCCAGTTGGCCAGGCCGACGAAAGACGGCATGATCGCACCGAACACCATCACCAGCCCGTGCAGGGTGGTCATCTGGTTGAAGAACGCAGGGTCGACCAGTTGCATGCCTGGCTGGAACAACTCCGCCCGGATGACCATGGCGAACGAGCCGCCCAGGATGAACATGGCGAAGGAGAACCACAGGTACATGGTTCCGATGTCTTTGTGGTTGGTGGTAAACAGCCACCGGCTGAGGCCCTTGGCGGGACCGTGATGATGAGCGCCCATCGTTAATTCCTCCAGTTAGCCCCGTTTGTGGTTGTAGACATCAATGGGCTGGATCATGTCGCCCATGTTGTTGCCGAAGGCGTTGCGCTGATAAGTGATCACCGCCGCCATCTCCACATCGTTAATCTGACCGCCAAAAGCCTGCATGGCAGAGCCCGGGACGCCGTTGATACCAATTTCCAGGTGCCCGCTGACATCGCCCATGGCAATAGCGCTGCCCGCTATGGCGGTGCCGACACCACCCTCGCCGTTGGCGCCGTGGCAGGCCAGGCAATTACGCTCATACACAGCCTTGCCGCGGGACATCAGCTCATCCATGGTAAAGGTCTGGGCCATCAGCTCGCGGATTTCGGCGGCCTCAGCCTTCTTGCCTTCCATCCAGCTGGCGTACTCTTCCTTGCTGACAACATTGACCACTACCGGCATGAAGCCATGGTCCTTGCCGCACAGTTCGGCGCACTGTCCGCGGTAGATGCCCTCGGTCGTGGCCTTGGTCCAGGTCTCGTTGATGAAGCCGGGGATCGCGTCCTTTTTCACTGCGAGCTCGGGAACCCACCAGGAGTGGATCACGTCGTTGGCAGTGACCAGGAAGCGCACTTTGGTATCCACCGGAATCACTACCGGCTCGTCCACTTCAAGCAGATAGTGCTCACCCTTGTCTTCGGAATTGTAGATTTCCGTCTGCGGGGTGCGCAGGTTGCTGAAGAACGACACATTCTCGCCGTCTTCATTCAGGTATTCGTACTTCCATTTCCACTGGTAGCCGGTGATCAGGATGTCCATCTCGGCATCATCGAAATCGTAGATCTCCAGCAGGGTGGAGGTAGCAGGGACCGCCATGCCGATCAGGATCAGGAAGGGCACAACCGTCCAGGCGATTTCCACCTTGGTGCTCTCATGGAAGGTTGAGGGCGTGACACCGCGGGATTTGCGATGGTAGTAGATGGAGTAGAACATCACCCCGAACACCAGCGCACCGATGATCACGCATATCCAGAAGATCAGCATGTGCAGGTCGTAGATGTTTTGGCCAACTTCTGTGACCCCCGGCGACATGTTTACCTGGTTCACCTTGCTTTCCGCAGCCAGTACGCCGGCACTCGCCAGGCTCAGCAACGTCAGCAGAGAACCAAGCGCCAGCTTGACCAGCCTGTTCGCTTTCAACAACATTTCCCGTGTCTCCCTCGTTATCACAGACTTCCCCCCAACCGAGACTGCGCCACCACCATTTATTACCGCAAATTTGTCTGCGACTTCCACGAACTCGCGGGCATGATTGACCCGGGCCGCGGCCCTTCATCCGGGGAAGGGAGAATAAAGAGGCTTGTGCTCGTTTCAGCCGTTTCACCCCGGCTGCGACAAAATGCTGCAGTTCAGGGCGCGGGGATTATAGCGAAACTTGTCGCTAAAAAATACTAAGATGCTGATTTAGTGAGGGTTTGCCGGGGCTCACCCCTCGCCCGGCCACCACCGCCACAGAGCGCTACATATGGGTCGCCACAGTCAACTGGACCACAAAATATGGGGAATTGCCTGGCCCGCAATTCTGTCCAACATTTCCATTCCCCTGCTCGGGCTGGTGGACGCTGGCATTCTCGGCCACCTGGATGACAGTCGTTATCTGGGCGCGGTCGCCATCGGCAGTGCGCTACTTTCGTTCCTTTACTGGGGTTTCAGCTTCCTCCGCATGGGCACCACCGGTCGTGTAGCGCGGGCCCTCGGGGCGGGGGACCCTGCGCATGCCAACCTGGAACTCTACAGGGCAGTGGTACTGGCCCTGGCCCTTGCCCTGGCGGTGCTGCTGCTCCACCCCCTGTGGCTTGGGGTCGGGCTCGCGCTGATGGCCCCGGAGTCGGGCCTGCTGCCCCTCGCGGACAGCTACGCCAGTATACGCATCGCCAGCGCACCCGCGGTCCTGGCGACCTATGCGATCGTGGGCTGGTTCATCGGGCACGGTGACACCCGCTGGCCAATGCTCATCCTGATCGTCACCAATCTGGTCAACATCCTGCTGGACGTGGTGCTGATCATCGGGCTGGGCCTGAACAGTGACGGCGCGGCACTGGCGACCGTCCTGGCAGAATACTGCGGATGCGGGCTGGCCATCTACGGTCTGCGACGCCGGCTGGTTCCCAGGCCCGGAACCGTCACTCCTGCGCTGCTCTGGCACTGGCGGCACTACGTGGTGCTGCTGCGCAGTAACAGCCACCTGTTCGTTCGCACGATAACACTGCTCGCCGCCTTTGCCTTCTTCACCGCCATGGGCGAGAAACTGGGCGGCCCGACCCTGGCGGCCAACGCCCTGCTGATGCAGCTGCTCCTGCTCACGGCCTACGGCCTGGACGGCTTTGCCTATGCGGTAGAAAGCCTGGCCGGCGGCCGGGCCGGGGCAGGGGACCGGGAGGGGTTCTATCACGCCGTGCGACGCTGTGGTTTGTGGTGCGCCGTCGGCGCGCTGGTGTTGAGTATGGCGTTCCTGGTACTGCAAGCGCCGCTGTTTGCACTCCTGACCGATCTGCCGGAAGTACGGGAAATCCTCCACGAGCACCGCCTGTGGCTGGTGCTGCTGCCTCTGGTTGCGGCCCCCACCTACCTGCTGGACGGTGTCTTCATCGGCACCACCGAAACCCGCGACATGATGGTCACCATGCTGGCAAGTGCGCTTCTGGTCTATCTGCCGGTCTGGTATGTGAGCCAGCCCTGGGGCAACCACGGCCTGTGGCTGGCATTCACCCTGTTCAACGGGGCCCGTGGGGTGTCGCTGTACGCCTGTTACCGGCGCCTTTCGCAGAGCGGCGGCTGGTTTCACAACACGCTGAAAGCTCCCGGGCCCGCTGCCTGAAACGGCGGGATTCTGCTAGTCTCCATGGCTCCATAAGTCTGATAAAAAGCGAACCAGCACCATGACGACCTGCCCCTTTAGCGACCGACTGCTGCAACTCGACAATTTCGCCTACGGGACCCCGCGGCAGGCTATCGCGCAGCTGCGCGCGAAGCACCGCATCGTCTGGCAGGCCGATGACCACGCAGCGGGCGGCCACTGGCTGGTGCTGCACAAACCGGACATCGATTCAGTCCTGCGCGACCCCGCTACCTTTTCCAGCAGCTACGGGCCCCTGCTGGAGGATTTCCCTGAGGATCTGCTGGCCCTGCAGCGGCAGGCCATGACCTTCCTCGATCCGCCGGAGCACCGGTCAAGGCGCGCCCTGGTGGATTACGCCTTTCGCCCGGCGGTTCTGGACGGGCGCCGCGCCATGATGCAGGCAAAGGTCACCGCCATCATCGACAGCATAATCGACCGGGGTGAGTGCGAATTTGTCGGCGACGTTGCCATGCACCTGCCGGTGCACGTGATGTTCACCCTGCTCGGGGTGCCTGAAGAGGATTATGCCTACCTGGTGCCGACGATCAACACGGTGACCCTCGCCAACGACCCGGACTACGCGGGCAGCCGCGAGGAGGGCTGGACAGCATCGGCACAGATGGTCGGCTGGGCCGCCGGATTCGCCAGCAGGCGTCGCCAGCAGCCGGCGAACGACATGACCAACGAGCTGCTCAATGCGGAGATCGACGGGCGCAGGCTGAGCGACGAGGAGTACGGGGTGGTGTTCCAGGGCCTGATGATTGGCGGCACGGAAACCACCCGGAACACGCTGTCCTGGCTGTTTTACGAGCTGATTCGCCATCCCCGGCAACTGGCGCTGCTGCGCGCCAATCCGGATCTGGTGCCCGCTGCGGTCGAGGAGATCCTGCGCTATCGCAATACCGTGGTCTACACCCGCCGCACCGCGATGCGCGATGTGGAACTTGCCGGGGAACACATCAAGCAGGGGAGCAAAGTGGTATGCCTGCTGGCCTCGGTGAACCGGGACCCGGCCTGCTTCGAAGATCCAGACAGCTTCGATATCACCCGCGACCCGGCGCTGACCCGGCGCCAGATGCGCACTTTCGGATTCGGGGTGCACGTCTGCCCCGGCCAGCACCAGGCTCGCCTGAACCTCGAAATGATGACGCGGGAAATCCTCGCGCGTATGGACAATCTGCGCCTGCTGGAGGAACCCACCCATTTCCGCTCGAACTTCATGGATGGCTTCAAGCGCATGCCCATGGCATTTACTCCTCGCGCTTGGGCGACGGCTCCAGGATCCGCACGGCTTCGGCGGCGGTCTCCACCCGACGGGCTGCCGCGCGGCTGACCCGGGTGACGGGCTCCGCCGGCGCGGCGGCCTTGTCCTTTGGCCTCGGGTCGCTGAAGCCGCAGGCCACGCACTCGCGCAGGTCGGTATCGCGGTCTACCACGATGGTGTCCATGGCGCTGCAGCGCGGGCAAACCGCGCCGGCGATAAAGCGCCTGCTTGGGGGTGCAATCGGCTTGCTGTCTTCCGGAACCATCGGCTACTGGCCAGCAGGGAAATGGACCGCTATTGTAGCAGGATCAGACAGGGAGACCCGTATGCAGCATTTCACCGCAACCAGTGTCCGCAGCTTTGCCGGGAGCAGCCCGGTAGTCGGCCGGCGCGTACTGGTAGATCCCAGCGCCGTGGTGCTGGGAGATGTCGAACTGGGAGACGATTCCTCGGTGTGGCCGCAGGCAGTGATCCGCGGTGACATGCACCGTATTCGCATCGGAGCCCGCACCAGCGTGCAGGATGGCAGCGTGCTGCATATTACCCACGCCGGCCCCTACAATCCGGAAGGCTGGCCGCTGCTGATCGGCAGCGAAGTCACCATCGGCCACAACGCCACCCTGCACGGCTGCACCATCGGCGACCGGGTGCTGGTGGGGATGGGCGCGACAATCATGGACGGTGCGGTGGTGGAAGACGAGGTCGTGGTCGGGGCCTGTGCCCTGGTAACCCCCGGCAAGACACTGCGCAGCGGCTACCTTTACGCCGGCAGTCCGGCCCGCGAAATCCGGCCGCTGACCGCCGCGGAGCGGGACTATTTCAGCTACAGCGCGGACAACTATGTGCGTCTCAAGGACCGCCATCTGGCGGAGCTGGAGCCCGCTTAGGCCGCCGCCAGCAGGTTGCGCATCTGGCTGATGACCGGCTGCGTCGCGGGGCGCACCTGGCGCCAGCGGTAGAACGACTCAGCGGCCTGCTCAACCAGCATGCCCAGTCCGTCCGACACCGCCCATGCCGCGTTCTGCGCAGCCCAGCGCATGAACAGCGTGGGTTCGGGACCATACAACATGTCGTAGCAGCAGCTGCGAACCGTCAGCAGGGTGTCGGGCAGCGGCGGCAGCTCCCCCTGCAGGCCAGCGCTGGTGGCGTTGATCAACAGGTCCACCTCTATGCCGTCCAGCAGCTCATAGCCGCCACCCCGGACCGAACCGAGGTCCGCGAACTCCGTCGCCAGCTCCGCGGCCCGGGAAGCGGTACGGTTGGCAATCACGATGGACCCGGGGCGTTCCCGGAGCAGCGGCTCCAGCACGCCCCTCACCGCGCCCCCCGCGCCCAGCAACCCTATCCGGCGGCCCTGCAGCTGCCAGCCGAGGTTTGCCACCATGTCACGCACCAGGCCGATACCGTCGGTGGTGTCGCCCAGAATGCTGCCATCAGGGCACAGCGCGAGGGTATTCACCGCGCCGGCCCGGCGAGCCCGTTCGGTCAGGGTATCGGCGAAGGCGAAGGCCTCCTGCTTGAACGGCAGGGTAACGTTGAGGCCCTTCCCGCCGCCGGCAAAAAAACTGGCCGCAGAGCGCTGGAAGTCGCCGAGTTCCACCCGCACCGCGCGGTACTGAATGCGCTGGCCACACTGCTCGGCAAACGCGGCGTGAATGGCCGGTGACTTGCTGTGCTTGATGGGGTTGCCGAAAACGGCGTATTTGTCCTGCTCACTCATGTGCGAAGTTCCCGCGCGCTGCTTTTCCGGTTGCAGACGGTAATCAACTAGCCACCTGCAGCCAGTCGCGATGCTGTAGGTAATAATCGGTCAGCTCCCTCTCCGCCGACCCGGGCTCGGGCTGGTAGTTGTACTCCCAGCGCACCAGCGGCGGCAACGACATCAGGATAGCCTCGGTCCGCCCCCCGGATTGCAGGCCGAAAAGCGTGCCGCGGTCGAAGACCAGGTTGAATTCCACGTAACGCCCGCGCCGGTAAAGCTGGAACTGGCGCTCGCGTTCGCCATAGGGCTGGTGTTTGCGCCGCTGGACAATGGGCAGGTAGGCCGACAGGTAGGAATTGCCGACCGCCTGCATGAACGCGAAGCAGCGGTCGAAGCCACCTGCGTTGAGATCGTCGTAAAACAGGCCGCCAACACCCCGGGCCTCGTCCCGATGCTTGAGGTAGAAATACTCGTCACACCACTGCTTGTAGCGGGGGTAGACGTCTTCGCCAAACGGCGCGCAGGCGTCCGCCGCAACCTGGTGCCAGTGGCGGCAGTCCTCACGATTGCCGTAGTAGGGGGTGAGGTCATAGCCGCCGCCAAACCACCAGACCGGCTCGGATCCTTCCCGCTCCGCCACGAACATGCGCACGTTGGCGTGGGAGGTGGGGACGTAGGGGTTTTCCGGGTGAATGACCAGGGACACGCCCATGGCCTGGTAGCTGCGCCCGGCCAGCTCGGGCCGGGCCGCGGTGGCGGAGGGCGGCAGGCTGTCCCCCATGACGTGGGAAAAGTTCACCCCGGCCTTCTCGAACACGGCACCACCCGCCAGAACCCGACTGCGTCCGCCACCGCCCTCGGGGCG
>JBFHFJ010000167.1:0-7377 GCA_041583655.1 Haliea sp. | reverse complement strand
CCGTCGACTATACCCGGGCGGTGGACGGCGTATCCCTCGCCATTGGCCGCGGCGAGACCTTCGCCCTGGTGGGCGAATCGGGCAGTGGCAAGTCCACCCTGGGCCGCGCGATCCTCAACCTGGAAGACATCGCCGGGGGCGAGGTCCTGTTTCAGGGTAAACCCATACAGGGTATCGGCCGCAGTGCCATGCTGCCCTACCGCAAGCAGATCCAGGTCATTTTCCAGAACCCTTTTTCCTCCATGAATCCGCGCATGACCGTCGGCGACATCATTGCCGAGGGCATGATCAGTCTCGGCCTGGCGCTGTCGGAGGAGGCGCGCAATATCCGCATACAGGAACTGCTGGAGCGTGTGCAGCTCGGCGCCGAACACGCCCGCCGCTACCCGCACGAGTTCTCTGGCGGCCAGCTGCAGAGGGTGGCCATTGCCCGGGCCCTGGCGGTCAACCCCCAGCTGATCATCTGCGACGAGCCGACCAGCGCCCTGGACGTGTCGATTCGCGCCGAGGTACTGGAGCTGCTGGCGGAACTGCAGCGGGAGTTCGGAGTATCCTACCTGTTCATTACCCACGACCTGTCCATCGTGCCCACGCTGGCGCACAAGGTCGGAGTCATGCAACTGGGTAAACTGGTGGAGCAGGGCAGCGCGGAGCAGATCCTGACCGCGCCGCAGCACCCCTATACCCGGGCACTGCTCGCTGCAGTGCCCAGGCTGGAGGATTGACGACTACATCACACCGTAGGCGATCATCGCCGAGGCGACCTTGTTGAAGCCGGCCACGTTGGCGCCCTTGAAGTAATCGACATGGCCGTCCGCGGCAGTGCCAAACTCGACGCACTGGTCGTGGATACCGCGGATGATCTTGTGCAGGTGGTCGTCCACTTCCCCGCGGCTCCACTGCAAGCGCAGGCTGTTCTGGCTCATTTCCAGCCCTGACACGGCGACACCGCCGGCGTTGGCGGCTTTCGACGGCGCGTGCAGCAGTTCCTTCTTGCTCTGGATGATTTTTATCGCCTCCGGCGTCGCCGGCATGTTGGCGCCCTCGGCAATGGCCCGGCAGCCATTGTTGATCAGGTTCTCGGCATCGACTTTTTCGATTTCATTCTGGGTCGCGCAGGGGAAGGCCAGTTCACAGGGCACCATCCAGGGCCGCTCGCCTTCAAAATACTCGCCGCCGAACTCGCGCACATACTCTTCGATCCGGCCGCGGCGCTTGTTCTTGAGCTCCATGACCCACAGCAGCTTCTCGTGGGTAATCCCCTCGGGATCGTGGATGAACCCCGCAGAGTCGGACAGGGTAATCACCCGGGCACCGAGCTCAATCAGCTTTTCCGCACAGTAGGTGGCGACATTTCCCGAACCGGAAACCGCGCAGGTCCTGCCCTCAAGACTCTCATCGTGGTGAGCCAGCATCTCTTCCATCATGTAGACACAACCGTACCCGGTAGCCTCCGGGCGAATGCGGCTGCCGCCGAATTCCAGCGCCTTGCCGGTCAGCACGCCCTCAAACCGGTTCATCAGGCGCTTGTACTGCCCGAACATATACCCGACCTCGCGGGCACCCACTCCGATGTCGCCTGCCGGCACGTCGGTATTGGGCCCAATGTGCTTGCTGAGCTCAGTCATGAAGGCCTGACAGAAGCGCATGACTTCGCGGTCGCTCTTGCCCTTCGGGTTGAAGTCGGAGCCACCCTTGGCGCCACCCATGGGCAGGCCGGTGAGGCTGTTCTTGAACACCTGCTCGAACGCCAGGAACTTCAGCACCGACTGGTTTACGGTGGGGTGAAACCGTATGCCCCCCTTGTAGGGCCCGATCGCATTGTTCTGCTGAACCCGGAAACCGCGGTTGACCCTGACATTGCCCTGGTCATCTTCCCAGACCACGCGGAAGGTCACGATGCGGTCCGGTTCGGTCATGCGCTCGAGAATCATCAGATCCCTGTAGATGGGCTTGTCGGCAATGTAGGGAATAATGTCCATCGCGACTTCCTGCACGGCCTGCAGGAATTCCGGCTCGCCCGGGTTACGGCGTTCAACGCCTGCCAGGAAACTGTCTAAATCATCCGCCTCGTGTGCATTCACTTTGTTGTTCTCCTTGTTTTTTCGCTGCAGTCATGTCGATGCCACGCCCCGCCCCGCTGTCAGCCAACTACAGCTTAGACGCGCGAGGTGCATGCGTCCAATGACAAGTCGAGATGCTGCCGTGGGGCGCCCGGAGCCATTTCCGCGCAGCTGCGCACCAGTCCGGTGCGCACCGCATTGGGAGAAACGCCATTCATCGCGCCAGAGGTAATATTCACCGCATCAAGCCTTGAGCCTGTCCCACAGGCTTGGGAATATCCGGACCAAAGCCCGGTCATCGACGTACCCCTGCCTGCACCCGCGGTCAGCTGGAATGCTTTTTGCATTCTCTCGGGCACAACTGGCGGCCGAACGCCTCCGCACACCCACTGGGGACCTAACCATGAACACGCAGATTCTTTTTCGGGCCAGCGCCCTTTCCGCGGCCATTGCCGGCATTGTCCAACCAGACGCCGTCATGGCACAGCAGGGCGCGCTGGAGGAAGTTATCGTTACCGCAACCCGTCGCGCGGAGTCGGTACAGGACATCCCGATCAATATCACTGCCCTGTCTGCAGACATGATAGAGCGCGAGCGCCTGACCAACCTGGCGGAAATATCGCGACGTGTGCCGGGCATGACCGTCGTTGATCAGGGCGCACGCGGCAGCGACATACTGACGGTACGCGGCCTGAATGTTGACTCTCTCAATGCCTCCGAGGCCCTCGGCAACGGCGGCGGTGATACCGTGGCCACCTACGTCGGCGAAATTCCGCTCTACATCGACCTGAAGCTCAATGACATGGAGCGGGTGGAAGTGTTGATCGGGCCGCAGGGCACCCTTTACGGTGCCGGCACCCTGGGTGGCGCGGTGCGTTTTATTCCGCGTAAACCTGATCCGGAGGCTATCGCTCTGGAGTTGCGCGGCGAGCTTTACGACCTCAGCCAGTCCTCCGACCTGGGCTCGGAAACCGGCCTGACCATCAACATGCCACTGCTGGAAAACCGCCTGGCCCTGCGCGCCTCGGTTGACTACACCGATGACCCGGGCTTTATCGACTACAACTTCCTTGTCCGCAACCCCGGCATCTCGCTGCCACAACCCGACTTCAGCGACCCGGACGCAGTGCGGGACAACCTGCGCAGGCAAGCCGACGCCAACACCGAGGAGACCCTCTCGGGCCGCGTCGCCCTGCGCTATGCCGGTGAAAGGGTGGACAGCACCCTCACCTACTACTACCAGAACATGGACGTTGGCGCCCGCCAGATCAATCACCGGGAAGCCTTCGGCACCGGCAAATATGAAGCGGCCCATCGCTATCTGGAACCCAATGAACGGGAAAACCAGCTGCTGGCCCTGGAGCTTGTCGCGGATCTTGGATTTGCCGAACTGACCTCCGCGACGGGCGTCTCACGCTACGAAGAGCAGGGCCAGCGCGACCAGACCGACCTGCTGCTCAATTTCGAGTATGGCTACGAGGAATTCCCTGCCTTCGCCGCATTCACCCGCGAAGATGCAGAGGAAGATCGCATCAATCAGGAACTGCGCCTGGTATCCACCAGCGAGGGCCCCCTGAGCTGGATCGCCGGCGTGTTCTACAACAAGTCTGAACTGGACGCGCTGTCACGGGAGTTTACCCCGGGCTTCGACCAGTTTGCGGTGGACAACTTTGGCGGTGAGCAGCTGCGTCCAGATGCCCTTGAGTACATTGAGATCACAGAGAGCACGCTGACCGAGAAAGCCGTCTTCGGCGAGATCGGCTACCAGATCACCGAAGCCTGGCAGGTCACTCTGGGGACGCGCTATTTTGAATACGAGAGCGACGTCGCTACCGGCTTCGATCTGCCGCTGCTGAACACGGTCTTCTTCGGTGCACCACCGGACCTGATCGACCCGATCCTGCAGAGCAACAGCGTCGAGGATGATGGCACCCTGTTCAAACTGAACACCTCCTACCACTTTACCGATGACATCATGGCCTTCTTCACCATCAGCGAGGGCTACCGTATCGGCGGCCTGAACTCGGTGCCCGAGTGCCCGGACCCGCTCCCGCCAGGCGTACAGAATGTCTGCGCCCTGCCGGACGAGGTCCTCATCGAACCGGACAAGACGGTGAACTATGAACTGGGCTTGCACTCGCAGTTCGGCAAGCGGGTTCTGTTCAACGCCTCGCTGTTCTACATTGACTGGGACGATATCCAGGTTGCCGACGTCACCGCCAACGGTGGCCTGCCCATTACCAGCAATGGCAACGCGGCACGCAGCATGGGCCTGGAAATGGCCGGCCAGTGGCTGCTCACCGAGCGCATTACGCTCATGGGTTCCTATGCCTACACGGACGCCGAGCTGACGGAGGACGCGCCGGGGTTGGTGGATGGTGCCGATGCCTTCGACGGTGACCGCCTGGCTGGCACCCCAGAGCACCAGGGCAGCCTCGCTATCAACTACGCCATTCCCTTGGCAGACGGCAGCGAGGTGGAGCTGGACTGGTCGCTGACCGCCAGCGGTGACATCCTGACCAAGGTGGGTAACCGCAATAACGGGGAGACCCTGCCCGGCTACGCCCTGCACAATGTGTCCGCCAGCTGGTACAAGGATGACTGGACGGTAACCCTGTATGCCGACAACGTCTTTGACAAGTACGCGGAGACCTCCGTGCGCCAGGACAGCAGCTTCATTCGCCAGGTCGGGGACGTAGACCTGCGCCGGTACTTCAAGAATGTGATCCGCCCACGGCAGACCGGCCTCAGGCTGGTATACCGCTTCTGACCGCGGAAGTGCCAGTAGCCCAACTGCATCGGGAGGCCGAGCGGGCACTGGCCGCGGGTCGCTTGCGGGAGGCCCACGCGCTCTGCCTGAAAATCCTGCACATGGACCCCCGGCATGCCGATGCCTGGTTCATGTGCGGGGTGATCGCCGCCAGCAACGGGCAACAGGAAAAGGCGCTGGAGATCTTCTCCCGGGCCACGGCGCTGGCTCCCGGAAACCCGGAATACCACGCCGAAACCGGAAAGACCCTCATCGCCCTGCGCCGCCACCGCGAGGCGCTGGAAGCCGCGCAACTCTGCCTGGCCCGCCCCCCCCGGCGCGCCAGCACCTGGAACACGCTGGGGTCGGTATTCAGCCACGCGGGCGAACACGAACGCGCCCTGTCCTGCTTCAGGACAGCCTGTGCGCAATTGGAGGCCGGGACCGCTGGCCCCGGTCCCGGGTGGCGGGCCGATCTCTATTTCAACCTCGGCGCCAGCAGCAAGTTCTGCGGCGATTTCGCCGCCGCCAGGCAGGCCTACGAGCACGCCATTGCGTTGCAACCCACCCATTTCCGGGCTCATGCCGCACTCGCGCAACTGGGTCCCCAGGGAGCGGAGGGCCATCACCTCGCGCGCCTGGAGCCATTGCGGCACCACGTGCGCACGGCGGAAGACCAGCTCAGCCTGGGGCACGCCATTGCCCGTGAGCGGGAGGATTCGGGAGACTACACGGGAGCCCTGCAGGCCTTGCGGTGGGCCAAGCAGCGCCTGCGCGCGGAGCTGAATTACAGCGTGGCCGAGGATGAGACCCTGCTGGGTGACATTGCGGCCCTGTTCGGGCGCGACCAGTTCGAGGCGGCGACAGCCGGCCCGGCGCCGGCAGAGCCGATCTTCATCGTCGGCATGCCCCGCACCGGCACCACCCTGGTCGAGCGAATCCTCGCAGCGCACAGCCAGGTCTTCGCCGCCGGTGAACTGCCCCACTTCCCACTGGCGGTTAAGCGCCTGGGCGGAACAGCGGGGGGCGAAGTGCTCAACATCGCTACCTTGCGGGCAGGGCTGGCGCTGGATCCCAGGGTCCTGGGGCAGAGCTACCTTGACAGCACCCGGCCGCGAACCGGGCACACGGCGCACTTCATTGACAAGCTGCCGCTGAACTTCGCCTACCTCGGTCTGCTGCGCAAGGCTTTCCCAGGGGCGCGCTTTATCTGTCTGCGACGCAACCCGCTGGACACCTGCCTGAGTAATTACCGGCAGCAGTTTGCCAGCAATTTCCCCTATTATCGCTACGCCCTGGACCTTGTGGACTGCGGCCGCTATTACCTGGCCTTCGACCGCCTGATCAGGCACTGGCAGAGCGTGCTGCCCGGGGGACTGCTGGAGATAGAGTACGAGGCTCTGGTGGACGATACGGAAGCACAGGCGCGACGCCTACTGGCCTGGTGCGGGCTGCCCTGGGAACACGCCTGCCTGGAGTTCCAGCACCAGTCCGGTGCTGTTGCCACCGCCAGCGCGGTGCAGGTCAGGCGCGGCATCTATCGCGACGGCCTCCAGCGCTGGCGCCGCTACGGTGAGGCACTGGCACCACTACAGGCGGTACTCGGGAGCAGCATTGTTTCCTAGCGCGGCGGATCCACCCGCTGGCCGGTGGACTGGTTGACGCGGAACCAGCCCGCGATGGAATAGCGGTCGCGGCTGGCGGGCAATACCTCGTGCGGAAACTCCTCGCTGAGGAACAGGACAACCGTGCCCAGGCCGGGCAGCACCTTGAGCCTGGTATCGGCATCCTCGCCAGTGAAAAGCACCAGTTCACCCCCGTCCGCCAGCTGCCAGTTCGGGTTCAGGTACACCACCAGGGAGAGGACACGGTTGGCCTCACCGCGGAAAGCGTCCAGGTGCTTGCGATAGTAGTCGCCGGGGCGATAGTGGGCAAAGTGGCTCTCGAAGGAGAACAGACCCAGCAGCAGCTCGCGGTTGAGATAGCGCTGTAGCCGCCCCGCCCAGTCCAGCCAGTCACGACCGGCCGCGGACTCGCCGTTGATCCAGCAGATTTCGTCGGTGCGGACAAAGTCGTTCAGGGTGTGGGCCTGCTGGCGACCGACTCCGGCCCGGGAAAACCGCGCGTCAGTCATCTCCGCCAGGTGGCCCTGGAGGCTGGCCGCCAGGGACCCCGGCAGGGCATCCGGACACACCGTAAAGCCGCGCTCGCGCAGGTCGCGGACAATCCGGGCAAACAGCGCCTCATCCTCGTCAGCCAGCGCAGCCGGCGACCGCTCAAGCAGGGCGCTCACCGGCCGCGCTGCTCCAGGCGCTGGTGAAATTCCGCCATGATCAGCATATACAGCTCCTTGCCCAGATAGGCGTCCTCCACCTTGTGCTCAATGCTGGGATTGTCATTGACCTCCATGACATAGACCTGCTGGCCCTTCTGCTTGATATCGACGCCGTACAGCCCCTTGCCGACCACCTTGCAGGCCTTGAGTGCCGCGTCCAGCACTACCTTCGGCACCTCGAAGGTGGGCAGGGTCTCGTAGCCACCGGAGGCAAAGCGCTTGGCCCCGTG
>JBFHFJ010000166.1:0-7378 GCA_041583655.1 Haliea sp. | reverse complement strand
GCACGTCGGCCGCGCCGTTCTCCAGCGCCTGCGCATCGCTGATCTCCTGGTTGCCGGCCACCACCAGCAGCACCGGGATGTCGCGCACGCGATCGCGCACGCGCGAGCAGAACGACAACGCATCGAAGTCGGCACTGCCGTACTCCACCAGGACCGCGTCCGGCCGTTCATGCAGCACCTGCAGCAATGCCTGTTCGGCCTGGCCGCAGTTGCTGGCCCGGGACCGGTCCCGGGTCCTGGTGCCCGGGGACAGCAGCCAGAAGGCCCAGGCGCTGCCGAACGTGGAGCAGGAGGTCGTGATCGGTCACCTGGCCGGGCGTATACCCGACGCCCGCAAGCAGTCGGAGGCGGAAGTGCTGAATGAGCTTCTGGGTCTGTTCGGCCGCCGCCAGGTGCTGCTGCACCAGATACGGCGCGAGGTGCAGCTACGGGGCCTGATGAAGATCTGGCTGTATTTCCATGTTCCCCTGACGGTGGGTCTGCTGGTGGCACTGGTGGTCCACATCCTCTCCGTCTTCATTTACTGGTAGCCCGATGTACTTTCTGGTTCGCAAACTGACCGGTCGCGCTAGCGGCGAAGCGCTGGAGACCGAATATCAGGGCGACAAGCTCACACTCGGTGGCGAGCCCGGCGCCATGGTACCTCTGCCCGGCGTCGGCGGGGATGTCACCATACAGGCCACCGGCGGCGGCGCCGGGCGTATCAGCGCAAGGCGCCCGGTCATCGCGGTGGCCGGTGTCGCCAGCAGCAAGGCGACGCTGGCGGTGGGAGACGCCTTCGAGTTGCCGGGCTATGCCCTGGAAGTCATCGCACCGCCCCAGGGGTTCGATTTTGCGCTGCAGCTGCGAGCCCGGGGCAAGCCCGCCAGCACCTTCGCCGGTGATGTCAGCCTGGAGCGGCATACCTGGAGTATGCGCAAGACCAGCTGGCTGCTGGGCCTGGCGGTTCTGTTGCTGTGCCTGGTGGTGCCCGCAGCGGGGCTGTGGCGCAGCGATATCGCGGATACCCTGCGCAGCACGCCGCTGCCCGATGACGGCCTCTGGTCCAGCGGGCCACTGGTGTCCGCCCACCAGGCCTCGGGTATTGCCCAGGAGTGCCAGGCCTGTCACCAGAAGCCCTTTGTGATGGTGCAGGACGGTGCCTGCCTGGATTGCCATCGCGACATGACCGAGCACGTGGACGTTGCCATTCACGACGCCCATGCCTTTACCGATGTCCGCTGCGCCTCCTGCCACCGGGAGCACAATGAGCCGGCGATGGTGTCCCGCCGCGACAAGGGGCTGTGCGTGGACTGCCACGCAGGTCCCGGTGCCTGGGAGGTGCCCGGCAAACTGCCCATGGAGGCGGTGACGGCCTTTACCGCCGCCGGCCATCCCACCTTCCGCCTGGGTCTGCTGGAGCCGCAGGGAATCGGTGCCGCCCATGGCTGGGAAGTGCGCCGGGTGCGCCCGGGTCCCGAGCCCCTGCGGGAGACCTCCAATCTCAAATTTACCCACGCGGTGCATCTTGATCCCGACAAAGTGCAGCACGAGGGCACCGGGGCCGCCCTCGAGTGTGCCAGCTGCCACACGCTCAAGGATGATGGGGAGCACTTCGAGCCGATCAGCATGGACGCCCACTGTCGCAGCTGTCACGGCCTGAGTTTCGATATCTTCGAGCCCGAGCTGGAGCTTCCCCACGGTGACCTGCGGGCCGCGATCGTCGCCATGGAGGCACATTTCATCCGCGAGTTTACCGACCCGGAGCTGCGTCGCCAGCGCGCGGCCCAGAAGCCGCGGCGGGTGCCCGGCAAGCGCGAGTCTGCCGCCAGCTGCGAGGGCAGCGGCCTCGACTGCGGCAGGGCCGAGGCCCTCAGGGAAGCTGAATACCAGTTCGCCAACACAGGTTGCATCACCTGTCACGAGGTGCTGGAAACGGGGCTGGCGGACATCAACGATCGCTGGTTCGTGCAGCCGATCCGCCTGACGAACGACTGGTACCCACAGGCCCGGTTTGACCACCACGGTCACCAGAGTCAGGCGGCGGATAATCCGGATCAGGTCTGCGAGACCTGCCACGAAGCCTCAGCGTCCGATGCGGCGGAGGATATTCTCATGCCCAACCAGGACAACTGCCTGGCCTGCCATGGCGAAGACAGGGGGGCGGCGACTCTGGACTGTGTAAGTTGCCACGCTTTCCACCCGGACGAGGGCACACTGTCCCGACTGGCGCGTGATACAGCAATATTGCAGGGGGGAGCACCATGATACGGCGGCTGATCTGTCTTTTTGGTGTCACCCTGGTCGCGGGCTGTGGCGGAGGGGGCGGCGGCAGCACCGAGGGCAGCTCCCCGGATCGCGCCCCCGACAACGCCCCCTGCGAGGGCCAGTGCGCCTCGGCCACCAGCTTTCTTGACCAGGCCGATGTGCGCCGGGTGCTGGCCCAGGGGGTGCACCAGGCCGAGGCCCTGGGGGTGGCGGCCACCATTGCGGTAGTTGATCGTGTCGGTAACGTGCTGGCGGTGTACCGGATGGCCGGTGTCGATGCCAGCAATGATGTGGAACTGGCGACCGACTTCCCGGTGCAGGTTACCACCGGCCTGGAGGGTGTCGTGCTCCCGGTGTCGGTGGGCGGGGATGCCCTGGCGGCAATTACCAAGGCGATTACCGGCGCCTACCTGTCCAGCGAGGGCAACGCCTTTACCACGCGCACGGCGAACCAGATCGTCCAGGAGCACTTCAACCCCGGTGAGCGCAACCAGCCAGCGGGGCCGCTGTTCGGCGTACAGTTCAGCCAGCTGGCCTGTTCCGATTTCACCGTCGGTGGCGTCGAGCTAGGGGTGGGCCCGCGCCGCTCGCCCCTGGGTCTGGCGGCTGACCCGGGCGGCTTCCCGCTGTACAAGGGCGGTACGCCCGTGGGTGGGGTCGGCGTGATCGCCGATGGCCGCTACAGCATCGACAAGAGCCTGCTGGACAGGGATGTTGATGTGGACGAGCAGATTGCCCTTGCCGCCAGCTTCGGCTTTATCGCGCCGCTGGACCGGCGGGCTGAGCGCATCACCGTGGAAGGCAAGGTTTTCCGCTTCAGTGATGTGGACCTGGAGGACCTGCCGGCGGATCCGGCCCAGGCGCCCGATTTTGCCAGCCTTGCGGGAGCGGGCGCACTGCTGGCGGTGCGGGGTTACAGCGACGGCCAGATCCGCCGTGGCATGGCCTTTGGCCAGCCCGAGTCCGGCGTGCGCCCGGCCACCGATTTCCCCGACCTGGACGCCTTCGTGTTTGTCGATGGCGGCAACAACAACCGCTACCCGCCGCGCGCCGGCACAGACAGCGCGGAGCTTGGCGAAGCGGCATTCAGTGCGCAGGAAGTGCGGCAGCTTCTCACCAGCGCGATTGGTGTTGCCAACCGCGCCCGCGCCCAGATCCGCCGGCCTATAGGAACGCCCGCACGGGTCACAGTGTCGGTGGTCGACAGCCGCGGCGCCATCCTCGGCATGCTGCGCACCCGCGATGGCCCCATGTTCGGTGCCGACGTGTCGCTGCAGAAGGCGCGCACTGCGGTACTGTTCTCGTCCCGGGATGCAGCGGATTTCCTGCGCGGGATCACCGCGCCAACCCAGTACCTGAACCCGGACCTGAGCCCTGCGGCCACGGTGAACATCGGCGACTACGTGGATGCGGCCCAGCTGTTCATCGGCCCCCAGGCACTTACCGATGGCACCGCCTTCTCCGACCGCGCCGGCGGCAATCTTTCCCGGCCGTTCTACCCAGACGGCATCATTGGCAATAGCAACGGCCCCTTCAGCAAATCCTATGATGGCGAGTGGAGCGTGTTCTCGACGGGGCTGCAACTGGACCTGTCGTTCAACAACATCATTGCCCACATCGCCTTTGTGGCGGGCCTTTCCGATACCGATGTGGGGCCTAACTGTGCCCAGTCCGCACAGCCAAGGGTAGCGAACGGGATCCAGATATTTCCCGGCAGCGTGCCGGTGTACCGGGGCGCTACGCTCATTGGCGGCATCGGGGTGTCCGGCGACGGCATCGAGCAGGACGACATGATTTCCTTCCTCGGCGTACACGAGGCCGGCGAAGTGCTGGGAGGGGCAATCAACAATGCGCCGGCGGAAATTCGCGCCGACCGGCTGACACCCGGCGGAGTACGCCTGCGCTACATCCAGTGCCCGCAAACGCCGTTCATCAACAGCGACGCACAGCAAGTGTGTGCAGGGAAGTGAGCGCTATGGTCAAGCATCCATCACTGACTGTCCCCGCCTTGGCGGGAGTCTCCGCCCTGAGCCTGGTCCTGTTGCTGGGTGCCGCGGCATCGCCCGGCGTGGCTGTGGCGCAGGAGCCGGAGCCAGACCTGGTTTACTGCGATGACCTCGACCCCCGCGACCGCGGCCGCAGCACCCGGCGCCGCGCCGGCGGCTCCAACCGAGATTGCACCTACCGGGAGGTCACTGTCGACGAGGCAACCGGTGAGGTGCTTCGCGAGGTGCCGGTGGCGGCAGCGCCTCGCACGGTGTTGCCGCGGCGCTATTCCTCCATTCCCCGGCCGACCGCGGAGCAGTATGTGGAGCTGGTTCCCATTCCCGAC
The DNA here is from genome assembly GCA_041583655.1 of Haliea sp. GTDB lineage: Bacteria > Pseudomonadota > Gammaproteobacteria > Pseudomonadales > Halieaceae > Haliea. Next base: position 2,799 of record JBFHFJ010000166.1, on the reverse strand, counting down.
CGCTGGCGCATTGTCGACAGCCTCGGTTACAAGGACAACTGGTGGGATCCCTACAACCAGAACACGATCAAGGGTGACAAGCCCATCCACGATGACTGGTTCTTCAATATCATCGCCATCTCCGACTCGGTACTGGAGCTGCGTGAGGTGCCGACTCCCGTCGGTGGCCAGAGCACCGGTGACCCGGGCTCGCTGGATGTGCTGGGAAACACCGAGCAGTACCTGTTCAACCAGAACCTGGCGGTGGAGCTGGTCTACTACAAGGGCGATACCGTGTTTCGGCCGCCCGACTGGGAGTTCCGCTTCACCCCGGTCTTCAACTACAACTACACCGAACTGGACGAAATTCTCGGCGTCAATGCGGATCCCCGCGACGGTCGCACCCGCAGCGACAACCATGTCGGTATACAGGCCGCGTTTGTCGACAAGCACCTGCGCGATGTCTCCGACCGCTACGATTTTGACTCGGTGCGGGTCGGCATCCAGCCCTTCTCCAGCGACTTCCGCGGCTTCCTGTTCCAGGACGCGCCCTTTGGGGTGCGCCTGTTCGGGACCCGCGACAACAACCATTTCCAGTACAACCTGGCCTGGTTCCGGCGCATGGAGAAGGACACCAACAGCGGCCTCAATGACGTAAGCGAAAGCCTGCGCGACGACGATGTCTTTGTCGCCAATGTCTACTGGCAGGATTTCCCGAAACTCGGGTTCTTTTCCCAGGCCAGCCTGATCTACAACCGCAACCGGGAAGACGAGGTGTTCTACGACACCAACGAGTTCATCCAGCGGCCTGCGTCCGTGGGGGAAGAGCGCCTGCGGGAATATGATGTCTTTTACCTAGGCTACAACGGTGACGGCCACTTCGGGCGCCTGAATCTCACCACATCCCTGTATGTCGCCCTGGGTGAGGAAAAGGACGCGGTATTCAGTGGCCGCAAGTCGGATGTCGAGGCCTTCTTCTTCGCCGCCGAGCCGTCAATGGACTTCGACTGGATCCGCGCCCGCCTCTCCTTCCTCTACGGCAGTGGCGACGACGACCCGTTTGACGGCAAGAGCACGGGCTTCGATGCCATTTTCGAGAATCCCCAGTTCGCCGGCGCCGACACCAGCTATTACATCCGCCAGGGCCTGCCCCTGATCGGTGGCGGCCGGGTGGCCCTGTCCCAGCGCAACGGGGTCCTGAACTCCCTGCGCTCCTCGAAGGAGCACGGCCAGTCGAACTTCACCAACCCGGGCGTGTTCCTGCTCGGCGGTGGCGTGGACATGGACCTGCTGCCCGAGCTGCGCCTGTCATTCAACGCCAACTACCTGGACTTCGCCGAAAACGAGGTGCTGGAGGTGGCGCGGCAGCAGGCCAATGTCGACAGCGAGATAGGCCTGGACCTCTCTGCGGCAGTGATCTGGCGCCCGTTCATGAGCCAGAACGTGGTCGTGCGGCTGTCCTATGCACAGCTGCTGTCCGGGCAGGGCTATCAGGACCTGTACGGGGACGAAGACCCGTACTCCCTTTTGTGCAACGTAATACTGACATTCTGAGTGGCCGCTATGAGCACACCTGATCACACTGGACATACCGGCAAGCCCAATCACTGGCGGGCTGCAGGCCTGCTGGCCGGGTTGTTGGCGCTGCCGATGAGCCTGGTCCATGGGGCCGGCGGCGAGGAGGCAGTGGAGCGCGTCTATGTGACAGCGCCCAACGCGCCGGTCAGCCAGAGCAATGAACAGATGGAGGCGAAATCCGCGGGCTGTGTCACCTGCCACACCGAGACCGACGAGAAAACCATGCACGCCAATCCAGCGGTCAAGCTGGGCTGTACCGACTGCCACGGCGGCAATGCCGATGTGCGGCGCACCAGCGGCAACGGGATCGGGGATCCGGCGTACCTGGCGGTGATGGAGCGGGCCCATGTGCTGCCGCGCTACCCCAAGTCCTGGCACTATCCATCCAGTGCCAATCCCGAGCGCACCTACACCCTGCTCAACAGGGAGAGTCCGGAGTTCACGCGCTTCATCAATCCCTCGGACTACCGCATAGCCCGGGAGGCCTGCGGCGCCTGTCACCTGCCCATCATCGAGGCGGCGGAGCGCAGCCTGATGGCCACCTCGGCCATGCTCTGGGGCGGGGCCGCGTACAACAACGGCATCCTGCCCTACAAGCGCTACATCCTGGGTGAGGGCTATACCCGGGAAGGGGAGCCGGCGATGATTCCCGGGCCGATCCAGCCCACCGCCGAGATGACCATGCAGAGCATCCTGCCGGCCTTGTACCCGCTGCCGGCCTGGGAAACGATCAAGCCCGGGGACATCTTCCGCGTGTTCGAGCGCGGCGGCCGCAATATCACCAACCTGTTCCCGGAGACGGGGCTGCCCAATGCCCTGGGCCAGCTGCAGCGTATCGAGGAACCCGGTCGCCCTGACTTCCGCCAGTCCAACCGTGGCCCCGGCACGGGTGCGAGGATTTCAGTGCCGGTCATCAACATCACCAAGACCCGCCTGAACGACCCCCATACCTGGTTCCTGGGCACCAACGACCAGCCCGGCGATTACCGCCAGTCCGGCTGTGCGGCCTGTCACGTGGTCTACGCCAACGACCGCGACCCGCGCCATTCCGCCCAGTACGCGCAGTACGGGCACACCGGCAAGTCCCAGACAGTGGACCCGACCATACCCAAGGATCGCAAGGGACACCCGCTCAAACACGCCTTCACCCGCGCCATTCCCACCGCCCAGTGCATGTCCTGTCACATGCACCAGCCGAACATGTTCGTCAACAGCTTCCTCGGCTACACGATGTGGGACTAT
>JBFHFJ010000165.1:0-7391 GCA_041583655.1 Haliea sp. | reverse complement strand
GTCGCCAATGGCAATGACAGGCGTGCCAGCTGGCAGGTAGTCAAACAGGGTGGCGCATTGCTCGAAAAACAGCGGCAGGTAGTATTCGCAGCCACCGGGAGAGCGGCCGGCACTGACCTCGGAATAGACCGGGCAGGCATCGTGGTCGACATCGAAGGCGTCATACCAGTTCAGGCGGAAGCGGTCGATGGCGGCGCGGTTCAGGGGATATTCCCGGGCGGGAAGCAGGTTGATGGCCGCGACTTTATCGATTGTACGCTGGGTTTCGGGGTTGAACGTACGCAGGCTGTCGACCTCGTCGTCGAGCAGGTCGACCCGGAACGGCAACTCGCTGCCCATCGGGAAGATGTCCAACAGTGAGCCGCGCAGGGCAAATTCACCGTGCTCGTAGACCGTGTCGACATTGTGGTAGCCGTTGCGCTCCAGGTTGCGACTGAAGCTGTCGCGATCCAGAGTCTGCCCCGGCTCCAACACCAGGCTGGACCCGGCGATGTAGGATGCGGGTGCCAGCCGGTGCATCAAGGTGGGCACCGGCACGATGAGAATTCCCGCCGCCAGGCTCGGCAGGCGGTAGAGGGTCTGCAGGCGCTCCGAGACGATGTCCTGGTGGGGAGAGAAATTGTCGTAGGGCAGGGTCTCCCAGTCCGGGAAGGCGAGGATGGCAATGTCCTCGCCGAGGAAAAAAGGCAGTTCCCGCTCCAGCGCCAGTGCGGAGCTGGTGTCTGCGGTAATGACCAGCAGTAATTCACCGGGACGGGCCAGCTCGGCGATACAGCGGGCTTCGGCGCAGCCGTGAAAGGGGCCCATCGCGGTGCGGCTGCCGGGTTTGGCGGGCCAGGGGGTGCTTGCAAGCAGGGGTGTGAACATGGCTGACCGGAAGTTGGCGAATACAGGGCGTCTATTGTAAGGCGCGCGGTGAAAAGTACCACAGTGCCTTGCCCTCGACGGGGCAGAACGGGATAATACGCGCCCGTTGGAACCCCGGATTCCCCCGCAGACAGGTGAGATACGAGTGAACGAACGCAAGCGAGAGCGTCCCGATGATTATTTCAGGGACTGGAAGGAGCGCGAGGCGCTGGCGGAGGGCATGATCCCGCTGGTCGGCGAGCTCTCCCGCCGCAAGAACGTCAAGTGCTACATCTATGGCAAGTCACTGGTCAACCAGTCTGTCACCCAGATCATGAAGGACCACCGCTATGTGCGGCAGGTGGAAGAGAACGAGCTGTCAGAGTTCGAGACCTTTCCGGTGGTCAAGGCCCTGTCCGCACTCGACCTCGGCCCCGCCCATATCGATATCGGCCGGCTCGCGGTCGAGTATTACGACAAGGGCGCCGGTGCCGGCATGAGCGTGGAGGAATATGTCCGCCAGCAGGTGGCGGACCTGATCGGGAGCGATACACGCCCGGTTGCCGGCCCGGTAGACGTCGTTCTCTACGGTTTTGGCCGTATCGGTCGGCTGCTGGCCCGCATTCTTATCGACAAAACCGATGGCGGCGACTCCCTGCGCCTGCGGGCGGTGGTGGTTCGCAAGGGCAGTGCGCCGGACGACCTGGTCAAGCGCGCCAGCCTGCTGCGCAGGGATTCGGTGCACGGCGCTTTCGACGGAACCATTCGGGTCGATGAGGAGCGCCAGTCCTTCGTTGCAAACGGCAATGAAGTCAAGGTGATCTACGCTGATTCCCCGGACAGCATCGACTACACCGCCTACGGCATCAACGACGCCATTGTGATCGACAACACCGGCGTCTGGCGTGACGAGGCCGGCCTTTCCCAGCACCTGAAATGCAAGGGTGTGCGCAAGGTGATCCTCACGGCCCCCGGCAAGGGCGACATGAAAAACGTCGTCGCCGGCATCAATAATGGCACCATAGAGGAAGACGACCGGATCATTTCCGCGGCGTCCTGCACTACCAATGCCATCGTGCCGCCGCTGAAAGCCATGGACGACCGCTTCGGAATCATCAGCGGGCACGTGGAGACAGTGCACGCCTACACCAACGACCAGAATCTGATTGACAACTATCACAAGGCAGATCGGCGCGGTCGCAGCGCACCGCTGAACATGGTGATCACCGAGACCGGCGCCGCCAAAGCGGTCGGCAAGGTGTTGCCGCAACTGGAAGGCAAGCTTACCGGCAATGCCATCCGGGTGCCCATCCCCAACGTGTCAATGGCCATCCTCAATCTGACCCTGGGCAAGGCCACCACCAAAGACGATGTCAACGAGTACATGCGCTATATGGCGCTGCACTCTGATATGCGCAAGCAGATTGACTACTCCAACTCCCCCGAAGTCGTTTCCAGCGATTTTGTGGGCTCCAGGCACGCCTGCATCTTCGACGCCCAGGCCACCATCGTCAACGGCACCCAGGTCGTGCTTTACCTGTGGTACGACAACGAGTTTGGATACAGCTGCCAGGTGTACCGGATCCTGGAGCAGATGGCCGGGATAAAGTATGCCCGCTACCCGAAGAAGTCGTGAGCCTGCTGGCAACGCGGTAGAGTTGTTGACAAGCAGGCGACAACTCCTGTGCACAGTAGTCTTTTGGCGGCGGGTTCCGCTATAATGCGCGCGGCCTGGATTCAGGCGGTGGAAGGGGCCAGAGCCCACTGCCGCCGCAGCGCCCCGGCAGGGCGCGACCACCGCCAGCGGTTCGCCGCTCTGCAACACGGCCTTGGCCGCCACACTTACTTATGAACCTGTAGGCAGATCGTATGATCAAGATCAAGCGGGGCATGGACATCCCCATCCAGGGCGCTCCCAAGCAAGCCATTGAAGACGCCACCGCCGCTCGCGCCGTGGCATTGGTTGGGCCTGACTACGTGGGCATGAAGCCGACCATGGAAGTCGCCGAGGGCGACCGGGTCAAGGCGGGGCAACTGCTCTTCACTGACAAGAAGACCGAGGGTGTTCGCTACACCGCACCTGCGGGTGGCGTAGTCTCAGCCATCAATCGCGGCGCCCGCCGGGCCCTGCAATCGGTAGTCATTGAGGTGGAGGGCGATGCTTCCGAGAGCTTCCCCACCTGGAGCGCCGAGGAAGCTCGCAAGCTCGACCCCGGGACCATCCGCGACAACCTCAACCTTTCCGGGCAGTGGACCGCACTGCGTACGCGCCCTTTCAGCCGGGTGCCGGCACTGGATGCCGAAGCGGCGGCCATCTTCATCACTGCTATCGACACGCACCCGCTGGCAGCGGATCCCGCGCTGGTCATCGCCGAGGAGCCTGAAGCCTTTGCCCTGGGCCAGGACCTGCTGGCTCGCCTCACCACTGGCAAAGTCTACCTGTGCAGTGCGGCGGGCGCCGGTCTGCCGCGCGGGCAGGCAGGCAACATAGAACTGGCTGAATTTGTCGGGCCCCATCCCGCAGGACTCGCCGGCACCCATATCCACTTCATTCTCGGCGGCATCAGTGCCAGCAAGGTCGTCTGGACGATAGGCTACCAGGACGTCATCGCCATCGGGCGCCTGTTCCTGGATGGCCAGATCCACACCACCCGGGTGATCGCCCTGGCCGGCCCACAGGTGGAAAATCCGCGCCTGCTGCGCACCCGCCTGGGTGCCGACCTGCAGGCCCTGTGTGCGGGCGAATTGAAAGAGGGTGACAACCGGGTGATATCCGGTTCCGTTCTCGGCGGCCGCCGGGTGCAGGCGCCGACCGCCTACCTCGGCCGCTACCACAACCAGGTCAGTGTGTTGCGCGAAGGCCGCGACCGGGCCTTCATGGGCTGGCTCTCGCCGGGCGCGGAGAAACACTCCAGCCTCGGCATCTACCTGAGCAGCCTGTTCGGCCTCAAGCCCCTGGCCATGACCACCACCACCAACGGCAGTCAGCGCGCCATGGTTCCGGTGGGTACCTACGAAACGGTGGTACCCCAGGACTACCTGCCCACCCACATGCTGCGGGCCCTGATCGTGGGCGACACAGAGACTGCCCAGTCCCTGGGTTGCCTGGACCTGGATGAGGAAGACCTGGCGTTGTGCACCTACGTTTGCCCGGGCAAGTACGAGTACGGTCCCATTTTGCGGGACAACCTGACACGCATTGAGAAGGAGGGTTAGACCGTGGGACTGCGCAAGATCCTTGACGGGCTCGAACACCATTTCGAAGAGGGTGGACGCTACAAGAAGTGGTATCCGCTCTACGAAGCGGTAGATACCATCTTCTACTCTCCCGCTTCGGTAACCCGCAGCACGGCACACGTTCGCGACGGGGTTGACCTCAAGCGAATCATGATCACCGTCTGGTTCGCGGCTTTTCCGGCCATGTTCTATGGCATGTACAACCTGGGTTTCCAGGCCAATGACATCCTCGCTGCCAGCGGTGGCCAGGTTGAGGGTTGGCGCGGCAGCCTGATTGCCGCCTTCGGCGGTTACGATCCCGGCAGCCTGTGGGATTGCTTTTTCTTCGGCGCGCTTTATTTTCTCCCTATCTACGCTACCACTTTCATCGTCGGCGGCTTCTGGGAGGTGCTGTTCGCCATGAAGCGCGGCCACGAGGTGAACGAGGGCTTCTTCGTCACCTCGATCCTGTTTGCGCTGATCTGTCCGCCGGATGTCCCCCTGTGGCAGGTCGCCCTGGGCATCAGCTTCGGTGTGGTGATCGGCAAGGAAGTCTTCGGCGGGACTGGCAAGAACTTCCTCAACCCGGCCCTGACCGGTCGCGCGTTCCTCTATTTCGCCTACCCGGCACAGATGTCGGGTGATGCGGTATGGACTGCGGTGGACGGCTACACGGGGGCCACCCCGCTCTCTGTGGTGGCCTCGGATGGCATGGCGGCACTGGAGCAGCAGATCACCTGGATGCAGGCCTTCACCGGATCGATTCCCGGCTCCATCGGTGAGACCTCAACCCTGGCGATCCTTATCGGCGGCGCGCTGCTGCTGGTGACCCGCATCGCTTCCTGGCGCATTGTGGCCGGCGTGTTCCTGGGCATGGTGGCCCTTTCTACCCTGTTCAACATCATCGGTTCCGACACCAATCCGGCTTTTGGCATGCCCTGGTACTGGCACCTGGTGGTTGGCGGCTTTGCCTTTGGCATGATGTTCATGGCCACCGACCCGGTTTCTGCCGCCTACACCAATACCGGCAAGTTCGCCTACGGCATTCTGATTGGCCTGATGTGTGTGCTGATCCGGGTGGTCAACCCGGCATTTCCCGAGGGCATCATGCTGGCAATCCTGTTCGCGAACCTGTTCGCTCCGCTCATGGATCACTTCGTGATCCAGTCCAACATCAAACGGAGGCTTGCCCGTGTCCAAGAATGACGGCATCAGGAAAACCCTGCTGGTCGCCTTCTCCCTCTGCATTGTCTGCTCGGTGGTGGTTTCCACCGCTGCGGTGATGCTGAAGCCAGCCCAGGAGGCCAACAAGACCCTGGATCGCAAGCGCAATATTCTCGCTGCCGCGGGCATGCTGGAGGAGGGTGCCTCTATTGAGGAGCAGTTCGCCCAGATCCAGACCCGGGTGGTGGACCTGCGCACCGGGCGCTTCACGGACGATGTTGATCCGGCAAGTTATGAGCCGGTCAAGGCGGCCAAGGACCCTGCCCGCTCAATGAACCTCTCCCAGGAAGCGGATATCGCCGGCCTTGGCCGCCGCGAGGACTACGCCCTGGTTTATCTGGCTGAAACGGCAAACGGGGAGCTGGACAAGGTTATCCTGCCGGTTCGCGGTTACGGCCTCTGGTCGACCCTGTACGGTTTCATCGCCCTTGAGGCGGACGGTAACACCGTTGCTGGGCTGGGTTTTTACGAGCACGGGGAGACTCCCGGGCTTGGCGGCGAAGTGGACAACCCGCGCTGGAAAGCTCAGTGGCCAGGCAAGCAGGTCTACCGCGACGGTGAGGTCGAGCTGGCCCTGGCCAAGGGCAGTGTCGACAGTGACAGCCCAGATGCCCGCTGGCGGGTGGACGGCCTTTCCGGGGCCACGCTTACGTCCCGCGGTGTCACCCAGCTGGTGCACTTCTGGCTCGGTGAGCAGGGCTACGCTTCGTTTCTCACTAACCTGAAAGCCGGGGAGGCCTGACATGTCGACTATGAAAGAGACCCTGGTAACGCCGATCTTCAAGAACAACCCGATCGCGCTGCAAATTCTCGGTATCTGTTCCGCGCTGGCGGTGACCTCCTCACTCCAGGTAACCGTGGTGATGTGTATCGCGCTGACTCTGGTGACGGCGTTTTCCAACCTGTTCATCTCCATGATCCGGGCCCAGATCCCGGGCAGCATCCGGATCATCGTGCAGATGACCATCATCGCCTCGCTGGTGATCGTGGTCGACCAGGTGCTGAAGGCGGTAGCCTATGAAATCAGCAAGCAGTTGTCCGTATTCGTGGGCCTGATCATCACCAACTGCATCGTGATGGGGCGGGCCGAAGCCTTCGCCATGAAGAATCCGCCAATGCCCAGTTTCATCGATGGTATCGGCAACGGTCTTGGCTACAGCACCGTGCTGCTCTCTGTGGCCTTTGTCCGCGAGTTGTTCGGTTCGGGCAAGTTGTTTGGCATGGAGGTGCTGCCGCTGGTAACAGAGGGTGGCTGGTACAACCCGAACGGGTTGCTGCTGCTGCCACCGAGTGCCTTTTTCCTGATAGGCGGGTTCATCTGGATCCTGCGCAGCTTTGACAAGAAGCAGGTGGAGGCGCCGGACTTCCGGATGGCCAAGCACACCGCCGCCGAGGAGGGCGCGTAATGGAACAGTACCTGAGCCTGTTTATCCGTGCCGTGTTTATCGAAAACATGGCGTTGGCCTTCTTCCTTGGCATGTGCACCTTCCTGGCGATCTCCAAGAAAGTCCAGGCGGCCATCGGTCTTGGCATCGCTGTCATCGTGGTTCTGACGATCACTGTGCCGGTGAACAACCTGATCTACAACTACCTTCTCGCGGATGGGGCCCTGGCCTGGGCCGGCCTGCCCGATGTGGACCTGAGTTTCCTCGGCCTGCTGTCCTATATCGGCGTGATCGCGGCGATTGTCCAGATTATGGAGATGTTTCTGGACAAGTATGTTCCCGCTCTCTACAACGCCCTGGGGGTCTTCCTGCCCCTGATCACGGTAAACTGTGCCATTCTCGGCGCGGCCCTGTTCATGGTGGAACGCGACTATACCTTCGCGGAAAGCGTCGTCTTCGGCGCCGGCTCGGGTTTCGGATGGGCGCTGGCCATTGTGGCCCTGGCGGGCATTCGCGAGAAGCTCAAGTACAGTGACGTGCCCGATGGCTTGCAGGGGCTCGGCATAACCTTTATCACTGTGGGTCTGATGTCGCTGGGCTTCATGTCCTTCGGCGGTATGAACCTCTAGGCGGAAATGTTGTTATGAATCTGACGATTGTACTTGGCGTCACCATGTTCACGGCGATCGTGCTCGCCCTGGTGGCCGTCATCCTGAGTGC
>JBFHFJ010000164.1:0-7433 GCA_041583655.1 Haliea sp. | reverse complement strand
GACACTGGTTGCCGAGGATGTTCCGCTTGCGGAAAACAGGGTGGAGCTGAGCGGCAAGCGCGATGCATTCGGCGTGCCACTGGCCCGCGCGGTGCACAACCTCGACAAGCCCGGTGCCGCCCTGGTCGCCCATGCCCTGGAACAGGGGAAAGCTGTGTTTACTGCGGCCGGTGCCAGGGAGCAGTGGCGGGGGCCGCAAGCCGGCATGCATATCATGGGGGGCACGGTCATGGGAACGGATCCGGCGAAGTCTGTAACCAATGGTTATGGCCAGAGTCACGATATCGAGAACCTTTTTATCGCAGGCCCCGGCCTGTTTCCCGGTTCAGGTGCGGTCAATCCGACCTTCACCATACACGCCCTGGCCCTGCGCGCAGTCGAGCAGCTGCTTCGCAACTGGCCCTAGCAGGGCGCGAAAACAAACCGCCGATGGAGCCCGGCCAGCGGTGCCGGTCCGTGGCAGGGTAAATTCAACCAGCGACCCGCCCGCTCACCCGTCCCGTGTGTGTCCACCATCCTGCCGGCGGAACGTTTGCGGGAAGGGGGGGCGATGTTATTCTGGGGCCTGCACACGCCCACGATAACAAGAGGCCCGCCATGCGTCCCCGCTATCTGCCCGCTCTGGCGCTGGGGCTCGTCCTCGTTGCCTGCACCGACTCCAGCGACCAGCCCCCGCCGGTACCGACCGAGCCCCGGCCCTCCTTCACCTACTCCGCTGAAGTGCGGCGCACCGAGTACGGCATTCCCCATATCAAGGCGGAGGACTGGGGCAGCCTCGGTTACGGTTTCGGCTATGCCTATGCCCAGGACAATTTCTGCGTGGCGATGCGGGAGATCGTGTTTGCCACCGGGCGTTCCGCAGAATTGATGGGCGAGGATGTGGGCAGTGTGGAGTCGGACTTCCTGTTCCGCTTCCTCAACGGCGACAAGCAGGACTTCGCCGAAGAATTTGTTTCCGCCCTGCCGCAGTTCGCCCGAGACCTCGCCGAGGGGTATACCCGCGGCATGAACCGCTTTCTGGAAGAGACCGGAGTCGACAACCTGCCCGAGGGTGATCTCGGTTGCCGCAACGCGGCGTGGGTGTCTGCGTTTGACAGTGTTGACCTTTTTCTCTTCCTGCGCAGGGAGGCCCTGCGTGGCAGCTCCGAGCAGGGCATATTCCGCCGCGCGATTCTGGCCACCACCGGCCCCGAGAACGGCGCTGGCAATGCCTCGCCCGCCAGCCTGGAACGGGATGCCGCCGCCCTGTCCGCGGCGGCGGCACGGCTCCGTAGCCTGGACCGTGGCAGCAACGGCCTGGCCCTGGGCCGGGATGCCACCAGGGACGGCAGCGGCATGCTGCTGGGCAACCCCCATCAGCCCTGGTTTGGCGCCGGCGCCTGGTACCAGGCCCACCTTACCCTGCCCGGCACCTACGATGTTGCGGGCGCGGCGCTGCACGGCTTCCCCTTCATAGGCATTGGCTTCAACCGCGATGTCGCCTGGACCCACACCGTGTCCCTGGCGAATCGCTTCAGCCTCTATGAGCTGAAGCTGAACCCGGATAATCCCCTGCAATATGCCTACGACGGCGAGTGGCGCGACATTGTCCCGCAGACCGTGACTATCCAGGTCAAGCGGGAGGACGGCACCCTGGAAGACCGTCAGCAGGTGTTCTATGTTTCGCACTACGGCCCGGTGGTGAACCTCAAGGGTGTGAGCCCGGCGCTGGATGGCTGGCCGATGTTCAATGGTTCGGTGCTGGCCTTCCGCGACGCCAATATCCTCACCGGTATCCGCGGTATTGAACAGTGGATCAACAAGGGCCAGGCAGCGTCGATCGACGAGTATGTGGCAGCGCTGCAGGGGATTGGCAACCCGGTGTTCCACGAGCTGGCGGCGGACCGTGACGGCAACGCTTTCTACAGTGAGTTGTCGGCGGTCCCCAACGTCACCCAGGCACAGCTGGATCGCTGTATCAATGGAGTGGTAGGGCCATTTCTGGCCGCCGCCACCAGTGGGGTGATCCTGTCGCTGGACGGTTCCGATTCGTTCTGTGAGTGGGGTACGGACCCTGAGGCGCCCGCCGGCAGTAACCTCTACGGGCCTTCGAAACTGCCGCAACTGCGGACCACGGACTACGTCGGCAACAGCAACAACAGCTACTGGCTCAGCGATGCCAATAATCCGCTGGAGGGTTTCCCGGTGATCATGGGGCCCGTGGGTCATGAGGGGCGCCAGCAGTTCCTGCGCACCCGCATCGGGCACATCATGGTCGCAGAGCGGAAGGCGGGCACCGATGGCCTGGACCCCGACCCCCTGTTTGACCTGGAGACCCTGAAGGGCCTGATGTACGCCAACCGGGTCTACGGCGCCGAGATCGTGCTCGACGATGTCCTCGCCATCTGTGCCACGCAAGCGGCGGAACCGGTACTGGAGGCCTGCAATGTACTCGCTGGCTGGGACCGGCGGGTGAACGTCGATTCCAGGGGAGCGCAGGTTTTCACGGAGTTCTGGCGGGTGATCAGAGATGAGCTGGGCAATCCCTTCCAGAATATTGTCCAGAGTGACGAGTTCTGGGCGCGGGACTTCGATCCAGGCGATCCGCTACATACTCCGGCCGGCATCGATATCACGGTATCCGCCAACCACGACCGGGTGATCAATGCACTCGCGCGTGCCAGCAGCCGGCTGCAAGCAGCGGGTGTTGCCCTGGGTGCGCCCTGGGGTGAGGTGCAGGTTCTGGAGCGCAATGGCGAGCGGGTGCCGATTCACGGCGGCTCCGGCCTCATGGGTGTCTACGGCGCCATCAGCGCGGGCCTCTCGGACACTGGATACGTCAACCCCGGCGCCGGCAACTCCTACATCCAGGCGGTGACCTGGGATGCCAGTGAATGCCCGATCGCGGATGTCATCCTGGTGCCGTCGCAGTCGACCGACCCGGAATCCCCCCATTTCGCCGACCAGACCCGGCTGTATGCCGACAAGCAGTGGGTGCGGTTCCCATTCTGCGAGGCGGACATCAGCGCCGCCCAGGTTGGCGAGACCCTGCTCCTGCAGGAGTAGTCCGGCGCGCCCGCGGCGTGGTCTGCCCGCGACCGGGGCGCGTAGCAAGGGTATGTCTGAATCCACTCTCATTCTGGTGCTGGGTGACCAGCTGTCGCTGGCCAACCCGGCGCTTGTCGGGGCCGACCCCGGTAGCGACCTCGTCGTGCTGGCGGAGGTCGCGGAAGAGGCGGGGTACGTGCGCCACAGCCGGCACAAGATTGCCCTGATCTTTGCCGCCATGCGCCAGTTCCGGGACCTGTTGCGGCAGCGGGGGTTCGAGGTGCGCTACTTCACCCTCGGCGATGGCCTGCCCACGCTTGAGGCGGCGCTGGCGCAGGTGCTCGAGGAGACACCCCGCGGCGAGGTCCGGGTCTGCGAACCCGGTGAATATCGCCTGCGGGAAAAGATGGCGGGCTGGGAACAGGCTCTGGGCGTGCCGGTCGAGGTGCTGGAGGATACCCGCTTCCTCGCCAGCCATGCGGAATTTCGCGCCTGGGCAGAGGGGCGCAAGCAGCTGCGCATGGAATACTTCTACCGGGACATGCGCCGCAAGCACGGCATCCTGCTTGAGGTTGACGGCCAGCCAGCCGGTGACAGGTGGAATTTCGACCAGGAGAATCGTGTCGGCTGGCGGGGGCAGGAGACAATCCCGGCGCGCCGCCAGCTGCCCAGGGACGACTGCACACAGGCGGTGCTGGCGGAGGTCGCCGCCGCCTTTCCCGACAATCCGGGGGATCTCGACCAGTTCAACTACGCCTGCACGGCGGCTGAGGCCCGCCTGGAGTTCGACTGGTTCTGTCGCCACGCTCTGCCGCGCTTTGGTACCTACCAGGATGCGCTGGTTGAGGAGTCACCCTGGGTATTCCACAGCAAGATTTCGATGTACCTCAACATTGGCCTGCTGGAGCCGCTGCCCCTGTGCCAGCAGGTCGAGCAGGCCTGGCGCGACGGGGACTGCAGTCTTGCCGCCGCGGAGGGATTTATCCGCCAGGTCCTCGGCTGGCGAGAGTATGTGCGCGGCATCTACTGGTTGACGATGCCGGAATACAAATCGCGCAACACCTTCGCCGCCCGGGCGCCGTTGCCTGAGTTTTTCTGGACCGCGGACACCGACCTGCGCTGCCTGCAGAGCGCGCTGCGCCAGACCCTGGACCTGGGGTATGCCCATCATATCCAGCGGCTGATGGTAATCGGCAATTTTGCCCTGCTCGCGGGGCTGGAGGTGCAGGCCGTATGCGATTGGTACCTCGCGGTATATGTGGATGCATTCGAATGGGTGGAACTACCGAACACCCTGGGCATGGCGCTGCATGCGGATGAGGGGCTGATGGCGAGCAAGCCCTACGCCGCCAGTGGCAAGTACATCCAGCGCCAGGGTGACCACTGCAAGGCCTGTCGGTACAGCCCGGCAAAGATGACCGGGGAGGGGGCGTGCCCCTTCAACTCCCTCTACTGGCGGTTCATCGACAGCCATCTGGAATACCTGGCGGCGAATCCGCGCATGGGGCTGATCACCGCGAACTGGCGCAAGCGCGCGCCGGCGGAACGCAAGGCGATTACCGACTGGGCCGATCGCTGCCTGGAGCAGTTGCTGGCAGGCCCGGCTTGAGCGTGCCCCGCTTGCCGGCACAGCGGCGGGAGCAGTACTTTACCTGCTCCCAGTTGAGGCGCCAGCGAGCCCGCCACTGGAACGGCCGCTCACAGACCGGGCAGATCTTGGATGGCCGTTCAGGCCCCTTCATGGTCATCGCCCGCTTCAGGGGGTGGCAGGGGCCAGTCGGCGGCATCGGTCACATATAGCGGCTGACGCGGCCGGTTGCCGCCCCACTTGGCGGTGAAGATGCCTTCCGGGTCGTGTTCTGCCGCCTGTTTCTGCAGATTGAACCGGCGTCCTCCCCGGGGGTCGCAACCGACCCCGGCGATGTACTGCCAGTTGCCGTAGTTGCTGCCCACGTCGTAGTCGATGAGATGCTTCTCGAAGAACGCGGCGCCGTAGCGCCAGTCCAGTCCGAGTTCATGGATGAGGCAGCTGGCGCTGATCTGCCGGCCGCGATTGCTCATCCAGCCAGTGGTCAGCAGCTGCCGCTGCAGGGCGTTCACCAGCGGGTAGTCGGTGTCCCCCTGGCACCAGCGGGCGAAGGCCCGCGGATCAAAGGTACAGAAGCGGTTTTTCCGGGCGGTTCCCAGGCCGTGGAAGCGAAACAGTCGCGGGCCATCCAGCAGGGCCCGCCAGTGGAAGTACTCCCGCCACAACAGCTCCAGGTAGAGCCACCCGGTGGATTCGTTCCGCAGCCGTTGTTGCTCGAAGTTGGCCAGAGTGGCAGCCACTTCCCGCGCCGACAGGGCGCCGCTGGCCAGCCAGGGAGACAGCGTGCTGGAGCCGCTCAGGGGGTCCAGGCAGTTGCGCCTCAGCTTGTACTCGGCAACGCCCTCCTCGCCGAAAGTGAACTGCTGCAGGCGTCTGTGTCCCGCCCGACTGCCGCCGCGCAGGGGAAGTGAGGTGTGGGGCGCGATGTCCGGCGCAGGCAGCGGTGGGAAGGCCATTCCCGAGGGGGGCGGCGGCAGGCGTTGCGGCGCCGGCAGGGGGGTGGCCACGGGCAGCTTTTCCACCGCGCGGCGAAAGGGTGTGAATTGCCCGGGCAGTTGTTCCAGGGCAAACGGCAGCGTCTGGCGATCGAACAGGGTGTTGCCGCCGTGAACCTGCAAGGGCACCGGCAGGCGTTCTCGCAGGGTTTCGAGCTGGCGGGTTTCGTAGTCCCCCGGGCAGCGGCTGGTGCCGACCCGCTCCAGCCGCCAGCGTTGCACCAGCGCCGGCAGCAGCTGCTCCGGGCGGCCCTCAAGGAACAGCAGGTCCTGGCCTATCGCGCGCAGCTCCTGTCGCAGGTCCTGCAGATGCTCCAGCTGCACGCGCCGACGTTGCTGGCCGATGCCGCGGAGGTTGCACCAGGGGCGGGGCTCCTGCCAGATGTAGACCAGAACCAGCTCGGTGGCCGCTGCATGGGCCAGCAGTCCCGGATTGTCCCGCAGTCGCAGGTCCTGTTGTAACCAGTAGAGTTCGCGCATAGGGCTATTGTAGTGGAGTGTGCCGGTGGTACGCAGAGATGGGCCCGGCAGATCGTTCTGAGGGCTCCTCGGGCGGCCGTGGCCCGCCTGCCGGCGGCACTTGTTGGCTGGCGCCGTGGCGGCAGCTGGTATACGCTGCGGACCATCTCGCGCGGATCAAAGCGTTGCGCAAGGAAGACCTTGCGACTCTGGCCTGACAGGGGGCGGCATGCACAAGACCATTATCATTGTTGACGAAGAAGACCCTCGCCTGGCGAGCGACCAGTTCGAGGTCATATCCTTCGAGCGCTATCTGGTGGATTTCCCCAAGCGCAACGAGCCCAAGACCCGGCTGATCAATCTCTGTGACACCGAATACTACCTGAGTCGTGGCTACTACTGTTCCCTGTTGGCGGAGGCACGCCAGCACCGGGTCTTGCCCAGCGTGAGTACCATCAACGACCTTCGCGACCTCACCCTGGGTCCGGACGATGACGTCAACCTGGCGGCGTTTGCGCAGGCTCCGCTGCAGGAGGGGGAGTCCCGGGATTTCCTGGCCTACTTTGGCTGGACCGAAGATGAAGGCCTGCGCAAACCGGTGCGGCGCCTGTTTGAACGCTATCCCGCCCCGATTCTCTTCTTCAGCCTCTCCCGGGACGAGAATGGTCTCAAGCTGGTCGTGCGCCGCCACGGCTACACGCGCCTGGCCGAGCGCGAGCGCGACCTGTTCCAGCAGCGCCTGATGAAGTTTACCGAGCAGGTATGGCGCAGCTCGGGTTCACGCAAGAAGCTGCGCTGGGACCTGGCTATCCTGGTCAACCCTGACGAGGCCATTCCGCCCAGTGATACGGAAGCGATCAAGCGCTTTATCAAGGCCGCGGCCAAGGTCGGCATGCAGGCCGAGACCATCACCGCCAGCCAGGCTTCGCAGATCGCCCAGTACGACGCGCTGTTCATCCGCGAAACCACGGCGATCGATCATCATACCTACCGCCTGGCGCGCAAGGCTGAGCGCGAGGGCCTGGTGGTCATCGACGACTCCGCCTCCATCCTGCGCTGCTGCAACAAGGTATTCCTCCACGATGCTTTCAGCTACCACCGGGTGCCCTCGCTGAAAACCCGTACGGTGATTGGTGTCTCCGAGCCGGAACTGGACGAAATCGAGGCACAGTTCAGCTATCCCTGCGTGCTGAAAATGCCGGAGGGCTCGTTCTCCAAGGGGATTTACAAGGTTGCCAATCGCGCCGAGCTGGCCGCCAGGCTGCGGGAGCTGCTCAGCGATACGGCCCTGGTGCTGGTCCAGGAGTTCATGTACACGGATTTCGACTGGCGGGTCGGCGTGCTGGCCGGGCGCGCCATCTACG
>JBFHFJ010000163.1:0-7444 GCA_041583655.1 Haliea sp. | reverse complement strand
TCCCGGCTGTGCTACAATCGCGCGATCGCGGGAAGCAGCTGGGGCTGTGAACCGTCTACTTTAGACATGAGCAATGACGGCGCACCATGACCAGACTCGGTGAACTGCTGGTACAGCAGGGGAAAATGTCCGAACGGGACGTCGAACGTACCCTGTTCGCCCAGGGCGAGATGGGGGACCTGTTCGGCCAGGTGCTGGTGAAACTGGGCCTGGTGTCGGAGCAGGACGTGGCACTGGCACTCAGCGAGCAGCTGGGCATTCCTCTGCAACAGGCCTCGGACTACCCGGCGGAGGCGGTGGCACTGGACGGGGTCGCGCAGGAATTCCTGGTCAACAACGCCGTGGTTCCCGTGGCCGTTGAAGAAAGCGGGGTGCGTTTCGCGGCGGCTGTACCCCAGGATCCATTCCTCGCCAAGGCCCTCGCCATGGCGCTGGACCGCCCCGTCACCATTGTTCTCGGCCTGGAAAGCGACATCGCCCGGGCCCAGCAGTTGCGTTTGCAGGGCGCCGAAGGCGAAGACGACGGCGAAACCCTGGGCGACCAGTTTGGCGGCCAGAGCGATGACGACTTCATCGAACACCTGAAGGACCTGGCCAGTGAAGCGCCGGTCATTCGCCTGGTCAACCAGATCATTCATCGCGCCGTGGATATGGGAGCCTCCGACATCCACGTCGAGCCTTTCGAGGACGGGCTGCACCTGCGTTACCGGGTGGACGGCGTGTTGCAGGAGTATGCCGATTCCCCGGCCGCCAACCTGGGCGCAGCGATCGCCTCGAGGATCAAGCTGCTGGCCCACATGAATATCGCCGAGCGGCGCCTGCCCCAGGACGGCCGCATCATGATTCGGGTCAAGGGTCACGAGCTGGACCTGCGCGTCTCCACCATACCCACGGTGCACGGCGAAAGTATCGTGATGCGGGTGCTGGACCGGGGTAACATCCGGCTCAGCCTGACCGACATGGGCTTCAGCGCCGACACCCTGGAGCGCTACACCCGCTTGCTGGACAGCCCCCACGGCGTGTTGCTGGTTACCGGGCCAACCGGCTCCGGCAAGACCACGACCCTGTACGCCTCGCTGGCCTCGCTGGATTCCGACCGGCTCAAGATCATCACCGTGGAAGACCCGGTGGAGTACCAGCTGCAGGGGGTCAACCAGATCCAGGTGCAGGCCCAGATCGAACTCAATTTCGCCCGCGCCCTGCGGGCGATACTGCGCCAGGACCCCGACATCATCATGATCGGTGAGATGCGCGATACCGAAACGGCCCAGATCGGGGTGCAATCGGCGCTGACCGGTCACCTCGTGCTCTCCACCCTGCACACCAATACCGCCGCTGGCGCCATCACCCGCCTGGAAGACATGGGTGTGGAACGCTACCTGATCACCTCCGCGGTGAACGGAGTGCTGGCCCAGCGCCTGGTGCGCACCCTCTGCCGGCATTGCAAGGCGCCGCTGGAATTGTCTGCCGAGGCTGTGCGGCGCTACGGCCTCGGGCCTTTCCTCGGTGACGCCAGCCCCACGGTATACCAGGCGCGGGGTTGTGCCCACTGCCTGGAAACCGGCTACGCGGGGCGCACCGCGATCCACGAGCTGTTCTCCCTCGACGAGGCGATGCACCGGGTCATCATGAGCGGTGCCGATGCCACTGTGCTGCACGCGGCGGCCCGGCGACAGGGCATGATCACCCTGTATGAAGATGGCTTGCGCAAGGTGGTGCGCGGCGAGACTTCGCTGGAGGAGGTCATGCGGGTCACCCAGGACCAGAGCGAGTCCGGCGCCGACGCGGCCGGCGCAGACGCGGCCTGAGCGCGTAGCGTGGCGCATTTTCGCTACAGGGCGATCGGCCGTGATGGCAAGGCCAGGGACGGCTCCATCGAAGCGGAGGGGCTGGAGCTTGCCTCCCGCCAGTTGCGTGGGCAGGGTTTGACCCTGCTCAGCCTGGAGCCGGGCATTGCCGTCGCCGCAGTATCCCCCGGCAGGGGGGTCAAGCGCCAGGATGTGCTGTCTACCACCAGCGAGCTTGCCGTGCTGCTGCGCGCGGGACTGCCCCTGGACCGCGCCCTCAAGGTCCTGATCGACATGGCCTCGGAGCCGGCGCTGGCGGCGTTGCTGCAGGACCTGCTGGCCGCGGTCAAGGGTGGCAAGTCCCTGAGCCAGGCACTGGTCCCCCATGAGGCGGCCTTCGGCAGTTTCTACATCAACATGGTGCGTTCGGGTGAGGCCAGCGGCCAGTTGTCCGCGGTGCTGGACCGGCTGGTGGAGTATCTTGAGAACGCGAAGGCCAACCGCGACAGCGTGATTTCGGCGCTCATCTACCCGGCCATCCTGTTGGTGGTGTCGGTGCTCTCTATCGTCCTCATGCTGGGGTTCGTCGTTCCCCAGTTCGAGAGCCTGTTCGAGGACATGGGGGAGGCGTTGCCGCCCCTGACCGCGATGGTCATTGGCGCCGCTGATTTCATCGCCGATTTCGGCTGGCTGTTGCTGCTGTTGCTGGTCGGGGGTGGTCTCTGGCTGCGCCGCTGGATGGGCACGGAACAGGGAAGGGCCAGCAAGGACGCCCGCCTCCTGCGCCTGCCCCTGGCCGGGGGGATCGTATTCAAGTTTGAGGTGTCGAAATTCGCACGCACCGTGGGCACCCTGCTCGGCAACGGGGTATCGCTGCTCAAGGCGATCTCGATCGCCATAGACACTGTCGACAATCAGGTGATCCGGCAGGCCCTGCAGGTGCTGCCGCCGGCGGTAAAGTCTGGCAAGCGGATGTCGGTGGCACTGGAGGAAACAGGTTTGTTCACGCCAATGGTGATCCAGATGACCCGGGTGGGCGAGGAGTCCGGGAGCCTGGACAAGATGATGCTGGAGCTGGCCAAGGTCTTCGATGGTCATGTCCAGGCTGGGGTCAAGCGCGGGCTGACCCTGCTGGAGCCCGTGCTGATCCTCGGCATGGGTTTTCTCATCGCGGTGATCATTATCGCGATACTGATGGGTATCCTGTCCGTCAACGACCTGGCCATCTGAGCCGTCGGGCAGCGCCCCTGAAATTTTTGTCATGAGGGAGCAAGTGAAGAGCATGCAGATCAAACAAGCGCGCAGTCGCGGTAACCGCCGCCTGGGTCGGGGCTTTACCCTGATGGAACTGTTGGTGGTGCTGGCCATTCTCGGCCTGCTCATGAGCCTGGTGGGGCCGCGCGTGCTGAACCAGCTCGGCGGTGCCAAGACCAAGACGGCCGCCCTGCAGATCAAGGATCTGGAGCAGGCGCTGGAGATGTACAAGCTGGACGTCGGTCGTTTTCCCTCCACCAGCGAAGGGCTGGAAGCGCTGGTGAGCAAACCCGGCAATGCTGCCGGCTGGAACGGCCCGTACCTGAAATCCAATGTGCCGCTGGACCCCTGGAATCGCGAGTACAACTACAAGTACCCGGGGGAGCGCGGGGAGCTCGACATCTTCACCTACGGCCAGAACGGCACGCCCGGTGGGGAGGGTGAAGACCAGGATGTCGGCAACTGGTAAAGCCTGGGTGCCGGCATCCACTGGCACGCCCCCGCGTACCGCAGCCGGGTTCTCTCTGCTGGAGTTGATGGCGGCGCTGGCGATTGCCGGCCTGGTACTGGCGCTGGCCGTACCCTCTACCATGAAGTTGTATGAGAATATCCGCTACCGGCAGGCCGTGCGCGATGTGGTGACCATTTTTGCATCCGCCCGCTACACGGCGGTCAATAGCGGTCGCGCACAGAACGTCGCGGTCAATCCCCGGGAGCGCAGCCTGAGCTTCAACGGCTCGGTGCACCGCCTGCCGGACAGTGTCTCCCTCACGGTGCATGCCGCCAGGGAGCTGAACGAGGACAGTATCGGCATCATCCGCTTCTATCCCGAGGGCGGTGCCAGTGGCGGCGGGGTGGATATCGAGTCCGCCAGTGGCGTCGGCGTCAGTATTGCTGTCGACTGGCTGCTGGGGTCAGTGACCCAGGAAACCTATGCTGCACGCTAGACCTGCCCGGGGCTTCTCCCTGCTGGAAATGCTGGTCGCGATGGCCATCCTTGGGCTGTCCCTGGGCGCCCTGTACCAGGCTACCAGCGGTGCCACCCGCAATGTGCGCATGGATGAGAAGTACGCCTATGGCGTTGAGCTGGCTCGCTCACTGCTGGCTGACAACGCGGCCGTGCCCGCGGGAGGCTTCGCCCGCACGGGGGAGACGTCCGGCGGCTTCCTCTGGCGGGTGCAGGCCTCGCCGACCCGGAGTGCTACCGGGGATTTGCCCCGGGGGGCCCTGCAGGATATCGAAGTATCCGTCAGCTGGACCGACGGCACGCGGGCCCGGCAGGTGGTGCTGCATTCCGTGGTGGCCGGCGTGGCGGCGCCATGACCACCCGGCGCCAGGCAGGCTTTACGCTGGTTGAGGTCGTGGTGGCGCTGTCGGTGCTGTCGCTGATCATGCTCGCCACCATAACCGCCCTGCGCACCTTCGCCAACACCCAGCAGTCGCTGGACCGGATGATGACCCGGGTGGACGAAGTGCGTTCGGTGAGTACCTTGTTGCGGGACCTGGTCGACAGCACCGCCCGCGGTTTGGGCGGAGTCGAGGGCCTGACCCTCGGCGGCGGTCCCTCGGACGCGGCCTGGTTCGGGGGTACCGCAGCGGAACTGGTGTTCAAGGCCAATATCATGTTTGGTGAGAACTTCGGCGGCCAATATCTGCTGCGCCTGGCCCGGGAAGATGGCGAGCTGGTGCTGCGCTGGCAGGAGTCACGGGGCGATGCCCGCAATGTGAGCTGGGAGGAAACCCCATCCCGGGTCATGGTTCAGGGCCTGCAGCTGTTCGAGGTGGCCTACCGTGGCAGCTTCGGTGAAGACTGGGTGCCGGAGTGGCCTGCCGGTGGTGCGGTGCCCGCATCCCTGCGCATCCGCCTGCGCAGCCAGGACCGCTTCTGGCCCGAGCTGGTCATGGGGGTGCCGCGGTGAATCCTCGTGGCCAGCGGGAATATTACCGGGTGCCGGGACGTCCTAAAGAGAGCCAGCGCGGTGTCGCGCTGGCCATGGTGGTGTGGTTTATTGCCGCCATGTCCCTGCTGGTGGTGGGCATCGTATCCGAGGCGCGCACCGATGTACGCATGGCGCAGACCCATATCGCCAGGGCGAAGACGGCCGCCGCGGGTGACGGCGCAATCAACCTGCTGCTGGCGCGTCATGGGCAGCTGCGCGAGCGGCAGAACGCCGGCTCTGGAGGCGATATGGAGCCGCTGCTCGATGACGTTTTCAGTATTGGCGAGCTGCCGGTACGGGTGCTCATGGTCCCGTCCGGCCGCCTGCTCGACTTGCGCAGCGCCAGTGCGGAACAGCTCGAGGAATTGTTCGCCAGCGCCGGTGCTATGGCCCGGAGCGAAGCCCGGCGCATGGCAAACACTGTGCTACAATCCCGCAACTCCCGGGGCGACATGAGAATCGGTGTCCCCCAGCTGCAGTCGGTTGAAGGATGGTTGCAGGTGCCCGGTTTTGACCGCGCTCTCCTGGATGCCGTTCGTGATGAAATAATTATGGAAGATGGCGCGGCGTACCGCCTGGATGCGCTGCTGGAATACAACGGGCGGACCTGGCTGCGTCGGCGCTGGGTCGTCCTGCAGGGGGGCAGCGGCGGCGGCCTGCCCTGGCAATTTACGCGCACGGAGGCCCCGCGGGTGCTCAGTGACACAACAACCGCAGGAGCGCCTTAGGCCCTATGCTCGACCGATCCCAACAATGGCACCTGTTCGGGTATGACATGCGCCGGATAGGGCACCACTGGCAGGTGGCCTGGGCCGAATTCCTGTGGGGAGACCGCTCCCCGGTGCGCGCCCGCCTCGACGACATTGTGCGCGTGGAAGGCGAGTCGGGCAGCCGCTGCTATCACGCGGGAGCGCCTGTCTCCACCGGCGACGCCAGTTGCCTCGCCATTTGCCTGCCCGATGCCCTGGTGTTGTTCAGGACCCTGACCTTGCCGCGGGCGGCGGAGGACGAACTGCAGTCCGTGATGCAGCTCGAAGTGATGGCCAACAGCCCGTTTCCAGCCTCTGATACCGCCGCCGGCTGGTCGCTGGTGGAGCGCACGGAGCGCGGGCTGCGGGTGGAGCTGGCAATCGTCTCCCGCAGCGCCGCCATGCGCTACCTGGGTGAACGCCACGATATCCACAATATTCACGAGCGTGAAGTGTGGGCAATGTCCGGTGACCGTCCCATCGTTCTGGTCGGGTTTGGCGAGGCGGCGCGTCTGGCCCGCTACCAGCGCCGCCTGCTGCGCATCGCCACTCTGCTCGGTGGCGGTCTGCTCCTGCTGCTGCTGGTTCTGGCGGTGGCCGCCGGCGGCAAGTACCTGGAGTTGCAGCGCTACGAGGCGCTGGCCAGCCGGGTGGAGCGCGAGGCGGCAGAGGTGACGCGCCAGCGTGAGTCGCTCTCTGCGGCCAACCAGACCATCATCGCCGTCAACGAGTACCTGCGTGAGTACCCGGACCCCCATACCCTGCTTGCCCGCCTCACCCGATTGCTTGGCGACGAGGCCTATGTGGCGCAGTTCACCCTGCGCGGTCGCGACCTGCGGCTGCGCGGGCGGGCCGCAGACGCGGCCAGCGTGATCCAGGAACTCACCCGGCAGCCAGACTTCGAGGAGGTCTCCGACCAGGGTATCGCCGCTGTTGGCAGTACCGGCATTGAGCAGTTCAATGTGAATATACGCCTTCGTGAGGTGGCGCCGTGAGCTGGCTGCGTGACAATCCCCGCTACGCCGCCATGGTGCTCGGCACGCTGGCCTTGCCGCTGCTGTTGCTGCTGTACGTGGCATTCGGTCTGCTCGGCATGCGTGGCGATTACCAGGCGGAGCTTGAGCGCCTGGAGCCGCGTATCGCCCGCCTGCAGGGGCTCCTGGACCGGGAAGCTGATGTACGTCTCGCCGCAAGCGCGGTGGGTTCGGATGTGCTGGACCTGGTCTATCCGGCGACCGACGATCCGGGCAGCGTGGCCGCCAACCTGCAAAAGAACGTGCGGGAAATCCTGGCCGCCGCCGGGCTCGTGGTCAGCAACAGCCAGATCCTGCCGGTACGGGAGCAGGAGGGCTTCGATAGCATTGCAATCAAGCTTACCGCCGCTGGCGACCTGCCGGCGCTGGATACCGCCCTTGCTGACCTCAATGCCTACCTGCCCCTGTTGTTGATCGAGTCCGTCGAGATTTGGCCCAGTCGCGCCAGTCGCCGGCGCCAGGAAGAGGAAACACAGGAGGTCAATGTCACCCTGCAGGTCCTCGCCCTGAGGGTGCGTGCATGAGGCTGCTGGAGAAGGTGGTATCCCGCTATCGCGTGGCCCAGGACCCGCTGCGCACCGAGCGCCGTATTGAGCTGGCCTGCCTTGTTCCGGCGCTGCTGCTGCTGGTGCAGTTGGCCTGGGTTGTTGCCGGCGCTTTGTTGCCCTCGGCACCAGCGG
>JBFHFJ010000162.1:0-7446 GCA_041583655.1 Haliea sp. | reverse complement strand
CCCGTGTTCCAGCTGTTGCCCCTGGCCTGCGAACTGCTCTGGCAGCCCCTGAACCCAACCGCCCTGTTCCAGTTCCTGTCGCATCCGGTGGGGCCCCTGCCCGCATCCGTGCGACGGACCCTGGCGCGCACCGTCGCCGCCGTACCCGGTATCGGTGGCCCGGCCTGGGACGCCGCGGTGGCCGAATGCCTGGCGACCGCAGGGGCAGGCGCGGACCTCGGCGAAGCAATTGCGTTCTGGCTGCAACCACAACGCTTTGCCCCGGACCCGGGGGTTCCAGGCACGCAGCTGGCCGCCCGCGCCCGACGTGTGGCCGACTGGCTGCTGGGAGTGCGCGAGGCCAGTGCGGACCAGGCCGTGCAGGCCCTGTACAACACTGCCATCAATCAGGCCCAGGAGCTGGTGAAAGCGATAGAGCGGCTGGCGGGCCACGGTCGCGACCGGCTGACCCGGGACAATGTGCTGCGACTGATTGAGGACGTCCGGGGCAGTGGCAGCGCGGTTACCGACCGCTGTGCCCAGATTGCACCTGCGGCGCAGCACGCCCTGGCCTCCACCCACGCTGGCAGCTTCACCGCCCCGGTTGACCGGGTCCTGTGGTGGGACTGCCAGGCCACAGACCGGGCGCAACGCTGGCCCTGGTCGCGCCAGGAGCGGGCGGCCCTGGCAACCGCGGGTGTCCAGCTGCACAGCGAAACGGCCCGGCTGGACTGGCTGGCCCGTGCCTGGCAGCGCCCCCTGCTCAGTGCCCGCAAGGAATGCACTCTGGTGCTGCACCGCGATGCGGCGCAACAACACCCCCTGTGGGATCTCCTGTGCAGTCTGTGTGACGAGCTGCCCACACTCGCCGCAACAGACCCCGCCAGCGCGACCCGGCTGCAACTTCCCCACTCGCCGCTGGCGGTTCACGCCCTGCCACCTCTGTCCCGCTGGTGGCAATTGCCCGCAGGCACCGTGATCCCCCGGCGCGAGGCGGAATCCTACTCCTCCCTGGACGCCTGGATTCACAGCCCCTACGAGTGGTTGCTGCGCTACGCCGCGCGCCTCCGGCCCGGCTCTCTGGTCACTGTCAGCGACGGCGCGACACTGAAAGGCAACCTCGCCCACCGGCTGCTGGAGCGGTTTTTCCAGGCGCACCCCGAGATCCATGCCATTGCCGCCAGCAGTATCGGCAGCTGGCTGGACAGGTTCTGCTACCCGCTGCTGGAGCAGGAAGGGGCGCTGCTGCTGGAGGTGGGGCGCCAGGCCGAGTGCGAGCGTTTCATTACCGTGGTGCAGGAAGCCCTGACGGCGCTGGTGACCCACCTGCAGCAGGCCGGGGTAACCAGCGTGCACATGGAGCAGGAGCTGCAGGGCAGCTTCGCCGGCGGGAACCTGACCGGGTCCATAGACCTGCTCGCCCGCACCGCGGACGGGCGCGAGGCCGTGGTCGACATCAAGTGGGGCGGGCGCAAGTACCGGCGCCAGTCGCTGCTCGACGGCAGTTTCCTGCAGCTTGCCGTGTATGCGCAGCTGCGCCGGGCGGCCGGTGCCAGCACCCGTCCCTGCCTGAGCTATTTCATCGTCAGCGACGCCCACATGCTGAGCCTGAACCATACGTTCTTTCCCGACGCCGAGATTCTGGTACCGCCGGAGGACTCGGCGCCCGAGCTCTACTGGCACAGGTTCGAGACTACCTGGCAGTGGCGCAGAGACCAGTTTGAACGTGGCCTGATCGAGGTTACCGTGACCGGCACCGAACCCGACGCGAACTCCAGCCCCGGGGATGACGGGCTGCCCATGCCCGCCACCAGCGACACCTTCAGCGACTACCGGGCGCTGACCGGATGGGATGCCAACGCGTGAGCGCGAATATCCGTTTCATAAGCGCCGGCGCCGGCAGCGGCAAGACCTACCGCCTGACCGCGGAGCTTCGCGAGCGCCTCGCCGGGGGCCAGGTTGAACCCGCCGGCGTGATCGCCACCACCTTTACCCGGCTGGCGGCCAGCGAGCTGCAGGAGCGGGTGCGCAGGGCACTGATCGAGACCGGCGCACACGGCACCGCCATGCATATGGAGCAGGCCCTCATCGGCACCGTCAACGGCGTGTGCGGGGAATTGCTGCGGCGCTTTGCCTTCGAGGCCGGCATGCCGCCGGAGCAACAGGTGATCGACGAGGCCCAGGGCAACGTGCTGTTCTACCAGGCCATGGAGCTGGCCGTCGCCGACGATCGGCCGCGCCTGCGCAAGATGAATGCGCTGACCCACCGGCTGCAGATTGTCGACCAGCGCAGCCGGCAGCAGCTGTGGCGCCAGGAAGTGAAGAAGATTGTCGATGCGGCGCGGGCCAACAACCAGTCCGCCAGCGACATTCGCGACCTCGGCGACGCCAGCGCCACTGCCCTGCTCGCACACTTTCCCCCTGCGACCCGGCGCGACCTCGACGGGGAGCTGCTGGCAGCGGTGAACCACGCGCTGGCGCTGCTGGATCCCGGTCACGACAGCACCCAGGCCACCGCCGACTACCTGTCGCGCCTGCAACAGGCCCAGGCCGCACTGATCAAGCGCACCCTGACCTGGCCCGAGTGGATCAGCCTGGCCAAGGGCAAGACCGGGGCGAAATCCCGGAGCATCGCCGAACCGGTGAGCGCGGTGGCCGCCTGCTTCGAACAACACCCGCAGCTGCAGGCGGACCTGCGCGCGTTCTGCAGCGAGGTGTTCCACATCGCCGCCGCCAGCCTGGACACCTACCAGCAGCTGAAAACCCGCAAGGGGCTGATCGATTTTGTCGACCAGGAGCAGCGGCTCTACCAGCTCCTGGACCACCCGGACGTGGCGGCCGTGCTGCGCGAAGAGCTGCAGCTGCTGCTGGTAGACGAATTCCAGGACACCAGCCCCATCCAGCTGGCCCTGTTCCTGAAACTGTCTGCGCTCGCGGACGAGGTCATCTGGGTCGGCGACATCAAGCAGTCCATCTACGGCTTCCGCGGCGCGGACCCGGCCCTGATGGACGCTGTGGTCGCACGGCTCAGCGAGCAGGGCTGTGTACCGGAGGTGCTGCCCCACTCATGGCGTTCCATCCCCGCCCTGGTCGCCTACAGCAACGCCCTGTTTGCGCCCGCCTTCGCCGACACCCTGCCCGCCGAGCGGGTCACCCTTTGCCCCGCCCGCCCCCCGGACCAGGCCCCGCCGGAACCCGCTGTGGAGTGCTGGCAGCTGGACGGTCGCACCAAGGGCGATCGCGCCGAGGCGCTGGCCTCGGGTGTACAGGCGCTGCTGGACAGCGGGCGCCAGGTCTACGACCCGGACCGCAGGCAACTGCGCGCCATACAGTGTCGCGATATCGCCATCCTCTGCCGTACCCACAGCAATCTCGCAGCGCTGGCGAGTGCGCTGGCCAGCGCCCGGCTGCCCATCCGCTACCAGCGCCCCGGCCTGCTGGCAACGCCCGAGGGCTGCCTGGCCATGGCCTGCCTGCGACGCCTGATCGACCCGGCGGATACGCTGGCATCGGCGGAGATCATCAGCCTGACTGAATGCAGCAACCCGGAGCGGTGGCTGGAAGAGCGCCTGGCCTGGCTGGCAGATCCTGACGCGACGCCCCACCACTGGCGCGAAGATCGCGAGGACGGGCCCCTGGCCGCGCTGGCCGCAGCCCGTGAACGGCTGCGCTTCCTGACGCCGGTCGAGACCCTGCGCCTGGCGCTGGATGCGGGGGCGGTCACAGAAAGCGCCTCTCGCTGGGGCCCCACCAGCCAGCGCAGCCAGCACCGGCTCAACAACCTCGCGGCGCTGCTGGCCCACGCCGAGGACTACCTGGAGCAGTGCCGTGCCCAGCGCGAACCGGCGACTGCCACCGGCCTGGTACTCTGGCTGCAGGCGCTGGCGGAGGCCGGGGAAGACACCCAGGCCAGCGGCGGCGACGAGGACGCTATCCAGCTGGTCACCCACCACGGCGCCAAGGGCCTGGAGTGGCCGCTGGTCATCGGCATGGACCTGGCCAGCGAACTGAAGCCCAGGCTGTGGGGGCTGACGGTACTGCCCTCGCCGCAACCGGTGAGCCTCGACGACCCGCTCGCCGCTCGCAGCCTGCGCTACTGGCCCGCATTCTTCGGCAACCACAGCAGCGGTATTGCCACGCTCGACGCCATCGATGCCAGCCCCGATGGCCAGGCCGCGCTGGCCAGGGAGATCCAGGAGGCCAGGCGCCTGCTGTACGTGAGCCTGACCCGGCCGCGCGACGCCCTGGTCCTCACCCGCGAAGGCAAGAAGACCGGCGGGCCGTGGATGGACACCCTCAACGCCGACTGGATGCTGCCCACAGGCGAGGAACTGGCGCTGCCCGATGGCAGCCGCATCCCGTCGCGCCTGCAGATACTGGCAGCGGACCATCGGCTGCCGCCACAACCTGCCTACCAGCCACGGTGGCCAGACACCCCGGCGCCGGCGACGGACTTGCTGCCCTTGCGACAGAGCCCATCGGCCGTCGCGCCGCTGCCGGGAGCCACGGTCGGCCAGGTGGTGACTCTCGGCGAGCGCCTGCCCGTCAGTGGCGACTACGACCCCGCCACCCTGGGTTCCGCCCTGCACGCGGTCATCGCGTGCCGCGTGCTGGGACACGCCGACACGCCGCGCATCCTCGCCGACTTCGGCGTGACGGAGTTTCTCCCCGACGCCGCCGCCGAGCTGTGCTGCGAACGCCTGCTCGCCACGCTCCACGAGCGCTTCCGGCCCACCGCCCTGTACCCAGAGCACCCGGTCCGCTTCCGCAACCGCGAAGGCCAGATTGTGGAGGGCCTGATCGACCTGCTCCTTGAAGCCGAAGACGGCTACGTCGTCATCGACCACAAGGCATCACCGCGCGCCCGCGATGACTGGCGGCAGGTGGCGCTCGGGTACTCCGGCCAGCTGCAGGCCTACGCCGAGGGTGTCAGCCAGGCCACCGGCAAGCCGGTGCTCGGAACCTGGATCCACTTCGGCGTCAGTGGGGGCCTGGTGGAAATATGCTTGCCATGATGCGTGCGGGTGACACCGGCATCGCCCTGCCGGCACTGGTTGCGGTGAACCTGCTGCCGCTGGCCGGGGTACTGTTCTTCAACTGGTCCGTGTACGAAGTGCTGCTGCTGTACTGGTCCGAAAACATCATCATTGGCGTCTTCAACCTGGCCCGCTTCTGGACCCTGCTGCGCCGCCGCGGCGACTACAGCGTGCTGTTCCTGGGCCCGTTCTTCTGTATCCACTATGGCGGCTTTGCCTCTGGCCACCTGGTCTTCCTGCGCTCCCTGTTTGGTGCGGACACCGTTGGCGCCGAGTTGTCCGGCATGTTCGCGGCTTCGTTTTTGGCACTGCTGGTCAGCCACGGTATTTCCTATTTCGTCAATTTTCTCGGCCGGCGCGAGTATGCACAGGTCACCACCCGCGAGCTGATGTCCGCGCCCTACGCGCGGGTGGTGGTCCTGCACCTGACGGTGCTGTTCGGCGGCTTCGCGGTAAACGCCCTGGGGCAGCCCTGGTATGCGCTGGCAGTCCTGGTGCTGGTCAAGCTGGGTATGGATATTGTCGCCCACCGCCGCGAACACCGGCGCCTGCAGGCGCCCGCCGGCAACTCCGCTTGACGCCCGGCGCAGGCATCGGGTCTACTCCGCGACACTACCAGCAACCCTGTTGGGGTTAACAGGCATGAAAGCCGCGAGCTGGCACAGGCCCGCCCCGGCCGCTTCCGCAACCACCGGCGGCTGAGCCGCCAATTACCGGAGAATCAACCATGACAACAGCTATTCTCGCCCCCGCCGCCCTGCTCGCGGCCTGGTCCCTGGTGGTCCTGACCTGGATGGCAGCCACCCGCCTGCCGGCCCTGAACAAGGCGGGGCTGGACCTGTCCAAGCCGATGCCGGGCGGGCGTCGCGGTGCAGACCTGGAGGCGGTGTTGCCGGACAACGTCAACTGGAAGGCTCACAACTACACCCACCTGCACGAACAGCCCACCGTGTTCTATGCCCTGTGCTGCATTCTCGCCATCACCGGGGCGGGCACCGGCCTGGCGTTGCAGCTGGCCTGGGCCTACCTGGGCCTGCGCGTCGCCCACAGCCTGGTACAGGTCACCACCAATTACGTACCCGTGCGCTTCTTGCTGTTCCTGGTGTCGTCACTGGCGCTGGCAGGCATGAGCTACTTCGCGATCACGGCGACGCTGTAGATGAAAAACCCGCTGTTGACCTTGCGCCGTCTCACCTGCCTGACACTGCTGCTGCTGGGCGGCGGCGCTGCCTGCGCCAGCCCGGCCTTTCGCCCAGCGAATACGCTGCCCACGGGACAGTGGCCGGACCACGGCGCCGAGCTGTGCGAGGTCGCCGCGGCGACCGCGGACTACCTCGCCCGGGGAGCCGCCTACGATCCTGCGGCGATTCACGGCGGCACCACCGCGCTGCTGCAAACCCGGCCTGAGCGCATCCGGGAGACCCTGGAATTTGTCTGCGAAATACAGCGCCAGGACCAGGCAGCGGGGCGCAGCTCACGACTGGCCGACCCGGCATTTGTCCAACAGCACTTCGAGCTGCTGCGCTGGCACCCGGACCAAGCGAAGGCCGCCACGCTCGCCCCCGGCAAGCCGCTGCTGCAACGGCTCCCCGCCGACCGGCTGCTGCTGACCAAGTACTATGTGCGGGTGGCGGATGGCAGCGCGCGCCAGAGCGCGGCGACACCCCACGCCCTCTACGGCCTGCCCTTCGACGAGGCCGCGCTGCCGCTGGAAGAAGCGGACGCGCGTCGCGACAGCATCACGCGCTACCGCTACGGCAAACAGCGGGTGTTCGCCCTGGAGGCGAACCCGGATTCGGCAAGGCAGATGGCCGCACTGGCCCCGCCCCTGATCTGGCTCAGCCGCGCCGACCTGGAGGGCGCGCTGCTGCAAGGCACCGCCGTGGTCGAGGACGATAACGGACAGCGCCGCTACTTCAACGTGCACCGCAACAACGGTGTGGCCTATGACCGCAGCCGCAAGCCTGAGGAACAGGACCGCTACTGGTACTTCAAGGAGGTGCCCGGCGTCTTGGGCTATGGCAAGGACGCGGACTACAAGATACCGGTCAAACCGCTGGTAACCGTAGCGGGCGACATTTTCCAACTGGGGCTGGGCCGCCTGATCCTGCTGCGGGCGGAGGAAGCCGGGCAGCCCACCTTCAGACTGGTGGTACTGGCCGACACCGGCGGCGCCTTCCACGACAACCTCTACCAGCTGGACTGGCTCAGCGGCTACTACCGGGGCTGGGACGACTACCATGCGGCAAACCGCCATATCAGCGACTATGTGGATGCGTGGCTGTTATTAAAGCGGCAGTAGTCTGGACTGCAGAGCGAATCAGTCGAGTATCGCCGTCCAGTTGTGATCGTACTTGACGAAACTCAGGACCTGTGAGGTGTGCACCTTGCGGACGCCTGGCAGCCGCTCGATCCGGCCGGTGAGCAACTG
>JBFHFJ010000161.1:0-7492 GCA_041583655.1 Haliea sp. | reverse complement strand
CGGTTCGTCCAGGCCCACACCGACAGTGAAGCCAAGTCACTGACCGGTTCCATTCAGGCGAGCATCCTGGGTTTGTTGGCCCTGTTGCTGGGCTTCACCTTCAGCATGTCCATGCAGCGCTTTGACAACCGCAGCATGGCCCTGATAGACGAGGCAAACGCCATCGGCACTGCCGTCCTCCGTGTTCAGCTGTTGCCAGAGGAGTTCAGGGATGAGGCCGGCCACCTGTTCCAGGAGTACATTGGGCTTCGCGTGGATGTCGGCCAGCTCGACCTCACCAGAGTCGAGGAACGCGACGCCTACAACGACAGGATTGGCGAGCTGCAGAACAGACTGTGGTCACTGGCAATCGCGGCAACGGAGGTAGACCCCCGCCCGGTGACAATGGGGGCGTTTGTCACCTCCCTGAACCAGGTCATCGATAGCCAGGGGAAAAGAAATGCGCTGTTGCAAATGCAGGTCCCGGAGGTTGTTCTGCTGTTGCTGTTCATCGTATTTATCTCTTCCGGCGGTATCATGGGCTACTCGGCAGGGTTGAGCGGGAAACGCATATTCGTGCCAATAGTGCTCGTGTCTATCCTGATCACCTTGATAGTTTTCATTATCATCGACCTGGACCGGCCCAAGCGCGGCCTTATCCAGGTTAACCAGGGCGCACTGGTCGAACTCCTTGACGGAGTCCGGGAATGAGTCACCGGCTGGCTGCCGCACTGGCCGTCTGCGCCTGCGTGGACCTGGACCCGCCTGCCACCGGGCATTGCACCTCGTCGGCAACCGGAACCCATGTGCGGCCGCTTTAACGTCACCAATCTGCCCGGGCTTCGGGACCTCATGGACTACCTGGGCATTGACGCCCCGCTGCCCGAGCCGCGCTACAATATTGCCCCCACCGAGGATGTCCTGCTGCTGCGCCGCGGAGGCGGCGCGATGGCCCGCTGGTGGCTGGTGCCTTCCTGGGCGAAGGAGGTGGGCACCAGGTACAGCATGTTCAACGCCCGCGCGGAAACCCTGGCCGATAGCCCCGCCTTTCGCGGTCCGTTCCGGCACCAGCGCGGGGTCGTCCCGATGTCCAGCTTTATTGAGTGGCGAATGGAGGGCGGGCAGAAGCAGCCCTGGGTCATCACCAACCAGGAGCAGTGCATCGCGGTGGCGGCGCTGTGGGACGTCTGGGAGGGCGCCGACCAGCCGCTGTTGTCCTGCACCCTGGTAACAACGGAAGCGGCCCAGGCCTTCCGCCCCTGGCACAAGCGCATGCCCGTGCTGCTGACCCGCGAGGAGTGCGTCCGCTGGCTGGATAACGAGCAGCCCATAGCCGAAGACGACAGAATGCTGGCGCCCGTGCTGAAGTTCGACCTAGAGCTCTACCCGGTCAATCGCGCCATTGGCAACGCCGCGCAAAAAGGCCCTGCCCTGTTCGAGCCTGCTGGCCCCCGGGTAAAGCTGCAGGGCTCCGGGGATGAGTCAAATTAGCAAGAGGCAGCTGAGCAGTACATAAGCAACCGCAATCGCGCTAGACTCCACCGGATAAAAACAACCGGGGAGCGTCAGGCCATCAAGTATCTATGGATCGCAGTATTCACCGTTGTCCTGGTCTGGTCGGGCATCAACCCGAAGGACCAATTTACCTGGCTGCTTGAGGTCGCGCCCGCCGTAATAGGCGCAGCCCTGCTGGCGGCAACCTACAGGTCATTCCACCTCACGCCGTTGCTCTATGCGCTGGTCCTGCTGCATTGCCTGGTCCTGATGATCGGCGGGCACTACACCTACGCGGAGGTTCCGCTGTTCGACGGCCTGTTCGGCAGTGCGCGCAACAATTACGACAAGGTCGGGCACTTTTTCCAGGGCTTCGTTCCCGCCATTCTGGCCAGGGAGATTCTTATCCGCAAGCACGTCGTCAACGGGCCGAACTGGCTTGCACTGTTTGTCACCTCTGTCTGCCTGGCCTTCAGCGCTTTCTACGAACTGATTGAATGGTGGGTGGCCATTGCCGCGGGCATCGGCGCCGAGGCGTTTCTGGGCACCCAGGGCTATGAGTGGGACACCCAGTCAGACATGGCCCTTGCCCTGCTCGGCAGTTGCTGCGCGCTGCTTACCCTGTCGACCTGGCACAACCGGCAGCTGGCAAACCTCAACAGGCCGCGAGCTGGAACATAGCCAGACCCCGCGGCGCTACTGAACGGGAGGACACATGAGCGGATACTTGCCAATTATCTACGTTCGTGGCTACGCGGGTAGTGAAGGGGCCGTAGAGGCAACGGTGAACCTGCCCTACTACGGCTTTAACCAGGGCAGTACGCAGGTGCGCACGGGGCCGGACGGTGATCCCGACTTCTTTATCTTCGAGAGCCCGCTGGTCCGCCTGATGAAAGACCACGGCTATGCCGACATCTTTGCCCGTGTCGACGAAGGCGGGGCGGTAAGGCTGCTCAATGGGGAAGACGACCGCTACCGGGGGACCGGGTTTCCGCAACGTTCACTATGGGTGTACCGCTACTATGATCGCAGCTCGGAACGTGTCGGCGACGGCAAAAGGGATGATATCGAGACTCTGGGTGAGAATCTCGGGCTGCTGCTGGAGTTTGTCCGTGAAAATACCGGTGCAGAGCAGGTGCACCTGGTCGCCCACTCCATGGGCGGGCTGGTCTGCCGCTCTCTGATTCAGCGGGTACTGAAGAAAAATGCCCCAAAGCGCGTGGCTCGCCTGTTCACCTACGCCACCCCGCACCGCGGAATTCACTTCCGCCGGGGCCTTGGCTTCCTGACCAATGTGCGCGACCTGCTGGGTCTCAACGATTCCGACACTTTCGGCCCAGCGCGAATGCGCCAGTACCTGGGTTTCCCGCGGAACCGGGACGAGCGGCGATTGCACGAGATCGGCAGCCACTTTCCGGTGGAGCGGGTATTTTCGCTGATCGGCACCAATCACACCGACTACAACCTGGCGCGCCTGGCAGTGGGGCCCGGCAGCGACGGCCTGGTGCAGATGGACCACGCCTACGTGCACGGCAGCAGCCGCGCCTTCGTCTACCGCAGCCACAGCGGCCCCATGGGAATCGTCAACTCGGAGGAGGGATACCAGAACCTGCAGCGCTTCCTCTTTGGCGATACCAGCGTAAAAATCGACCTGGAGGGCCTGCGGCTGCAGGATGAACTGCGCCAGGACGAGGACCTCCGCTTCCTGCTGGTGGAGGCCACAGTGCTGATCCGCGGCGAGGAAGTAGTGATGACCGACCAGCGCGAGGAACACGGTTCGGCCCTGACAGTCGGCGCACGGGATCTGG
This sequence comes from Haliea sp., assembly GCA_041583655.1. Classification (GTDB taxonomy): domain Bacteria; phylum Pseudomonadota; class Gammaproteobacteria; order Pseudomonadales; family Halieaceae; genus Haliea. Next base: position 4,211 of record JBFHFJ010000161.1, on the reverse strand, counting down.
AGCAGGGCCACGAGACCCTGTTCCGAACCTACCTCGCCCGCTCCCGTCGACCCAGCAGCCGCGAGCGCTATTCCCACTTCCAGATCCGCTTGCGCGTGTTGCCACACTATGTCCGGGAACGACGGGTGCTCCGGGACCGGCATTATCTTGGCGAGCACCTGTTCCAGGATACGCTGACGGTCGGTATACGGGACACCGACGGCGGCGGGGGCCGGCTGGTCCGCGCCAACTGGACCGCGATGGACTCAGACCTCCCGGCCAGCGGAACCCGGCACCCGCGCAGTGATGACATCCGCTTCGAACTGAGATCCCGCCACCTGCAATCGGGGGCCCTGGTGTTGCGGGTCCGTGACGAGAGCGGCGAAGGGCCCTGATCATGCGCCGGCTGACACCGCAGCCGATGGACGCACCAACTGCGACACGTTAAGGTTGGGGCAAAGGCCGAGGCCAACGCGGAAGCGCACCCATGAACAAGCAGCACCAGTGGAACTCCTGGTACTTTTTTGTCACTGTCCTCCTCATCGTGCTGTTCCAGAACTGGTGGGCCGCCACACGCAACGTGGAGGTCATTCCCTACAGCGAGTTCCTCAGCCTGCTTGGTGACGGTCGCATCGTCGAACTCACGGTGAAGCAGGAGCAGATCAGCGGCCGCTTCAAGGATCCAATCGACGGCAAGCAGTACTTTGTCACCAACCGGGTGGAGCCGGCGCTCACCGAGCAGATCAAGGACTCGGGCGCGACCTTTACCGGCACGGTGCAGAACACGTTCCTCTCCAACCTGGTGTCATGGCTGTTGCCGCTGCTGGTGTTCCTCGCCATCTGGATGTTTGTGTTCCGCCGCTTCGCCGAGAAACAGGGGCTGGGCGGCATGGTGAATGTCGGCAAGTCAAAAGCGCGGGTGCTGGTGGAGCGCGACACCGGGGTGACTTTCGACGATGTGGCCGGGGTCGACGAGGCGAAGATGGAGTTGCAGGAAATCGTCTCCTTTCTCAAGGACAAGGAGCGCTACGGGCGCCTCGGGGCGCGCATTCCCAAGGGGATCCTGCTGGTCGGGCCCCCGGGCACCGGCAAGACCCTGATCGCCAAGGCGGTGGCCGGACAGGCCGGCGTGCCGTTCTTTTCCATCTCCGGCTCGGAATTCGTGGAGATGTTCGTCGGCGTCGGCGCGGCAAGGGTGCGCGACCTGTTTGAGCAGGCGCGCCGGGCCGCTCCCTGTATCATCTTCATCGACGAGGTCGACGCCCTGGGTCGCAGTCGCGGGCTGGGCGGCCTCGGCGGGCAGGACGAGAAAGAACAGACGCTAAACCAGCTGCTTGCGGAGCTCGACGGCTTTGACCCGCGGGAAGGCATCGTGCTGCTGGCGGCGACCAACCGCCCGGAAATACTCGACCCGGCGCTGCTGCGCGCCGGCCGCTTCGATCGCCAGGTGGTGCTCGACCGGCCCGATCGCAAGGGACGGCACGCGATTCTCAAGGTACACGCCCAGCGCATCCAGCTCGCCGCAGAGGTGGACCTGGAGCAGGTCGCCGGGATCACCCCGGGCTTCACCGGCGCCGACCTCGCCAACCTGGTCAACGAGGCCGCCATCGTCGCCACCCGCCGCGGCGGGCATGAAGTCGGCACCGCGGACTTCACCGCGGCGGTCGAACGTGTGGTCGCCGGCGCCGAGCGCAAGGGACGACTGCTGCAGCCCCACGAACGGGATGTGGTGGCCTACCACGAGATGGGCCACGCGCTGGTAGCGGCGAGTATTCCCGGCAGTGACCCGGTACACAAGGTGTCGATCATACCCCGTTCGATCGGCGCATTGGGCTACACCATGCAGCGGCCAACTGATGATCGCTTCCTGTTGACCACCCGGGAGCTACAGGACCGCATGACCGTGCTGTTGGCCGGGCGCGCCGCCGAGCTCACAGTGTTCGGCGAAATTTCCACCGGCGCCGCCGACGACCTGGCCAAGGTCACCGATATCGCGCGCCAGATCGTCACCCGCTTCGGCATGACCGAGGCGCTGGGTCAGGCAGTACTCGAACGGCAGACCACAACCTATCTCGGCGACCAGCAGGTAGGCGTGCGCGAGAAGGACTATTCCGAGGCCACCGCACGAGAAGTGGACCTGGCGATTCGCGAGCTTATAGACACCGCCTACCGGCGAGCCCAGGATATCCTTGTTGAACGTCGGGCGCTGCTCGACGAGGGCGCGCGGCTGCTCCTGGACAAGGAAACGCTGACGCCTGAGGATTTTCCTGCCTTGTCGCCAGGCAAACAATGACCAAAAGGATGGTATGAGCATTTCACGTACACTGGGTCGTGCGCTGGCGGGCCTGCTGCTGTTCTCCGGCCTGGCCTTCGCCGCACCGCCCCTGTCCACCGAGGTAGCGCGTCTGATCGACACTCACGGTGTGGATGCCGCCCGGGAGCGCTTCACCGAGCTGTGGGCCGACAACGCCAACGCCTACGAACCGGACCTGGATGGCCTCGCCGATCTGGGCTCACGTTACCTGGAGGAGGGCAATATCGAGGCCGGCATGGCGGTGATGGAAATGGTCTCCATCATCAGTCTTGCCGAGCTCGACGCTGTACTGCAGTCGCAGGCGGCCCTGGTAGCGGAAATGGAGGCCGCCGCGGCAGAGATTGCCGCCGCAGCGGAGCCCGCCGGGACGAAAGACGGGGCTGAGCGCCCGCAGCCGGCAGCGGCAGACCGCGGGTCCGCGCGCACTGACCTTGAGCGACTCACAGGCATCTATGCCAGTGACGAGGAGCCGGACCGGGAACTGTTTGTGACCCGGACCTGCGACGGCCTTCTTGTCGCCGGGCCCATGTGGGCGGATATCGCGCCCTGGATTCTGCGCTCGGAGAGCAAGACAGTGTTTACTTTCCAGCAGGGCGACCTGTACTTCCAGCTGGAGTTTGACGGTGGCGGCGAAGGCGCACCCCGGGCCCTCAACCACAACATTCGCGGGCTGGCCAGCCCCATGCGGCGCCGCGAACCACTGCCCGCCGAGTGGCCCGCCTGCCAGCCGGCCCCAGCCCGCTGACCCTGCGCGCCCCTAACCAGCGGCTGCCCGGCGCCAGCCTGGAGGATGCTCCCGGGGCCGTTCAGATGGTGTTGCCTACGCTGAAACCCTGGTGGGTGGCAGCCATCATGGATCTGGGGGCGAAAGCGTCGCCCGCCAGAATGACCCGGCCAACCCTGTTGTCCAGGGCACTTTGCAGGCCCGTGTCTGGCACTCTTGAAACGGCGTAGCTTACGCTTGATACGTCATGCAACACCGTGGGTCGGCCATTGTATATATTGCGCAAGGTAACCGACCCATCCTCGATTGTGTCCAGGGAGAGAATCGTCGATGAGGTGATGATCCGCACTTCTCGCTCGTGCAGGCGCTGGTAGATTTTCTGTCGGCTCACCAGCGAGCAGTCCGATGCAATCCGGTCACGCGGGGTCACCAGCACCACGCTGCTGAAGCGATAGCTGAGAAAATCAGCAGCCGCGTACGTCATCTCGGTGTGATCCTGGTCAAATATCACGATGCTGCCGGGATCACTGAAGCTGGTATGCAGCACACTTTTCGAGAAGCTGCGAAGGTCCTGGATAAACCCCGCTTCATGCAGCTCCCGGGGCACAAAATCCGGCCTGGGCATATGGGAGCCTGTGGCCAGAACAACGACATCCGGATTCAACGCCAGAATGTCCGCGTCACTGGCCCGACTTCCCAGGTGGTACTCCACCCCCTCTCTTTGACCTGCCAGAAACTGGTAGTCATAGACGCTGCTGAGGTTTTCTCCACCCGGCAGTGCTGCATGCAGCCTGGCTTTGCCGCCGAACTCTTCGGAGCTACCCAACACATGCACTGCATGACCTTTCGCGGCTGCCACCCAGGCGCACTCGAGGCCGGCGACGCCCGCGCCCACCACGACAATGCGCTGCCGCTTCCGCGTTTTCTCCGGGCGCCAGAGCACTTCGTTGTCCGAGGCGAGCACGGGGTTGTTGTCGCAGGCAACATGCGCCCCTTCCACGGTGGCTTTCCAGCAGGAATTGCAGGAGACGCAATAGCGGATTTCACTTTCCCGGCCGGATTCGGCCTTCAATCCCCAGGCCGCGTCCGCAATCAGCGGTCGACCCAGGAAAACCAGATCCGCTGTGCCATCGTTCAGGGCTGACTCAGCCTCGACAGGATCGGTGATGTACCCCAGTGCCCCGGTAGGGACTT
>JBFHFJ010000160.1:0-7520 GCA_041583655.1 Haliea sp. | reverse complement strand
CATTACTATTTGCAGCATTTTTTGCGAAGTGGTCCCTACGGTTTGGCGGCTCTTGCGCCCGGCCGGTAATCAGGAGAAAAAAGCATGAGTAGCGATGGCGTGAATACCGGCAGGAGACGCTTCCTGACGGCCGCGACGAGTGTAGTGGGCGTCGCAGGCGCTGTAGGCATTGCGGTGCCCTTTGTCGGGTCCTGGAACCCGTCTGCGAAGGCCAAGGCCGCTGGTGCGCCGGTAAAGGCCGATATCAGCAAGCTGGAGCCGGGTCAGATGATTGTGGTCGAGTGGCGCGGCAAGCCGGTCTATGTCGTGCACCGGACCGAGGCCCAGCTCGCTGACCTCGACAAGCTGACCGCCGACCTGAAGGATCCCGACTCCGCTATTTCTATCCAGCCTGAGTACATCGAGGGCGCAGCCCGTGCCATCCGCCCCGAGATTTTCGTGGCCGAGGGTCTGTGCACCCACCTGGGCTGTGCTCCGAAATTCCGTCCCGAAGTCGGTGCTGCCGACCTTGGCGGCGATGAATGGCTGGGCGGATTTTTCTGCCCCTGCCACGGTTCCAAGTTCGATCTTTCCGGACGCGTCTACAGCACTGCCCCGGCATCGACCAACCTGGTGATTCCGCCCTACTTCTACGAGAGCGACACCGTTATGGTAATTGGCATGGACGCGGAGGCAGCCTGATGATCAATATGCTTGTTGGATTGCGGGACTGGGTGGACGAGCGTCTGCCGATCATGCGCGCATGGAACACCCACATGGGGCAGTACTACGCGCCCAAGAACTTCAACGTCTGGTATTACTTCGGCGTGCTGTCCCTGCTGGTTCTGGTCAACCAGCTGCTGACGGGTATCTGGCTGACCATGAACTATACGCCCAGCGCCGAGGAGGCCTTTGCCTCTGTCGAGTACATCATGCGCGACGTCGATTACGGCTGGATACTTCGCTACATGCACTCCACCGGGGCGTCGGCCTTCTTCGTGGTCGTCTACCTGCACATGTTCCGCGCCCTGATCTACGGGTCGTACAAGAAGCCGCGCGAACTGATCTGGATCTTCGGCATGCTGATCTTCGTGGTCCTGATGGCGGAGGCCTTTGTCGGCTATGTGCTGCCCTGGGGCCAGATGTCCTATTGGGGAGCACAGGTGATCATCTCCCTGTTCGGCGCCATCCCGGTGGTCGGCGACGGCCTGGTGACCTGGATCCGCGGCGATTACCTCATCTCCGGGGTGACCCTGAACCGCTTCTTTGCCCTGCACGTTGTGGCCCTGCCCATTGTCCTGCTGGCCCTGGTGGTGTTGCACCTGCTCGCCCTGCACGAGGTGGGTTCGAACAACCCCGACGGCGTGGAGATCAAGAAGAAGAAAGGCCCGGACGGCATCCCGCTGGACGGTGTGGCTTTCCACCCCTACTACACGGTTCACGACCTGCAGGCGATAGGTGTATTCCTGTTCATCTTCTGCGTGGTCATGTTCTTCATGCCGGAAATGGGCGGCTTCTTCCTCGAGTACGCCAATTTTGAAGAGGCGAACCCGCTGAAGACCCCCGACCACATCGCGCCGGTCTGGTACTTCACGCCTTTCTACTCCGTCCTGCGCGCGGTACCGGACAAATTCTGGGGCTTTGTCGCCTTCGCCGCCTCCGTGGCGATCCCGTTCCTGCTGCCCTGGCTTGATCGTAACCCGGTGAAGTCCTGGCGCTATCGCGGCAACCTCAACAAGGTGATGCTGGTCCTGTTTGTGGCCTCCTTCCTGATCCTTGGCGTGCTCGGCGTGAAGTCCCCCACGCCGGAGCGGACCTTCCTGGCCCAGATCTGCTCGGTGTTCTACTTTGCCTTCTTCCTGCTGATGCCGATCTGGTCGACGCTGGACAAGACCAAGCCGGTGCCGGAGCGCGTCACCATGGACGGCGGTATCGGCTTCTGGGGCAGCGTGGCTGGCCTGGCCCTGATCCTCGCCCTGACCATCCTGCCGCTGAAGGCTGTGGGCGCCGGCGGGGAATTCAACTGTGGCAGCATTCCCTGCGATGAGATCAGCGTCGACCCGACCGACAAGCCTTCGTTGCAGAATGGTGCCAAGCTGTACATGAACTATTGCATGGCCTGCCACTCGATGAAGTTCTCCCGCTACAACCGCGTCGCGGCAGACCTTGGCATTCCCGAAGACCTGTTCGCGGAAAACCTGATCTTCGATCCCGATGTGCGCATTGGTTCACTGATGGAAAATGCCATGGACGACGCGCTGGCCAAGGTCTGGTTTGGGGTGACGCCGCCGGACCTGACCCTGGTGGCCAGGGCCCGCCAGCCAGATTGGCTGTACACCTACCTGCGCACCTTCTATAAAGATGACAGTCGGCCGTACGGCGTCAACAACAAGGTATTCAAGGATGTGGGGATGCCCCATGTCCTGCTCGGCCTGCAAGGCCTGCAGGAATGTGCCATGGGACCAACCAAGGCGGCGAATGGCGGCGTCAAGCGCGACCCGCTGACCGGCGAGGCGCTGCTGGAAGAGCCCTGTGGCCAGTTTACCCTGGCCAGCGAAGGTTCCATGTCGCCGGAAGAATTCGATGGCGCCATGTATGATCTGGTCAATTTCCTCGCCTATACTGCGGAGCCGATGGCTGCTGATCGCAAGCGTATCGGCGTGTATGTGCTGCTGTTCATAGCCCTGTTCTTTATCTTCGCCTGGCTGTTGAATCGCGAGTACTGGAAAGATATTCACTGATTTGCCCCCGGGCCGGAGCCTTCTGGCCCTGGCCCCTCACTGTCCTGGACTGCAATATGAAACGAGTTGATGAAAACGCAATGGGCGCCGTGGCCAAACGGTCCTCCATGACTTTCTTTTCCGACAGCACCAGCCAGTACAGCCATCGGGTCCGCATCGTGCTTGCGGAGAAGGGGGTCACGGTGGACATGATCGAATCCGACAGCGCGCACCCGCCCGCTGAACTTGCTGACCTGAACCCCTACAACTCCCTGCCAACTCTGGTGGATCGCGATCTGGTGCTCTATGAATCCAAGGTAATGATGGAATACCTGGACGAGCGTTTCCCGCACCCGCCGCTGTTGCCTGTCTACCCCGTCGCCCGGGCCGAGAGCCGGCTGTACATCCACCGCATCGAGAAGGACTGGTGCTCCCTGGTGGACTCCATCCTGCACTCCCGCAGCGACAATGTCGTCAGCAAGTCCACCAAGGAGCTGCGTGAAGGTATTGTCGGCATAGCGCCAATCTTTGCCGAAAAGCCGTTCTTCATGAGCGATGAGTTCACCCTGGTCGACTGTTGCCTCGCTCCCATACTGTGGCGCCTGCCGTCCCTGGGTGTGGACATCAAGCCCGGGAAACAGACCAAGCCCCTGCTGGCGTACATGGATTCCCTGTTCAACCGGGAATCCTTCCAGGAGAGCCTGTCCGAGCAAGAGCGCGAGATGCGCCTGTAGCGCGTCCCCGGCCTGTGAAAACCACCTCCAACATGTCCGCCAGTCGCCCGTACATCATGCGGGCGCTGTACGAATGGATCGTCGACAATGACTGCACGCCCTACCTGCTGGTGGACGCCACCCGGCCGGGGGTCGAGGTTCCCAGCCAGTATGTCAAGGACGGCCAGATCGTCCTGAACGTGAGCCCCAGTGCGGTGATCGAACTGCAGATCGGCAATGAGTGGGTCAGTTTCAATGGGCGCTTCGGCGGCACCCCGACAGATATCCTGGTGCCGGTAACGGCGATCGTCGGGATTTACGCCCGTGAAAATGACCAGGGCATGGTCTTCGAGCCCGAGGATCCGCCGGAGAGCCCGGACGATCCCCCGGGTGGCGACAGCGGCCCGGCGCCAGGCAGGCCCGAGGCCAGGCCGTCCCTCAAGATCGTCAAGTAGGACGATCCCGCGAGCCGTACCCCTGCCCGGTCAGGGCAGGGTTTCAAACAGCTGCACCACGCGGCTGACTCCGGTGACTGAAGCGGCCACGTCAGCAATGCGCCGGGCTTCCGATTTGGTCACCAGCCCCATCAGGTAGACGACCCCGTTCTCGGTGACCACCTTGGTGCGCACTCCGGGCGTATCCACGTTGGCGAGCAGCCAGGACTTGATCTTGGTGGTTATCCAGGCGTCGCGGGTGCGTGTCAGGGCTCCGATGGCCGGGCCCACCTCCAGTTCGTTATAGATCCGGCGAACGCCGCGGATCTTGCGCACCTCGTCCGCCGCCAGGGTCTTGAGTCGCTCGTTATCCACTTGCCCGGAGAGCAGGACAAAACCGTTGTAGCTCACCGCGACCAGGTGGGCCTCGTCGAAGCCAGGGTCCGCGGCGTGGATATTGACCACCGCCTTGATTTCAATGCTCTCGTCCTCGAGGCGCTGGGCCATGGTGCGCCGGCTGGGATCGTCTTCAATGGGATTGGCCTCTACCGACGCAAGCATGCTGCCACAGCCGCTGGCCAGCAGTGTGCCGAAGAGGATAATGATGGGCGCGATCAGTTTCATGATGAGCTTCCGTTATGGTTTCCAAACAGGCTTTGGTCGATCAGCTCGCAGAGCAGGTGAATGACCATTGTATGTAATTCCGTGACCCGGGGGCGCCTTTCGGCGCTGCAGTTTATGGCGACATCCCCACCCCGGAGGAGTTCCGCCAGCGCGAGATCCCCGGCGTTGGACAGCGCCACCACCACCATGTCGCGCTCGTGGGCGGCCTGCGCGGCACGCAGAACCGCGCCAGGGACGGCGCCACTGCTGATGCAGACCAGCGTATCCCCGGGCTGGCCCAGGGCCCGCACCTGGCGGGAATAGATGTCATCGAAACCCTGCTGGCTGCCTATCCCGGTGACACTGCTGCAGTCGCCGGCCAGGGCCATCGCGGGCAGGGCGGGACGGTCCTGTTCAAAGCAGCCCAGCAGGGTGGCGGACAGCAGCTGGCTCAGGCTGGCGTCGGCGCCGTTGCCGCAGACAAGAATCTTGCCTTCCGCGAGCAGTGATGACGTCATCTGTGTAGCCGCTTGCTGTATGGGCATGGCCAGGTCGTCCACGGCCATGGCGACGGTGGTGATGACCTGCTGGAAATTCGCGGCGATAAGCTGGTAGTCATCATCCATGGGTCGGGTCCGGGGTGGGCGATTCAGGCGGTGAAGGCACTGCGAATCCACCGTAATTCTGCGTCCTGGCCGGATTGTCGCGGGTCAAAGGCAATCACGTCAAATCGACAGGGATAATTATCCCGGGCGCCGACGCTGCGCAGGTACAGCGCGGCGGTGCGCAGGAGCTTTTGCTGCTTGCGCCAGTCCACGGAGGCAGCGGCCGAGGCAAACCTGGCATTGCTGCGCGATCGCACTTCAATGAAAACCAGCTGTGTGTCATCCATTGCGATGATGTCGATTTCCCCCGCCCTGCAGCGGTAATTGCGTTGCAGGATCCGCCATCCCTGTGCCTGTACCCACTGTGCTGCCCTCTCCTCGAAACTGTAACCCCTGGCCAACATACGCCCCCCCATGGAAAAGCGACAGTCTATGTCAGGGGCGGGTCAGCTCGCTGCCATCAAATGTGGCCAGGGCGGGCTCGCGCAGGATGCGCAAGCCCGGATCCAGTTGCAGCAGGCCGGTATTGCCGCGAATCAGTGCATCGGCGCCAGCCTGGAGCTGGGCGAAGCGCGACTGCAACAGCCAGGCATCGGCCCCCAGCGCGTTGAGGCGGGCGAACTCGTCATTGCCGCTGCCAGTGCCCCCTGCGGCGATCGCCACCCGCAGGGGCGGATTGGCGCCCAGGAGCCACGGCAGCTCAACCAGACGGGCGCCGTTGAGGTCGCGATTGCGGGGGTCAGGCAGGCCACCGTAGATACTGGATGTGGCGTAGACGGGCAGGGCGCCCGCGTAGTGGAACGCCAGCAGCGGCTTCAGGGAGCGCGCTTCCGCCGGCGTGGCGGCCAGCAGGAACACGGCATCGATATCCTGCCGGCGCCGCGCGCTGAACTCGATATTGGTGGCCAGCATGCTGCGGATCTTCTGCGCCCGCTGCTCACTCGCCCCGAGGTTGAGGGCGTTCTTGACCTGGTCCGAATAGGCTTCCGGAGAGCTGTAGCTCGCGGTGGTGGCGATCTCTCCCCCCATGTCCTGCCAGCGCCGGCGCAGGACCTCTTCGAGGCGTGCGCCGCGGGCACCGGCGGGGCGCAGCACCATCGCCCTGCGCGCGCCCTGGCCAAAGGCGAGCTCGGCGATGCGCACGGCGTCATCCTCCGGCGCCAGGGACAGTTGCACCAGTGCGCTGCCGTCCTGGCTGACCGTTTCGTCAATGCGATTGAGGGCGAGGACCGGAACCGGTCGCGGGCTGAGCTGGCCCAGCTCGGCAACCCCCTCTTTACTCAGCGGGCCTATGACGAGGTCGGCGCCCGTGGCGACAGCGTGCTGGTAGGCGGCGACTGCCGAGGGAAATCCGTCTGTATCCAGTATCTCCAGCTCGTGGCTGGCATCACCGCGTGCGCGTGCGGCAAAGTAGTGTGCCAGGTAGCCCTCGCGCACGGCCCTGGCGGCAGGCTCCAGGGGCCCGCTCAATGGCAGCAAGAGCGTTACCTTGTTTATCGGCTGCAGCGCCTGGGCGAGGAACTCCAGTCCGCCGGGCAGCCGCGCGGCGGCAGGGTGTCCAAAGTAATTTCCGCGCCAGCGCTGCAGGCCTGCCTGCAGCTCCGAGCGGCTGCCTGCGGTGGCGTTGAGCAGCGCCAGCTCCAGCCAGCCGCGCCACTCTTTCTGCCCGGTCTGCTCAAGGGCTGCGGCGAGCTCCGTGTCTGTCAGGCGGTTCAGGTCCTGCCAGATCTCGCGCCGCAGTGTATCGTCGTCGTTTCCCCGTCCAAGCAGGGCGACCCCGAGCCGGGCACTTTCCAGCCAGCGCCCCGCGAGCGCGGCGAGCTTGCGCGCCAGGTCGTCTCGCTGCAGTCGCAACGCCGGGGCGATACCCTCCTCGGGAATCCCCTGCAACAGGGATTCGGCCCGGGTGAGGTCTCCGCGAAGGAACGCGGCCCTGGCCAGCAGGTGGTCCCTGCGCGCGCGGTCATTCGCATCCAGGGGCGGTTGCAATACGGCCAGCACCTGCTCCGCCTGCATCCAGTCAAAGCGGTCCAGGTACGCCTCTGCCGCACTGAAATCCAGCTCCCATTGGCTTGGTGGCAGGAGCGGCGCGGCGACTTCTTCCGGCTCGGCAGTGGGTGCGGTTTCGGGCTCGACCTCAGGTTCCGGTTCCGGCGCGGGAGGCTGGGGTGCGCTGGCACAGCCCGCCAGCAGCGCCAGGGCCAGGGTCGGCCACACTCGCGCGGTGGGACGTTTTCGCTTGGTGATCAACGTGGTCATGTTATCCTTCCGGACCGGGTGCGACGGCTGCCGCCGACTGCACAGTGAATGCACAAGCAGGCATTATAAGGGCATAGGCAAGCAGTGGAATCGGGACTATATGTTGTTGCCACGCCCATCGGCAACCTGGGCGATATATCCCAGCGCGCGCTGGCGGTACTGGCCGCTGCCGACCTGGTGGCCGCGGAGGATACCCGGCACAGTACT
>JBFHFJ010000159.1:0-7588 GCA_041583655.1 Haliea sp. | reverse complement strand
TCGCGGAGCAAGGACATCAGCTACAAGAGCTGGTGGGTGAACTATCACACCCCGGTCAACGACACCGAGGTGGACCTGTGCAGCGCCATCATTGTCAGCGGTCTGGACGGGGAGCCGCTACCGGAAGAGTTCGTGCAGCAGTACGCTCTAGGCGCCCACGCGGCGTTTGCTTCCGACGTTGAAATCTGGAAAGACAAGATCTACCAGGCCGACCCGATCCTCTGCGACGGCGACGGCCCGATCAACAAGCTGCGGCGCTGGTATGAACAGTTCTACCTTCCCCGCCAGGAAGCTGCTGCCGGGTCCGCCCAGCGGCGCGACTGAAACCGTGTGGGCCGCTACTGCGGTTCTGCGGGCACCTGGGCACTCCCGGCGCGCGCCTGCAGCACCATCCGGGCGTGAAATTCGCCAAGCCCGGCGATGGGTTCCGCGCCGGGAATGACCGCAAAGGGCGCGTCGGCAAACCGCGTGCCGCGCAGTTGCACCAGCAGGCTGCTGCGGTCCTCCGCCAGGACGGTGTCGCGGTAGAAGCGCTGGATATCCACCAGCGTGGTTTTTTCCACTGCAGCGATCAGCCTGGCACGTGAGTCGAAAGCGTAGCGCTCCCGGTCCCAGTCCTGGAGATAGGGGGCGGCTTCCTCGGCAAGGTTTCCCGGCGCCAGGCGCAGCTCGTTCAGTACACCGTCGCGGAGCCGGGTGAATTCCTCCACGGTGAGATTGTCCAGTGTCTCCCGGTATTCTGTGGTAAAGCGCTGCAGGCGGTCGAGCATATCCACCGCGTTTCTCACCGGGGTCTGGATGTTCAGGGCGACGAAGCCGAAGTCACCGAGGGCGCTGCCCAGGCCGCCGGCGGCGTAGCCCAGCTGTTCTTCGGTGCGCAGGCGGACGAACGCGCGGTCGCCCAGGTGTGCACCGAGCACGCGCGCCCTGGCTATGCCGTCAAAACCCGCGTCCGGGGCCAGAAACAGGTACAGCATGCCGAGGTCTTCCGCGAGTGTATCTTCCGCCAGCACCAGCGTTGTCCCGCGAGTGGGAGCATACAGGTCGCCGCGCGCATAAGCGGTTCCCTGGCGGTCGGGAAACAGCGCGTCCAGCGTGGCGCCAAGGGCGTTGGCGTAGTCGCTGTCGTAGTTCCCGAACAGGTACCCGCGAATCTGGTTGCTGGCCAGAGTGGCATCGATGAAGTCCCCCAGTTGCCCCGCCGTGACTGCGGCTGCGGCCTCGCGCAGGCTGCTGTCATCATAACTTCCGGTACTCACGACTCGGCGCAGTGCCGTGAACAGCTGGTCAATGGCGAAGCCGCGGCGGTTGTTCTCCAGTTGCCGCAGGAAGCGGTCCCGCGCCTGTTCCAGGGCCCGGGCGTCCGGCGTGAAGCGCAGGCCGGCAAGGGCCTGTTGCAGGAATGGCAGTTGCTTGTCGGTGAACCCCGACACGCTCAGGCGGATGCCGTCTGCCACGCTGATACCGGGCTCCATGCCGGCTGCCTCAGCCTCGGTAAACCAGGCCTTCTGCCGCTGTCGGTAGAGGTCGGCCCAAAGCGCCAGCATGACGCTGCCGCGCGCGCTCTCCTGCCGTGCCGGCGTGTTGAAATACAGCTGCGTGTAGCCGCGGGGCTGCTGTGCAAAATACTGGCTGCCCTGTAACCAGAGCTGTACACCGTCTGCGTCCACCGCGAGCGTGGGTCTGGTGCCGGCGCCGTGTAAGTTGAACTGTTCCGGCAACAGGGTGTTGGGGCCTGGCAGTGCCAGCCCCGCCTGCTCTGCCGCTGCCAGCTGCGCCGCCACCGGGGGCAGCTCAAGGGGCCGCATCTGGTAGCGACCAGCGAAGAATTCCACGTCGGCCTCCGCGGGTTCCTGGCGGGAGACATACCATACCCGCAGGGCGGCCGGGGTCATCTGGGCCAGCAGGGCATCTACCCCGGCGCGGTCGAAGCCTTCGAAACGGTAGTTGGCGTCCACCGCATGCTGTACGGGGTAGTACTGCATGGCCTGGGCGAGGTTGGCGACATAGTCGAAGTCGCGTTCGCGCTCCAGGAACCGGAAGGCGTTCTCCAGGGAGACGCTGAACTCTTCCGCGTAGCGGTCGGGGACACCAGTCCGGCGGAGTTGTTCGAGATAGCCAAGGACCAGCGTGACCATGGTGTCCCGGTGCGCCATGCCGGCGCTGGTCACCTCCACCTCGATCCTGAACACCCCGTAATTGCCGTAGATATCCGGATAGGCGGAGACGGAAAGATCGCTGGCCCAGCCGCGTTCCTCGAACAGCGCGGCGGGCGTGCCGGGCATTTTCGATGCGAGGATATAGGCCAGGTACTGGTTGGGCTTGCTGCGGAACTGGTCGCGGTTGTTGTGAATGAGGAAGTCGATGCTGAGCTGGCGCAGGTCCTCCTGCGGCTGGTAGTGAATCAGCTGGCCACCGATACTCTCCAAGTCCGGGACAGCGTCTACCCGGGGCCGGGCGATGCCCTTGTTCTGAATGTCACCGAAGTAGCTGCGCGCCAGGATGCGCATTTCCGCCAGGGGCAGGGGGCTTGTCAGCACCAGTTTCATGATATTGGCGGAGTAGTAGCGCTGGTAGAAGTCGACCGTGGCCGCGTGCAGGCTGGAACCGGGTTTGTCCGCGAGTGACGCCAGGTTGCCATCGAGGAAACGGTTGGCGGGGTGCTCGCCGAGCATTGACCGGTCGAGCTGGTACATGCCATCGGCGTCTGCGGCACGGTGCATGGACCACTCGGCGTGAACGGCGTTCTTCTCCTTCTCGATATACTCCGGGTCCAGGAGGGGGGTGCGAAAGACGGAGGAAAACCGGTCCAGGGCCTCGACGTAGTGCGCCGCTGGAATTTCGAACATGTAGTTGGTCACATCCAGCCAGGTGTAGGCGTTGTGCAATCCCCCGTGCTGGCTGGTGAAGCTCATGAAGCCGTCCGGTTCCGGGTAGTCCTCGGTCGCCAGCAGGAGCATGTGCTCAAGGAAATGTGCCATGCCCTGGTAGTCCATCGGGTCCTGCAGCATGCCCACGCCAACGCTCAGGGCCGCGGAGGCGTTCGCGGCGCCAGGGTCCGACACCAGCAGCACCTCGAGCTCATTGTCCAGGGTGAAACTGGCGTATTCGCGCTTGTCGCCGGGGCTGGTCACAATCCGCTCCGCGGCCTCGGCCCGGGGGCGCTCCGGCAGTGCCGCAGGTGCGCCGTCCCGTTGACATCCCGTCGCCATGCCCATGGTGACGCCTGCAAACAGGATGACTACAGGAAGGGCGAGGCGCTGGAGGGGCATGCATGGCTCCGGGGAGGAGGCTGAAGGTAGTCTGTGCCGAACCTGGCCATTCCGGGACCGCGGGGGAGCTGCGGGCCCCGGGAAAGGCCGATTTTTAACTGTACGAGCACATCGAAACGGATGGTAGTATTGTTCACGGATAAGTAAAACCATCAAATAAGGATGAAGCGCTTGGCCGAGCACTATTTTCTCGCTCGTCAACCTATTCTGGACCGGAACCTGAAGCTGTTTGCCTACGAGTTGCTGTTTCGGGTTTCAGGTACGAACAGTGCGCCGACTGACCTGGACTCGGTGTCCGCGACTGCGCAGGTTCTTACCAATGCGATGGAAATAGGGCTTGAACGGCTGTCCCGCGGGCACCTGACATTCATCAACCTGCCCCGGGAGTTTCTGCTCGATCCCGCCCTGCTGCCGGTCGATCCGATCCGGGTCATGCTGGAAATACTGGAGGATGTCACTCCCGATGAGGAAGTGGTGGCGGGAGTCCGGAGCCTGCGTGAGAACGGTTTCAAGATTGCCCTGGATGATGTCGTTGACGCGCAGGTCTACGAGGCGTTCCTGCCCTTCGTTGATACGGTCAAGATCGACGTCAGGGATATGCCGCGGGAGGATTGGGGGGCACAGATTTCCCGGGTAAAAGCACACGGGTGCATGGTGCTTGCGGAAAAAGTCGAGACCGAGGAAGAGTTCAATGAACTCAAGGACCTGGGCGTGGACTATTTCCAGGGCTATTTTTTCGCCCGTCCCCGTATAGTCAGTGGCAAGCGCCTGCCGAGCAACAAGATTGCGCTACTGCGCCTGCTGTCGAAGCTGAATGACCCGGATACTGATGTCGATGAGTTGCATACGCTGATCAGCCAGGATGTCGGTTTGAGTGTACGCGCGCTTACCTACGTCAACTCTGCGGCCAACGCGCTCAGTCGCAAGATAGAATCGGTCAGGGAAGCGGTGATCTTCCTGGGCCGTGAGCTCATTCGCAACTGGGTCGTGCTGTATATCATGAGCGGTATTGAGGGCAAGGCCGACGAGATTGTGACCCTGGGTCTTGTGCGCGGCCGTGTGTGCGAGCTCCTGGCGCAGCGCTGCAGGCTCGAGGGGCCAGACCAGTTTTTCACCGTGGGCCTGTTCTCGGTGCTCGATGCCCTGCTGGATGTGACCCTGGCCGATGCCCTGCAGCATTTGTCCCTGCCCCAGGATCTGCGTGATGCGCTGGTAACCCGCTCGGGCGACAAGGGGAATGCCTTGCAGTGCGCCCTGCGGCTTGAAGCGGGGGAGGCCGGCTCCGTTCTCTTCCGTGACCTGGATGAGCTTGAGCTGGGGTCCGTCTACATCGAGGCGGTGGAGTGGGCGGATGTCGCGGCCCGGCAGGCGGGGCTGGACTGAGCGGCCAAAGCCTGGCCTGCCGCCCGTCCTGCCGTGCCGGGGAAATGCGCTATCACTTGTCGATGATCTTATAGGTACGCAAACTTGTACCTGTACAGTGACCCGTGCGTAGCGCGGCCTGCGAGGTGCTGCGACAGTCCCTCCATCGTGGAATAAATAAATATTTAATTAAAACAATATCTTGAGATAAGTATTTAAATAATGCCCCAGGTTTTCTTTCTGCCTGCCGCGGCGCTGGATTGGGCGTCAGGTACAATGATATGATCATGTACTTGTTATTGTACGTCAGGGTTCGGCCATGGATGTCATGAGTTATTCCACTTTTCGTCGCCAGCTGGCCGCGACGCTGGATCAGGTCAACGATGACCGCAAACCCGTTCTCATCACCCGCCAGACGGGGCGCCCCGCGGTACTGGTGAGCCTTGAGGACTTTCAGGCCTGGGAAGAGCTGGCGCATCTCACGCGCAGCCCGGCGAATACCGCCAGCCTGAACCAGGCCATCGCCGAAGTGGTTAATGGGGAGGAGGTCCAGGGCGACCTGTTCGACCTGTGAATCTGTACTGGTCACAGGGCGCCTGGTCGGACTATCAGTATTGGGCCCGGCACGATCCGCGTATTCATGCGCGCATCAATGAACTGATCAGGGCGATACAGCAGCAGCCAGAGAGCGGCCCGGGGGCACCGATAGCACTGCGCGCAGCCTGGGCGGGTTTCTGGTCGCGACGTATCGACGCCAGGCACAGGCTGGTGTACCGGGTCCAGGGCAAGCGCCTGAGCATTGCCCAGTGCCGGTATCACGATGGCCATTTCCTGTCGCGGGAACTGGCCGCGGAGGCACTGTTCAACCCCAGAAGACCCTGATCCCGTCCAGCTCTCGCGTTTGGGCAGGTCCATGAATAGTTGAACCGGCATCGCCCCAGTACCGCGAATGGCGGGATTGATGTAGTGCCGGACCCGGGCGCTGGTTAGTATTCCTCCCGGTTTCCATCACCCACGGGGCCTGCGGGCGATTGCTGCAGTGCGGCTCTGCGGGCCCGGCCATACACTCCAGGGAGAGCGGCGCCCCATGAACAAAACAATGCCCCGGGAACTTTCTTCCGCCCAGTTCAGCTCTCGCTACGGGCCGGCGGCACTGGTCACTGGCGCCTCATCCGGGATCGGTCACGCCTTTGCCACCGAGCTTGCGGGCCGCGGTCTCGACCTACTGCTGGTTGCGCGCCGGGTCGACCGCCTGCGCGCTCTTGCCGCGGAGCTGGAACAGGCCCACGGCGTTGCTGTGCAGGTCTGCGCCGCCGACCTGGCTGACCCCGACGCGGTGGATACGGTCATCGCCGCGGCGGCAGGGCTGGAGATAGGGCTGCTGGTCAGCAACGCCGGGTTTGGGCTCAAGGGCGCACACCAGGACAATGACCCGGCGCGGATGGCCGCCATGCTGCAGGTGAACTGCGCGGCTCCGCTGCAGCTCACCCACCGCATGCTGCCGGAGCTGCTGCGCCGGGGGCGCGGCGGGGTCATCATTACCAGCTCCGTCGAGGGCCTCCTGGGCGTTCCCTACTCTGCGGCCTATGCCGCAAGCAAGGCCTTTACCAACAGCCTGGGTGAGTCGCTGTGGGGGGAAGTCTCTTCCCGGGGTGTCGATGTGCTGGCGCTCTGCCCGGGCAGCACCGATACCGAGGCACACGCGCTGCAGGGCATCGACAGCGCCACCCTCGAGGGTGTGATGTCGCCGCAGGCCGTGGTGCTGGAAGCACTGGCCAACCTGGCTAACGGACCGGTATATGTTGCCGGTGAGCAGAACCGGGCCATGTTTGCCGCGCTGACCGGCATGCCGCGAAGGGAGGCGCTACTGCAGATGGCGGACAATATCCGCGGCGCACTGCTGGCGCCCGGAGCCCGGTCATGAGCGCCCCGGACCTGGATACCCTGCTTGCAGAGCGCGCCATTTACCGCCAGCTGGTGCAGGTGGCCCGGGGCATGGATGCCCGCGACTGGATTGGTCTGCTGGCGCTCATGACGGAAGACGTGACTGCCGATCTCGGCACCGGCCCGCTGTCGGGAGGGGCCGCAATCATCTCCCTGCTGCGCTCTTTCCTCGATGCCTGCGGTCCCACCCAGCACCTGCTGGGCAACGTGCTGATTGATGTTGACGGGGATACGGCACGCAGCCGCGCCTACGTCAGCGACATGCACCTGGGTGTCGGCGAGCGGGAGGGCCTGACCTTCAGCACCCTCGGAGACTACCACGACCACTGGCGCCGGGAGCGCGGGGAATGGAAGCTCTGTCACCGCACCAAGCTGAACCGCGGGCATATCGGCTCATTTGCCGTGCTCGGCCCCGGCCCGGATCACTGGCAGGCCTGAACCTGCGGGGCGGTCCGGCAGCGCGAAGGCCAGGTATTGATCACCGGTCGGGGTGCCCAGCTTGCCGCCGCTGGCGGTGATAACAATGTACTGGCGGCCGTCAATGGCATAGGTCGCCGGGGTGGCGTAACCGCCGGCGGGGAGCTGGTATTCCCACAGCAGGCGGCCATCGGTCTTGTCGAAGATCCGCAGTTTTTCATCGGAGGTGGCGGCGATGATCAGCAGGCCGCCCGCGGTTACGACCGGGCCACCGAAATTGCGTGTGCCGGTGGGCGGGATGCCGCGACGAGTCAGCTCCGGATACTCTCCCAGTGGCACCTGCCAGCGAATCCTGCCCGACACGAAATCCATGGCTGTCAGCGTTCCCCAGGGCGGCTTGATGGCCGGGTAATACTCGGCGTCGACGAAATCCTGGTAGCCTGCGAACACGTGCACGGTTTCCGTGGCGGCAGGTGCCTCCGCGCTGTCCTGTTCCGGGTCCAGTTCCCCCGCACTGTAGGCGAACAGGTAGTCCACCACGGCCTCCCGCTCATGGCGCGACAGGTGGCTGAAGGGCATCATGCGGCCTTTGC
>JBFHFJ010000158.1:0-7651 GCA_041583655.1 Haliea sp. | reverse complement strand
CTGCAGCATTTTTCGATGCCATCGACCGGGAAGTGCTGGAGGGCAACAGCCTGCTGCGCTGGCTCTGGTCCCTGCTGTACCCCGCTTCCGCCGCCAGCGGGCGCCTACAGTAGGCGCAGTGGCTCTTCCTGCAGCGCGGAGAGCTGTTCCCGCAATTCCAGGATGTGATTGGCCCAGTAGCGCTCGGTATTGAACCAGGTGAAACTGCGGGGAAAAGCGGGGTCATTCCAGCGACGTGCCAGCCAGCCGGCATAGTTGATGACCCGCAGGGTGCGCAGGGATTCGATCCAGCGCAGCTGGCGCGGCTGGAAGTCAAAGAACTCGTTGTAACCCTCCGCCAGCTCGGCGAGCTGTAGCTCGCGCTCGTGGCGCTCTCCGCTGAGGCACATCCACAGGTCCTGGATGGCGGGCGCCATGCAGCAATCGTCGAGGTCGACAAAATGTGCGCAATCGTCCCGCCACAGGATATTGCCCACGTGGCAATCGCCGTGGACCCGGATCAGGTCCGGGTCGCGCACACCACCGTAAATGGCGGTGACCTCGGCCAGCAGGTCGCGGGTAAGGGTGCTGTAGGCGGGCTGCAGGTCCCGGGGAATGAAGTTTTCCAGCAGGTATTCCCGGTTGCGGGTCAGCATGTCGTCGATGTTGAGCGTGGGCCGGTGGCTGAATCGGGCGCTGGCGCCAACTGCGTGAATCCTGCCCAGGGTGCGTCCCAGGACGAGCAGGCTGTCCATGTTGTCCAGTTCCGGGGGGTAGCCGCCACGGCGCGGGAACAGGGCGAAGCGGAACCCCTCAAAGCTGTGCAGGCTGTTGCCGGAGGTGTCCACCAGCGGCGCCACCACGGAGATTTCCGCCGCCTGCAGTTCCAGGCTGAAGGCGTGCTCCTCGGCAATCTGTTCATCCTGCCAGCGACCCGGGCGGTAGAACTTGGCGATCAATGGCTCGCCGTCCTCGATACCGACCTGGTAGACGCGGTTCTCGTAGCTGTTGAGCGCCAGCAGCCGCGCATCGCAGGGATACCCGGCGGACTCGACCGCATCGATGACCCGGTCCGGGGTCAGGCGGTCATAGGGGTGTTCCGCGTGGTTCATCGCCATGCTCCGGGTGCGGGCCGCATCGCCCTGTGCCGCGGCTTCCGGCGGGCAGTGTATCAGCTCCCCGGCGCCGGTGTGCGGGCCAGGCACCAGAGCTGCACGTCCGCGGCACCGGCATCCTTCAGGACACGGGCCAGCGCTTCGGCGGTGGCGCCCGTGGTCATCACATCATCGACTACGGCGACGCGCAGTCCGCTAACATCGCCGCGGACCCGAAAGGCCGCTGCCAGGTTGGAGCCCCGCTGCCGGGCGCTCAGGCCTGCCTGGGCCCGGGTTGCCCGCCGCCTTCGCAGGATATCCGTGCGCAGGGGCAGGGTTGCCAGTTGTGGCTGGCGGGCGCGGATCTCCAGCCCCAGCAGCGTGGCCTGGTTGAAGCCGCGCCAGAGCAGGCGCCGCCAGTGCAGGGGCACCGGCAGCAGCAGGTCACGGTCGGCTGGCGGTATCACCCAGGCCTGCCACAGTGCCGCCAGCAGGCGGGTCAGGCGGGGTTCCCGCTGGAATTTCCAGCGCGAGATCAGCAGGGCGAGGTGAGGTTCATAGACCAGCGGTGCGATAACCCGGTCAAGGGCCGGCGGCTGCGCCAGGCACTGGCCGCACAGTCTTCCCGCCGCCGTCGCCAGCGGCAGGGCGCAGCGTTCGCAGGCATGGTCGTTGGCCTGCAGGTGCGTGAAGCATTCCGCGCACAGGGGCAGCGGGCTGTGGCTGCGCAGACGGCAGAGCAGGCAGTACTGCGGGAATACTGACTCAAGCAAGGCGGCAGCAGCGCTGTTAACCTTCACGGCGCCCCCTGGTTGACAGTGGTCTGCGGGGGCTTATCATGTGGGCCTTGTTTACCGCCCTGAGACCACGCCATGTCCCCCTCCGCCAATTCTCCCGCCGCCATCCGCCACGACTGGTCCCGCGGGGAAATCGAAGCGCTCTTCGCCCTGCCCTTCAATGATTTGCTGTTCCGGGCCCACAGTGTCCACAGAGCCTATTTTGACCCGAACGAGGTCCAGGTCAGCACATTACTTTCCATCAAAACCGGCGCCTGTCCGGAGGACTGCGCCTACTGCCCGCAGAGCAACCGCTACGACACCGGGCTGGAGGCGGAGAAATTGATGGAGGTAGAGAAAGTTCTGGAGCAGGCTCGGGCCGCCCGGGACAGCGGCGCCACCCGCTTCTGCATGGGCGCCGCCTGGCGCTCGCCCAAACAGCGGGACATGCCCTACGTGGTGGCCATGGTGAAGGGCGTTCGCGACCTGGGGCTGGAAAGCTGCATGACCCTGGGCATGCTCACCGAAGAGCAGGCCAAAGAGCTGGCGGACGCCGGGCTGGACTACTACAACCACAACCTGGACACCTCGCCGGAATACTACGGCGAGATAATCACCACGCGGACCTACAAGGACCGCCTCGATACCCTCTCCCACGTCCGTGACGCGGGCATGAAGATCTGCAGCGGCGGCATCGTCGGCATGGGTGAGACCCAGCGCGACCGGGCCGGCCTGTTGCAGCAACTGGCCAACCTGCCCGAGCACCCAGAGAGCGTGCCGATCAACATGCTGGTTCGCGTTGAAGGCACGCCGCTGGCAGCAGAGGAGGACATGGACCCGTTTGACTTCATCCGCACCATCGCCGTGGCCCGCATCCTGATGCCGGCGTCCCATGTGCGGTTGTCCGCCGGGCGCGAGGAAATGAACGAGCAGATGCACGCCCTGGCCTATTTCGCCGGCGCCAACTCCATTTTCTACGGTGAAAAGCTGCTCACCACCCCGAACCCCCAGGCCAACAAGGACATGACCCTGTTTGGCCGCCTGGGCATTCGTCCCGAGCAGCGCCAGGTCACTGAGCCACCCGCCGTCCCCAGCCCGCAATTCTACGACGCCGCAGGGCAAAGCGGGGTCCAGCCAACCAGCCAGGCCGCACACTAGCTGCCCGGGGGCGTTCTTCGTGGAGGCCTTTCCGCAGCGTCTCCGGGCGGTGCTGGAAGAGCGCCGCGCGGCGGGTCTGTACCGCCAGTGCCAGACCCTGGAAAGCGGCCAGGGTCCGCTGGTGCGCGTGGATGGGCAGGAGTACCTGAACTTCTGCAGTAACGACTACCTCGGCCTCGCCTCCCACCCCAGGGTGATAGAAAGCCTGCGTGCGGCGGCTTCGGTCTGGGGCGTCGGCAGTGGCGCTTCGCACCTCGTCTGCGGCCACAGCGGACCGCACCGGGCGCTGGAGGAGGCCCTGGCGGAGTTTGCCGGCAGGCCCCGGGCACTGCTGTTCTCCAGCGGCTACGCCGCGAATACCGGCATCCTCCAGGCGCTGCTGCGACCCGGTGACACCGTGCTGCAGGATCGGCTCAACCACGCGTCCCTGCTGGATGGGGGT
Source organism: Haliea sp. (assembly GCA_041583655.1). Classification (GTDB taxonomy): domain Bacteria; phylum Pseudomonadota; class Gammaproteobacteria; order Pseudomonadales; family Halieaceae; genus Haliea. The sequence continues at coordinate 4,202 of JBFHFJ010000158.1, read as the reverse complement.
CTGCACAGCGGGGCCCGCCTGCGCCGCTTCGCCCACAATGACTGCGAAGACCTGTCGCGCAAGCTGGAGCAGACTGAAGGCCCGGCCCTGGTGGCGGTGGACGGTGTGTTCAGCATGGACGGTGACAGCGCACCGCTGGCGGCGATCGCCCGGGCCTGCCAGCAGCACCAGGCCTGGCTGATGGTCGACGATGCCCACGGCCTGGGCGTGAGCGGCGCAACCGGCGCCGGCAGCGTCGAGGCCGCGGGCCTGGGCAGCGCGGAGGTGCCGGTGCTGATGGCCACCCTGGGCAAGGCGCTGGGCACCTCGGGCGCCTTTGTCGCCGGCAGTGAACTGCTGATAGAGGCGCTGATCCAGAGTACCCGCAACTATATCTATACGACGGCCATGCCGCCGGCGCTGGCCGCCGCCAGCCTGACGGCCCTGGGCCTGCTGCGGGAAGAGGCCTGGCGCCGGGACCACCTGGCCGCTCTGGTCGGCCGGTTTCGCCGGGGCGCTGCGGAGTTGGGCCTGCCGGTGATGAGTTCGACCAGTGCGATCCAGCCTCTGGCTGTCGGTGATGCGGGGCGCGCCGTGCAACTGAGCCAGCAACTGCGCGAGCGCGGCATCCTGATCAGCGCCATTCGTCCGCCCACGGTACCGGCGGGGACTTCGCGCCTGCGCATCACCCTGAGCGCGGCCCACACGAGTGACCAGGTAGAGCGCCTGCTTGCCACCCTGCGGGACGTCTGGCCCCGTGGCTGAAGGCCTGGTTCGTCAGGAGTACCTGCCCGCCACAGGCACTTCGGCTTGCGAGCTGGTGCTGTTGCACGGCTGGGCCGGGGACCGCGACTGCTGGCGGCCACTGCTGCCGGCGCTGCGGCCCTGGGCCAACATCACCCTGATCGACTGGCTGCCACCGGCCGGGCAGGATGGACTGCCGGCCCTGGTTGCGGAGCTGCTTGCCACCGTCCCGGAGCAGGCGACTTATGTGGGCTGGTCACTGGGCGGCCAGGTTGCTACCGCGCTGGCGACCGCTGCCCCCGGGCGCATATCCGGGCTGGTCACCATCGCCAGCAACCCCCTTTTCACCGCCCGGCCGGGTTGGCCCGGCCTGCCGGCGGCAACCTTGCGTACTTTTACCAGCGACCTGGACGGGAACCACGCCAGGACCCTGCGGCGGTTTGCCAGTCTCCAGGCCAGGGGGGCGAGCGGAGAGCGGGCACTGGTTCGGGAGCTGCAGCGCGGTGGCGGGCACTGGTCCGTCCCCGCCCTGGGGGCCGGCCTGCAATGGCTTGCCGGTCTCGATACGCGCCCGGAGCTGCAGCAGCTTGGCTGCCCCCAGCTGCACCTGCTGGCGGGTTCCGATGCCCTGGTGCCGGCGCAGTTGGCGGCCTCGCTGGCTGCGGTGCTGGCCGACACTCCGGGCGCTGCGGTGCAGGTCCTGGATGCGGACTGCCACGCCCTGCCCCTGGCGGCGCCGCAGTTGCTGGCAGCTGCGTTGACGTCCTTTCTTGCGCCTGCGGTGGCGGGCCAGCCCTCCCCCGCGGCGACACCGGTGGCCAAGGGCGATATCGCCGCATCCTTCAGCCGTGCGGCGCAGCGCTACGACAGCGTGGCGGCCCTGCAGCGGGACGTCGGCCAGCGGTTGCTGGGGCGCATTGGGGAGGCGGGGCAGCCCGCCATCCTCCTCGATCTCGGCTGTGGTACCGGCTATATCCAGCCGCAACTGCAGGCCCGCTTCCCCCGCAGCCGGTATCTGGGCGTGGATATCGCCGAGGGCATGCTGGCCTATGCGCGCGCCCGCCACCCCGGAGCCGGCAGCTGGCTGGCCGGCGACGCCGAAGCCCTGCCCCTGGCCTGTGAGTCTGTCGGCCTGGTCTACAGCAGCCTGGCTTTCCAGTGGTGTTACCGGCCGGACCTGCTGTTTGCCGAGCTGGCGCGGGTACTGGAACCCGGTGGCTGCTGCTTTTTCAGTTCCCTCGGGCCAGCCACCTTGCGGGAGCTGCGCCAGTCCTGGGCCGCCGCGGACAGCGGCCAGCACGTGAACAGTTTCCTGCCCGCGGAGGACCTGCAGGCTGCGGCAGCGACCGTGCGCGGAGTGCGCCTGCAGTTGCACAGCGAGCGTATTGTGCTGCGCTACGCGCGGGTCGGCGACCTGCTGGGGGAACTGAAGACGCTGGGTGCGCACAATATGAACAGTGGTCGGCCCGGGGGGCTGACCGGCCGGCGGCGGCTCGCGGCCATGATGCAGGCCTACGAGGACTGGCGCGAGCCGGCGGGGCTGCCGGCAACCTACGAAGTGTTCTACGGGCATCTGGAGAAACCATGAGTACCACGTTCTTTGTCACCGGCACCGATACCGAAGTGGGCAAGACCGCGGTCAGCTGTGCCGTGCTGCACGCCGCCCGGGCAGCGGGGCTGACAACCGCCGCGGTCAAGCCGGTCGCCGCGGGCTGCGATGCCGACGGTCGCAACGACGACGCCCTGGCGCTGCAGGCCGCCATGACCCTGGCGCTGCCCTACGCGCAGGTGAACCCGGTGGCCCTGCAGCCGGCGATAGCACCGCACATCGCCGCTGCCCAGGCCGGACGCAGCCTCAGCGCGGATCGCCTGGCGGGCCTCTGCCGGGGCGTCATGCACAGCGCTGCTGACCTGGTCCTGATAGAAGGGGCCGGCGGCTGGCGGGTGCCGCTGGGGCCCCGCGAGACCCTCGCCGATGTGGCGATCGCCCTCGGTGTCGATGTCATCATGGTGGTGGCCATGCGCCTGGGTTGTATCAACCACGCGCTGCTGACCGCGGAGGCGATCCGCGCTGACGGCCTGCGCCTGGCGGGCTGGGTGGCCAATCAGCCGGGCGCAGCGATGGCTTGCCACGCTGAAAATCTGGACACATTGCAGCGCCTGCTGCCGGCTCCCCTGCTCGGCGAGCTGCCATTCATCACCCCGTTTGATGCTGCTCTCGCAGCCCAATACATTGATTTATCGAAACTTTTAAGTAAGTAAATGCTTACTTATTTTGCGTGGGGCCCGCTGCATGTATCCACGCAAGGCGATTCGGGAGGCGTTGCCGGTGGCAAAAGATATTTGACTTCGGTCGCGAAATACGCAGAATGTGAACACCGAAAACATGAGTTCGCATTGCGAGGTATCAGCATGCTGCAGTACAAAGCCCCTCTCCGGGATATCCGGTTTGTCATGAACGAGCTGCTCGAGTCCGAGGCCCTGTACCAGCGCCTGCCCGGCTACGAAGAGGCGAGCCAGGACCTGATGGACGCCATTGTCGAAGAGGGCGCGCGCTTCGCCGAAAATGTGTTGTCGCCGCTCAACCAGTCTGGGGATGATGAAGGCTGCACCTGGAAAGATGGCGTGGTGACCACCCCCGCGGGCTTCCCGGACGCCTACCACCAGTTCGTGGCCAATGGCTGGCCGGCACTGGCGGCGGACACCGAGTACGGCGGCCAGGGCCTGCCCGACCTCCTGGGCATCGTTATCAACGAAATGGCGGGAACCGCGAACTGGTCCTGGCTGATGTATCCGGGCCTCAGCCACGGCGCCATCAAGACCATTGAAGAGCACGGTGACGAAGAGCAGAAGCAGAAGTACCTGACCCGCCTGATCGAGGGCTCCTGGACCGGCACCATGTGCCTCACCGAATCCCATTGTGGCAGCGACCTGGGCCTGCTACGCACCAAGGCCGAGCCGCAGGCGGATGGCAGCTACGCCATCACCGGCACCAAGATCTTCATCAGTGCCGGCGAGCATGACATGGCGGAAAACATCGTCCACATCGTGCTGGCCCGCCTTCCCGACGCGCCTGCCGGCACCAAGGGCATTTCCCTGTTCATCGTCCCCAAGTTCAAGGTCAAGGACGACGGCACCGTGGGCGAGCGCAACGGTGTGCACTGTGCCTCCATCGAGAAGAAGATGGGTATCAAGGCGTCCGCCACTTGCGTGCTGAATTTTGACGGCGCCACCGGCTACCTGATCGGCCCGCCAAATCGCGGCCTCAATGCCATGTTCACCTTCATGAACACGGCGCGAATCGGCACTGCCATCCAGGGCCTGGCCCACGGCGAGCTGTCCTACCAGGGAGCACTGGCCTACGCCCGCGATCGCCTCGCCATGCGCAGCCTGACCGGGCCGAAGAATCCCGACGGCCCCGCCGACCCGATCATCGTGCACCCGGATGTACGCCGCATGCTGTTGACCCAGAAGGCGCT
>JBFHFJ010000157.1:0-7735 GCA_041583655.1 Haliea sp. | reverse complement strand
CCTCCTCGCGGATGATGTCGTTGCAAAGATCCACACACTCATCACAGATGAACACCGACGGACCGGCGATCAACTTGCGTACTTCATGCTGGCTCTTGCCGCAAAATGAGCAATACAGCAGCTTGCCACCGTCGTCGCCTGATTTTGTGGTGTCTTTACTCATGCTTTGCCCTGTGGTCTGTGTGCTCTACGTACTCACCTTGTTCAAAGATGAAGTTTTTTCCCGACATTTGCAAGTCCCGCAGGACCTGGTGGCGGTGAAGCCTGACGGCTACTTCACCACCGCCGCGCGACGGTCGATGACCTCGTCAACAAGACCGTATTCCTTGCTTTGCTCGGCATTCATGAACCGGTCGCGCTCGGTGTCGCGCTCTATGGTCTCCAGAGTCTGACCGGTGTGCTCTGCCATCAGTTCATTCAGGCGGCGGCGAATGATCAGGATCTCGCGGGCGTGGATGTCAATATCCGATGCCTGGCCGTGAGCCCCGCCACTGGGCTGGTGAATCATGGTACGGGCGTTGGGCAGAATGAATCTCTTGCCCTTGGCGCCGCCACCAAGCAGGAAGGCACCCATGGATGCCGCCTGGCCAATACACATGGTGCTCACGTCGGGCTTGATGAACTGCATGGTATCGTAGATCGACAGCCCCGCAGTAACTGAACCCCCTGGTGAGTTGATGTAGAGATTGATGTCCTTGTCGGGATTCTCCGACTCGAGGAACAGCAGTTGCGCCACAATCAGGTTGGCCATGTGATCCTCGACCGGGCCCACCACGAACACCACCCGCTCCTTGAGCAGGCGGGAGTAAATATCATAGGAGCGCTCCCCGCGGGCAGTCTGCTCCACAACCATCGGGATCAAACCCAGGTTGTTGATGCTGTTGCTGTTGCGGCCGTCTGGCAGGTTTGACATGGTTGGCTGTTCCTTAAACTTTCAATGCGATAGGCGCCACCCTTGGTGGCGCCCGGTGTCGTGTCAGCCCTGGTTCTGCTGGGCCTGGGCAATCGCTTCCTGATAGGTACAAGGCTTGTCCGTGATCTCGGCGTCCTCCAGGAGCTTTTCCACCACGGCGTCCTCCAGCACCTTGGATTCCACCGAAGCAAGCTGCTCGGGGTTGCCATAGTACCAGTTCACGACTTCCTCCGAGTCCTGGTAGGTCGCGGCCAATTCCTCAACGGTGGACCGCACCCTGGCCGGATCAGCCTTGAGGCCGTGCTTGCTGATCATCTCCGAGAGAATCAGGCCGAGCTTGACCCGGCGCTCTGCGTTCTCCCGGAACATGTCGTCGGGCAGGATGGACTTGAGATCCAGCCCCTCGGGTGCAGAGCCCCCAAACTGCTGGAACATCTGACCGCGCAGCGCGTCGATTTCCTGCGCCACCAGGGCCCTGGGGACTTCCAGCGCCTTATGCGCTTCCACCACAGCGTCCATGACCTGCTGCTTCACCTTGTTGTTTACGGCATTCTTGAGCTCCCGGCTCATATTTTCTGCCACTTCCTTGCGGAATTGTTCCTCGCCGCCCTCTTCCACGCCGTAGAGCTTGAACAATTCATCGTCCAGTGGTGCCGGCGTCAGGGCCTGAATGCTATTGACCTTGACCGCAAACTGCACAGCGGCGCCACGCAACTCTTCGTTGTGATAGTCCTCGGGAAAGCTCAGCTCCAGGGTCTTTTCTTCCCCTGCCTGCATGCCAACAATACCGTCCTCAAAGCCCGGGATCATACGGCCGGAGCCGAGCTCCAGGTCTGAGCCCTCGGCACTGCCGCCATCGAAGGCCTCGCCGTCGCGGGTGCCGGTGTAATCGATATTGACCCGATCGCCAGTGGCCGCCGCGCGCTCGACCTCATCCCAGCTGCCCTGTTGCTTGCGAAAGACATCGATGATGGTGTCGACATCGGCATCGGTAACTTCAGCCACCGGACGGTTCACTGCGAAGCCGGCCATTGGGACCACATCCACTTCGGGGAAGACCTCAAAGGTGGCCACATACTCAAGGTCCCTGCCGGGCTCCAGATGCCGGGGCTCAATGCTGGGCTGACCCGCGGGGCGCAATTTCTCCTGCACCACCGCCTCCTGGAAGGAACGGCTCATGACCTCCCCGAGCACCTCCTGGCGCACGCCCGCGCCGAAACGCTGGCGCATGACTTTCATCGGCACCTTGCCAGGGCGGAAGCCGGGCAAGCGCACGTTCTTGGCCGCTTTCTGCAGCCGGGAATCGACCTCGCCGTCAACGCGCGCAGCGGGAACGCCTACGGTAAGACGTCGCTCCAGGCCTGAAGTCGTTTCAATGGACACCTGCATGGTTATTCCTCACAATCCAATCGGTAGGGGACGCCATAGCGCCCAGTCATCAGGGGTGACCTTGCACGGGCAAGGCCACGGTAAGTTGGTGCGGAAGGAGAGACTCGAACTCTCACGCCTTGCGGCACTGGAACCTAAATCCAGCGCGTATACCAATTTCGCCACTTCCGCTTGTCGGGAAACCATCATTGCGACCGGCCGACATGCTGGAAATTTCCTGCAAACATGCCGTAACTTTTTGATTCTTCGGGGGTAAATGCCCCATCAGAGCGCAATGTGGAGCTCTCACAAGGGCGCAGATTTTGCCACAAAGCAAGCCCCTGCACAACCGCGGCACCACCTCGGGAAGCGCAAGGCGGCCTCAATCTGTCAGGCACGCCGGGTCGAAAGCATCCTCGCCCCGTAACCAGCGAACCACCTCTGCAGCGGCGGCTCCGGGGAGGCCTCGGTAAAGCGTCTCCAGGGCCTGCCGCCGCGGCTCCGGCATGTCCAGCCCCACCTCGCGGAACAGGGCGCAGTCCTGCTGCAACTGGTCCCAGACCTCCGCGCCGAGAACACTGGCGGGGACACCTTCCGGAACATCCCGCCCTGCCGCATAGAGCCGCGCCAGACCCAGCAAAGCCGGTACCGAGCACAGGCCCTGAATCATCGGGTTACAAAAATGCCCGCGCAGAACGGCGGAATCCGAGCACTCCCGCCGCGCAAGAGGGTCCAGGTAAAGATGGCGACTGCGCACAGCGCCATCATTCACCGGATAGTTGTCCCACAGCACCACGGGCCGACCCAGGGTGTCCCGCGCCCGCTCCAGGTCAGCCGCCGCAACCGTTGGGGAGCACACCTCATTACCGGTCCAGAGTATGTCGATAGCCACCGGCAACCGGCTCCCGAGAGCAGTCCAGTAGTCCGCCGGCCGCTGGCCAAAGTATCGCTCCAGAACGGGATCAAAGGAATAATAGGTGGGGCACACCAACACCCGGGAGGCGTTGGTCCAGGCGCAGATATCGGCAACGATTTCCGCCTGACGCCCGGCGAGATCCGCCTGGGCTCCGGGCATGTCATCGAACAGCACCGCCAGCAGGGGCGCTGCAAGCTGGTTCAGGCGATGGATCTTGTCGCGCAGCTGGCGCCGCTCAAGCGCACCGTAGCTTGCATAGAGTACGAACGGAGAGAGGCCAACTCCAAACTTCACCCCCTCCGCGGCATAGTGGCGGGCGAGTTCCTGCAGTTGGTGCCACTCATCTGCCGGCCAGTCACTCTGCCACTGTTTGCGCAGGTACGGGTCGGCCTTGGGCGCGTAGAGGTAACTGTTAAGGCCAAGCTGGCGCAGGATTCCGGCATAATCAAGGCGCAGCTGACGACTCCAGGGGCGGCCATAGAAGCCCTCCACGACCCCGGCAAGGAACTCAGATGCCATGATTTAGAGGCCCATTATTACCTTTCGCAATTATTTTCAAGTTATTTATTCCGAATCAGCCTAATAATCGTCCGCTCAGCTGTGGAAAATTACCACTAATAGGCGATACTTAAGGCGTGGTCGTTTATCCCCTGAACCAATGTAGCGGCCACAAGAGCACCCCTTTTGCTCTAATGGGAAGCAATTCCTTTGTGTTTCACTCCTAATGGTCTTATTGGGTCCCTTTCGGGACCCTCTTTTTTTTGGCGCTGTTACATGGTGTGGGTGGGGCGGTCCGAATTCAGGGAACCCGCCAGGTGATTTTCGATCTTGCTGTTGGCAGCAGCATCCTGCTCGCTGAACTGCACGCCGATACCCGCCGTACGGTTGCCCTGGGCGCCTCTAGGGGTAACCCATACCACCCTGCCGGATATGGGGATTTTCTCCGGTTCATCCATAAGAGTCAGCAACATAAAGACCTCATCGCCAACGCTATAGCTCTTGTTGGTTGGCACGAACAGGCCACCGTGATTGAGGAATGGCATATACGCGGAGTACAGCACCGCCTTGTCCTTGATCGTTAGCGACAGAATGCCGTTGCGACTGCCTGCAGCTGTGTCACTCATGATTGCATCTCCCTCGACCGAGACGACATCTTAGCACTGCTCCCGCGCTCGCCAAAGCTGTCGCGCAGGCTTATCAGGGCGGCTTCAAGGAGCAGCTGTGGATTCGGGTTGGAACCGGCGACGACAGCGCCGCGCAGTACCTGCAGACGATCCAGCAAGCGAAACAGTCCGCGCCGGGACCGCAAGCTGCCCGCCTCCTGTCGGCGCAGATACTGCTGCACGAATAGCGTGATTTCTTCCAGCGCCAGGGCCGGGTCCAGTTGACCAAACAAGGTTGCGACGCTGGCTACCGCTGGCTCACCGGCAGCCAGCGCCTGCAGGCCCGCCTGTCGCGCCTGCAGGCCTTCACTGCCGGACTCGCGGTACAATTGTTCAGCCCGCAGGGGCATGCCTGACGCAAGGCGCAGCAGTTCCGCACTGGCATCCTCTGAACCGGTCAGGTGATTGAGCCAGGGCAAGCACTGTTCCACCGGGGGAAGCGGCAACTTCAACAGCTGGCACCGCGAACGCACCGTGGCCGGAACGCCCTGCAAACGCTCACAGGCAAGGATGATGTGGGTGTCACCGGCGGGCTCCTCAAGGCACTTGAGCAAGGCATTGGCCGCACTGTTGGTCATGGTTTCCGCCGGCGCCAGCACCAGGACCTTGCGGCTGCCGAATCCCGCAGTGCGAAAAGCAAACGCAATGGCGTCCCGCACCTGCTCTATCTTGATAACCTTGCTTTTGCCCTCCGGCTGCAGCCAGCGAAAATCGCCGTGGCTACCGGTTTGGCTGTAGCGACAGGCGGGACAGGTGCCGCAATTGTGCCCCGCCTCGGGACGGTGACACAACAGCAGGCGCGCCAGCGCCAGCGCCAGGCGCGCCTTGCCGATGTCCGCCGGCCCGGCCAGGAGCAGCGCGTGGGGCAGTTGCCCCGACTGCAACTGGCCCTGCAACCGGCCCCAGGCCCCGCTCTGCCAGGGCAGCGGCGCGCTGACAGCTGGCAGTTCGCTGAGATTCATGGCGACCCCGGGTGACGCGGACCCCAGCAGGCATAGAGTTCCCTGCATATTTCCTGCAGACGCTGCTGCACCTCCGGGAGCGGCAGACTGGCGTCAATCAGGTGATAGCGGCCGCTGCTCTCCTGCGCCAGCTGCAGGTAGGTATCACGCACCCGTTGGAAGAAGGCCAACTGCTCCTGCTCGAAGCGGTCCAGCTCACCTCTGCCACGCACTCTCTCCAGGCCGGTCTCCACCGGAGCGTCCAACAACAGGGTATAGTCCGGGCGCAGCTCGCCCTGAACCAGGGTTTCCAGGGTCCGCACCGCCGCGGCAGGCAAGCCCCTGCCTCCGCACTGGTAGGCATAGCTGGCGTCGGTGAAGCGATCGCAAATCACCCATTTTCCGCCGGCCAGCGCCGGCTGAATGACCTGCTGGAGGTGCTGCGCCCGCGCAGCAAACAGCAGCAACAGTTCCGCCATCGGTGCCACCGGTTCATCGCGCACCCGCAACAACACACTGCGGATTTCCTCTCCCAGGCGGGTCCCGCCGGGCTCACGGGTTACCACCAGCTCCACACCATGGCGCTCGAGATAAGTGGCGATAGCAGCGATATTGGTTGATTTACCGGCACCCTCACCGCCTTCCACGGTGATGAACAAGCCGCGCCCCCTGTGCATCCCTTATTGCTTCCCTGGTGTCGAGCGATAGTCATCCCGTCGCTTTAATTGGTATTTACGCACAGCCCGTTCATGCCCCTCAAGCGTGGCGTTGAATTCATGGGTGCCATCTCCCCGCGCCACGAAATACAGCGTATCACCCGCGGCAGGCTGCAGGGCGGCGCGAATGGCAGCCCTCCCCGGCAAGGCTATCGGCGTTGGCGGCAGCCCATCGTGGCGGTAGGTATTGTACAGGTTGTCAACATCCTGCAAATGCTTGCGTCGGAGATTACCGTCGAAGGCATCACCCAGGCCATAGATGATGGTGGGGTCGGTCTGCAGGCGCATGCCCAGCGCCAGACGCCGCACAAACACGCCCGCGATTTCCTCGCGCTCCTCCGGTACCCCGGTCTCGCGCTCAATGATGGAGGCCATGATCAGGGCCTCGTAGGGAGTGGCGTAAGGCAGGTCAGGTGCGCGCTGCTGCCACTCGGTGTCCAGCGCCTGCAGCATTGCCTGGTGGGCGCGGCGCAGGATATCCAGGTCGCTGGCACCGCGCTCATAGCGATAGGACTCCGGCAGGAACAACCCCTCTGTTGCTTCCCACGGTGCCACCAGTTGCAGCAGGCTCGGATCCCCTGCACCGTCGAGTAGTTTTTCCAACGCGGGCTCAGCGGCGAGGATAGCAAGGGCGCGGCTCAGCACAATACCCTCAGGCAAGGTCACCTGGTACTGAATCGTCTGCCCGCTGACCAACAGCTCCAGCAATGATCTGGCATCGAGGCCCGGCATCAGCTGGTATTCACCGCGCCGGATGCGGGCATCCAGACCGTGGTAGCGAGCCCAGGCGATCAGTAATTCCGGGTGAGGCAGAATGCCCTCGTCACGCAAACGATTGGCGACACTGCGCAGGCTGTCCCCGGGCTGCACCAGGAGCACCACGCCAGCCTCCGGCAGGTGCAGGGGAGCGCGCCAACGCTGCACCACTGCACCAGCCACCAGCGCCAATGCCACCACTGCTGCCAACGCCAGCAACAGCAGGATCCGCACTATCCGGATGCGCGGCTCGAGACTCACTCCCGCAAGCATTCCAGGTAGGCAGCGTGCAGGCGCCGGGTTACCGGATGCTCCAGCCAGCGACGGTCGCGAAAGGAGCCTACCGGGCGCAGGCCAATTACGCTGTTACAGTAGAACAGTTCGTTTGCAGCCAGCAGTTGAGAGAGTTCCAGGCGTGTCTCTGCCGCCTGTAAACCGCACGCAGCCGCGAGCCGCTCCAGAATCAGGCGACGGCGAGTGCCGGCAATGCCAGCCTCGTCCAGTGACGGGGTCAGAAGGCGCTTTCCCGCCACAAGGAACAGATTGCCCGCAGATACCGACAGCGGCATGCCGGACTGGTCCAGCATCAGGACTTCGTCACAGCTTTGCGGATCACAATCGGCGGCAGCAAGCACCTGCTCCAGTCGGTTGAGATGCTTCAAACCCGCCAGCAGGGGCTGGCGCCCCCACCGCACCGAGGTTTCACCGAGGCGCGCCGGGCCTGGCAGATCGCCCGGCACGTCGACCGGTGACGAAACGCTGATTACCACTCGCGGCCGGCAATCCGCCGGCGGCGCATAACCTCGCGGCCCGCCACCACGACTGACGGTGAGACGCAACACACGGAACAGGTCCGTGCCCGGCGCGGCCGCAGCGGCCCGGGCCAGGTAGTCGCAGACGGAATCCATACAGTCGGGAAAGCACAGGCGTTGCAGGCCGGCTCGCAGCCGATCCAGGTGCAT
>JBFHFJ010000156.1:0-7766 GCA_041583655.1 Haliea sp. | reverse complement strand
CAGATCGCCGTAGAGCGTTTCCACGGTGTCACACAGGCGCTGGAAATTGTCCCGGTAGTAGCGGGGCGCCAGCTCCGCGGGTTCCGCCAGGCCGGGTGAGGACACGCCGTTCAGCCCTCCCGGCGGGGCGCCGGGGAACCCGCCTGCTGCAGCAACACCCCGGGAATGATGAGTGCCAGGCCGACCAGCGTCGCCGGGTGTATGGTTTCCCCCAGCACCGTGGCGATCAACACCAGCGAAAACAGGGGCGAGAGAAATATCAGGTTGCCGATGCGGGCGACGGAGCTGGCCAGGCGCAGGGCGCTGGACCAGAGCGCAAAGGTGATGCCCATCTCAAACAGGCCCACGTAGAGCGCCGCGCTCAGGCCGCGCCAGCCACCGGTTGCGGCGGTGGACAGGGTCAGGCAGACCAGCCAGGCCGCCGGCACCGCGAGGATGAAATTGAGGCACAGGCTGACCACCGGATCCCCCCGGTTGCGGGTATTGAGTACCCAGTACAGGGCCCACACCAGGGTGCTGCCCAGGGCCAGGGCCACCCCCGGCAGGCTGGTGAAATTCATCGCCAGGGGCTGCCCCTCGGTAGCGATGATCACCACCCCGCTGTACCCCAGGGCCGCGGCCAGCAGATCCCGCCGCCCCAGGCGCTGGCCCAGCAGGGGCACCGCCAGCAGGGCCAGGGTGATGGCCCAGGTGTAGTTGATGGTCTGCGCCTGCTGCGCGGGCAGCAGATCATAGGCGTGCAGCAGAACCAGATAGTAGAGCAGCGGATTGATGGCGCCCAGCAGGAGGAAAAACCCCGGGCGTGCGCGCAGGGAAGACCACAGCAGCCCCTGCCGGCCCTGCAGCCAGACGATCGCCAGCAGAGCGGCGGCCGAGGCCGTCACCGACCAGGCCACCAGCTGGAACACATCCAGCTCGCGCAATGCCAGCTTGAATGCGGTGGCGGCAGTAGACCACAGCAACACGGCGGCCAGCCCCAGCAACAGTGCCTTGCGATCGTTGCTCACAGTGTCTGGATCATCCACCTGGTCTCCGTTGCGGGCGGCGGGCACCTGTACCCGCCGCATATTTTAAGGCATCCTGCTGCTCTGCAATCGATGACCCCGCGGCGCGCCGCCCAACCAGAGAGTAACCGCACTTGAGTGACGAGCCGCATAATCCGCGCCTTACCACCACCCTGGCGCTGACGCCCGTTATCTTCCTCACCCTGCTGCTGGGGACATCGGTCTACCTGTTCGGCGCGGACTCGTCCTACGGCGCCAACCAGATCGCCCTGATCCTGGCCAGCTGTGTGGCAGCCCTGGTGGCGAAGCGGATCGGCCTGCCCTGGCACATCGCGCAGGAAGGTATTGTCCAGGGCATCGCCACCGGCCTGGGACCGACCCTGATCCTGCTGGCAGTGGGAATGCTGATCGGCACCTGGATTCTGTCCGGCACCGTGCCCGCCATGATCTACTACGGCGTGCAGATACTCAATCCATCGGTATTCTACGCTGCCAGCGCGGCGATTTGCGCTGTGGTGGCCGTCAGCATCGGCAGCTCGTGGACCGTGGCCGGCACCCTCGGCATCGGCTTGATGGGCATCGCCGGCAGCTTCGGCCTGTCCCCGGCCATCACCGCCGGCGCCATTGTCTCCGGCGCCTATTTCGGCGACAAGCTGTCACCCATGTCGGACACCACCAATCTTGCCGCCGCCGCCACCGGGGTCGACCTGTTCGATCACATCCGGCACATGCTCTGGACCACCGTGCCCGGTTTCGCCATCGCCATCCTGATTTTCCTGCTGATCGGGGGTGGCGCCGCGGCGACGCCGGAAGAGATCGCGCGCCTGCAGCAGAGCCTGACCGAGGAGTTCAATATCGGCGTGCACCTGCTGTTGCCCCTGCTGCTGATGCTCGCCCTGATTTACCGGCGCTTCCCGGCCTTCCCGTCCATCGTTGCCAGCGCACTGGCCGGCGCCCTGTTTGCCGTCCTGTTCCAACCGGGGACCGTCGGCGACCTGGCCGAGAACGCACCCGACCTGACGCAACCCCTGCTGCTGCTCAAGGGGGTCTGGATCAGCCTGTTTGACGGGTATATCTCCGACAGCGGCAACGCCTTCCTCGATGACCTGCTGAGCAAGGGCGGCATGAGCAGCATGCTGAACACCGTCTGGCTGATTATCTGCGCTCTGGGCTTTGGGGGTGTGCTGGAGCGCACCGGGATTCTCGATCACCTGCTGCAGTTGATCCTGCGCCGGGTGCACAGCGCGGCGGGGCTGGTTGGCGCCACCGTCGGCACCTGCATTACCGCCAACATACTGGCGGCGGACCAGTTTATCGCCGTGGCCCTGCCGGGGCGCATGTTCAAGAGCGAATACCCGCGCCGCGGCCTGTCGCGGCTGAACCTGTCCCGCACCCTGGAGGACTCGGCCACCCTGACGTCGGCCCTGATTCCCTGGAATACCTGTGGCGCCTACATGTCCGCCACCCTGGGCGTCGCAACCTTCGCCTACGCGCCCTTCGCCTTCTTCAACCTGGTCTGCCCGCTACTGGCTGTGCTCTATGCCCTGTTCCACTTCGCCCAGAAACCGCTGGAGACAGAAGCCAACGGGGTGCACAGCGCGTGAGCGTGGGGCCGGACAGCTGGGACCACCCGGACCCCTTTACCCTGTCAACACGGGTGGGCGCAGGGGACATAGACGGCCTGGAGCACACCAACAATACGGTTTACGTCAAATGGTGTGAACAGGTTGCCTGGGCGCACTCGGTGGCCCTGGGCCTGGACCTCGATGCCTACAGGCGCCTGGATCGGGCAATGGCCATCACCCACAGCGAATACGACTACCTGCAGGCTTCCCGGGAAGGTGACGAACTGGTGGCGGGTACCTGGATCGTGGGCTGGGACCGCAAGCTCACCATGGAGCGCCGGTTCCAGATCCTGCGGCCCGCCGATGGCGTCACCCTGCTGCGGGGCATGATGCGCTTCGCCTGTATCGAAATCAGCAGCGGCAGGCCGCGGCGAATGCCGCCCGAGTTTATCGCCGGCTACGGGCCCGCGATTCTGGGGGAGCGCTCAGCTGCGATCCCAGGCAAAGGCCAGTAGGCGCCGCAGATCCGTCTCCCCGGTTGCCAGCATCAGCAGCCGGTCCACCCCCAGCGCCACCCCGCTGCAGTCCGGCAGGCCCGCCGCCAGCGCCGCCAGCAGGGACTCGTCCAGTGGCCGTTGCGCCAGGCCGCGGGCCTGGCGCTGCCGGTTGTCGGCCTCGAACCTGGCTCGCTGCTCAACCGCGTCACTGAGTTCGTGATAGCCATTGGCCAGCTCCAGGCCATCCACATAGAGTTCGAATCGCTCGCCCACCACATGACCATCGTTTTTGCCGAGGCGGGCCAGGGCGGCCTGGCTGGGTGGATAGTCACAGACAAAACACATGCCCTGAGCCGCCAGCCAGGGCTCTACGGCGTGGGTCAGCAACAGGTCCAGCCACAGGTCCCGGTCGCCGTCCAGGGCGCCGACATCCACGCAGGTCCGTGCCGCCTCCTGCAACGTGGGCGTGGAATCGTTGAAGGGGTCGATCCCGATACTGCGCCGGAAAAGATCCCGGTAACTCAGTGCCTGCCAGGGCCGCTCGCCCAGGCAGGCAGCCACCAGGGCGGCCACCTCGGCCATCAACTGGTGGTGGTCCATGCCCGGCCGGTACCATTCCAGGAGGGTGAATTCCGGGTTGTGGCGGCTGCCGGCCTCGCCGTCGCGAAACGCCTTGCAAATCTGGTAGATCGGGCCACTGCCCGCCGCCAGCAGGCGTTTCATCGCGTATTCAGGGGAAGTCTGCAGATAGCGGGATGCGGCGCCGAGCGACTGCCCGCCATTGACCAGTAGCGGCTCGATCGCAGGGTCGGTGATGCCGCGGGAGCAGAGCAGGGGTGTTTCCACCTCAAGCACCCCGCGTCCCGCGAAGAATGTGCGAATAACCGCCAGCAGAGATGCCCGCGCCTGCAACATGGCCGCGGGGGCGCTCGGGCGCCAGTCAGTCACAGCGGGGACTGAACCGGAGCCTACTTGCTGACGCGGTTCTGGTATTCACCAGTGCGGGTATCGACGCGGATGACCTCACCGGTAGTGACAAACAGGGGCACCTTGACCACCGCCCCGGTGCTCAGCTTGGCCGGCTTGCTGCCGCCCTGGGCCGTATCACCCTTGAGGCCGGGATCGGTCTCGACGATTTCCAGCTCGACAAAGTTGGCGGGGGCCACTGACAGCGGGCTGCCGTTGTAGAGCGTCACCTCACAGTTGTCCTGTTCCTTCAGCCAGAGATGGGCATCTCCCACCGCCTTGGCGTCGGCCTGGTGCTGCTCGAAGGTGTCGGGCTCCATGAAATACCAGAACTCGCCGTCGTTGTAGAGATACTGCATGGTCCGGTCCATCACATCGGCACCTTCCAGGCTCTCGCCGGACTTGAAGGTACGCTCCCAGACCCGGCCGCTCTTCAGGTTACGCATGCGCACCCGGTTGAAGGCCTGGCCTTTGCCAGGCTTTACGAACTCGTTCTCGAGAATGCTGCAGGGGTCGCCGTCCAGCATGACCTTGAGGCCGGGACGAAACTCGTTGGTGGAAAAATTCGCCATGAAAGTTGTACGCCAGTTTTCAAAATGGGCGCCAATAATACCGCACACCGGGCCTGCGGGCGATATTCGGCTGGCGATTGTCGCCCCGGATGGGCTACTCTTGCAGGAAACGGGCGTCACTGGGAAAACAGTACAGGGAGATCTGGGTCATGAGTGACAGGGCACCCGTCAAGCTTAGAATCCCGCGGCAGGATCTCGACCACTTCAGCCTGTTCACGCTGAGCGTGGAAGGGGCGCAGTCCTGGACCAACGCCCTGCCGGTGACCAACACCCGTGAGGCAGCCCAGCAGCTGCGCCTGGCAATCAGCGAGCTCAACCGTGTGGCCCTGCCGGCAGAGCAGCGCCATGCGATCCTGGAGGTGATGCGCCCGAACCTGACAGTGGCGACAGCCAGCCTCTCCCGCCGCTTCCTCAACCAGCCACTGGTGCTGCCCGAAGAGCCGCGGCACATGGCCGACCTGGCAGACCAGCTGTTCGGGCTTGCCAGTACTGCCTACACCCTCGTTGCGGTCCACGCTATTCGCGACCGGGGTACCATCCACAACATCAACCCCGCGCGGCTCGTGTGCGAGGCGCTGCAGCGGGCTCTGCATTTCACCGGTTGCAAGCTGTTCCAGCGTTACCAGCTCTTCCAGACCGGTGACAATCGCGCCTTCCTCACCCTGCACCAGCTCTACTCCCTGGCGGAGCGACAGCAGCTGACACAGCTGCACGTGACCGGGGCGCTGGCCGATCGCACCACGATCACGGCCACCTGGCTGCAACCCCTGCTGCTCTCCTGCTGCAAGCCCAACCAGCTGCGCCAGAGCGATCTTGCAGCCATTTTCCACGGACTGCGGCAATGGAGCGAACTCGCCTCGGTTGGCACTGGCGGCGCCGGCCTGTTTGCCGTGGACCTTGGCGGTGACCAGCCGCCGACCTACGCCAGCAGCATCCGCTCCACAGCGGGGTCGGACCTGCGCCTGATCGATACCGGACCACTGGTTGCCCACCTGCAGCACCTGGCCGGGACTCAAGAAGATCACGGCAGTCGCCAGGACATCGTGTTCGCCAACGATATCCGCCTGCACTACAACATCCTGCAGCACATGATTACCTCCCTGTCCTCGGTGAGCATGCGCAACTTCGGCCGCCACAACCTGCAGCAGACACTGCACGTGGCGCTGGGCCTGACCAGTACCCACTACTTTGTCGCCGGCGGCCAGACCTTTGGCGAGGTGCTCCACGGCAAGGGGTACCGCCCGCCCGCCAGTGAACGGGTCATCACCAACCCCTTCCTGGTTGAGCGCAAGCGGCACGACCCCTGGCTGGAGGCCAACGCGGATGATATCCACAGCGGCGAGGAGCTGCCGAAGCCTGATGACAGCCGTGACTCACATCATGTTGAACTCGATGAGGCCACCCGGGCTGCGCTGTCCAACCTGGAGCTCCCGCAAGCAGCGGAGGAGGCGCACCGGGACTATGCGGTGACGGCGATCAACGCCAGCCCCGGAGGGTACTGCCTGGAGTGGGAGCAGAACCACCCGGGCACCATCCGCAGCGGCGACATCATCGGCATCCGCGAAGAGGACGACGGGGGATGGGTCATCGCCACCATCCGCTGGCTGAGCCAGCTCGAAGGCAAGAACAGTATTGTCGGCATTGAACTGTTAAGCCCCAGGGCGGCGGCCTGGGGAGCTTGCATCCAGTACCGGCAGGGGGGCTCATCTGAACCCATCAGGGTCTTGCGCCTTCCAGAGATCAAGCTGGTGGGCAAACCCCCGACGCTGATCACCCCGCGCAGTGGTTTCCGCGAGGGCCAGAAAATCACCCTGGTCAGGCATGGCGAAAGCATGAATATCCGGCTGCAGCGGCAGGTCGCCGCTACCGCCACCTACAGCCAGTTCGAGTTCCGCGAAACCGGCAGCCCGGCGCAGAAAAAGCCCAGGGTGGAGCGCGAGATTCCGGGGTCGCCCTTTAAATCCCTCTGGTCAGAGCTCTGAGCGGTCACCGCCGGGCTGGTAGCGATCGGATATCCCGAGCAGATAGAGGATCGCGTCCAGGCCCAGGGTGGAAATGGACTGTTCCGCCGACTGCTGCACCAGCGGCTTGGCGCGAAAGGCGATCCCCAGTCCGGCGATACTGAGCATGGGCAGGTCGTTGGCGCCATCGCCCACTGCAATCACCTGCTGCAGATCTATGCCCTCGCGGGTCGCGAGCTGGCGCAACAGCGCGGCCTTGCGCTCACCATCCACGATGACCCCACTCACTTCCCCGGTAACGGCGCCGTGGGCGATATCCAGTACGTTGGCATGCACGTAGTCGATCCCCAGCTCCCGCTGTAACCGTTCGGCAAAATAGGTAAAGCCGCCGGAAAGTATGGCGGTCTTGTAGCCCAGCGCCCGCAGCGTGGCGACCAGATGCCGGGCACCTTCCGTAATGCGCAGATTCGCCGCCACGTCCTCCAGGGCGGACTCGGGCAGGCCCTTGAGCAGCGCCACGCGCTGGCGGAAGCTGGCTGCAAAGTCCAGCTCTCCGCGCATGGCGCTGGCGGTGATGGCGCTGACCTGCTCGCCCACGCCCGCCAGCTGCGCGAGCTCATCGATGACCTCGGCCTCGATCAGGGTGGAATCCATATCGAAAGCCACCAGGCGCCGGTTGCGGCGGTACATATTGTCCTCCTGGAAGGCGAGGTCCACCTCCAGGGCGCTGGCCACCTCCAGCAATTCCTTGCGGAACGCGGCGATATCGGGCAGCGGGCCGCGCAGGGAAAACTCGACGCAGGCCTTGCTCAGGGGGGGCAGCTCTCCCAGGGGTATGCGTCCGGACAGGCGCGATATCCCGTCGATCCCCAGGCCGTGGCGTGAGAACACGGCGCTGACCCGGGCCAGCTGGTCGGCGGTAATCTTGCGCGCGAGCAGTGTGGTGATATAGCGGGCCCGGCCCTGGGCCGCCACCCAGCCGCCATAGCTTTCCTCGCTTACGCCCTCCCAGCGCAGCTGCAGGCGCTGGGCGTCGGCAAAGGACTGCAGCGCCTGCTCCAGGCCACGGCGATCGGCATTCGCGGGTATCTCCAGCAACAGCCCCATGGACAGCGTCGCGTGAATAACGGCCTGGCCAATGTCCAGCACTTTGACTGCGCTTTCTGCGAGCAACCCGGTCACTCCGGCGGTGATGCCGGGT
>JBFHFJ010000155.1:0-7809 GCA_041583655.1 Haliea sp. | reverse complement strand
TCTCATGAAAAACGACCTGGCTCCAGCATGTTAGGATGCGCTCTGGGCGCGGGACTGCCGGGCCCGCATCAGGCCATAACAGTTGCAGCGATCACGGAGTGTAGAGTTTGTGCTGATTGACTTCCACACCCATACCACCGCTTCGGACGGCGTCCTCAGCCCCGAGCAGCTGGTGGATCGTGCCCGCGGCAGGGGTATACGCCTGGTCGCCATAACCGATCACGATACCGTCGCTGGCTATCGCGCCGCGGCGGCTCATTATAGCGCTGGTGAGGGCGAAATGTGCCTTCTCTCCGGACTGGAATTCTCCTGCGTCTGGTCCGGTGCGACCATTCATGTGGTGGGTCTTGGCGTGGACTGCGCCGACCCGGTGCTGGAGGAGGGCGTGGCCCGGCTGGCGGCGGCCCGGGTCGATCGCGGCCAGGTGATTGCGGAGCGGCTGGCGAAACTCGGATTCCCCGGGGCCCTGGAGGGCGCGCTGCTGGAAGCCGGAGACAGCCAGCTGGGGCGGCCGCACTTCGCCGCCTGGATGGTGGCGCAGGGCCACGTCGCCGATGTGGGGACGGCCTTTGACCGTTACCTCGGGCGGGGCAAGCCCGGCGATGTCAAGGCGTTCTGGCCGACCCTGGCTGAGGTGACCGGGTGGATCGTCGCGGCTGGCGGGGTCGCAGTGCTGGCGCACCCCCTCAAGTACAAGCTGACCCGCAGCAAGCTGTTCCGCCTGGTCGGGGATTTCCGGGAAGCGGGCGGAGAGGCGGTGGAGGTGGTCAATGGGCGGCAGACGCCGGAGCAGACCCGGCAGCTGTGCCGTCTGGCCCTGGAGTGCGACCTGGAGGTGTCCATTGGCAGTGATTTTCACCGGGACACCCCATGGGGCCCGGATCTGGGTGTAGAATTGCGCCACCTGGGCAGTCTGCGTGGCGTGTGGGAGCGCTGGCTGCCCGCCACCCGCGCAGCAGGAGACGCGCTGTGAGCCAGTTTTTCCAGATTCACCCGGAGAATCCGCAGGCAAGGCTGATTCGCCAGGCCACGGACATCATTCGCGCCGGCGGCGTAGTGGTATATCCGACCGACTCCGCCTACGCGCTCGGCTGCCATATCGGGGACAAGACGGCGCTGGACCGGATTCGCCGTATCCGCCGCCTGGATGATCGCCACAACTTCACCCTGGTCTGCCGCGACCTGTCGGACATCGCCAACTACGCGCGGGTGGACAATACGGTCTATCGCCGGCTCAAGGCCAGTACCCCGGGCCCCTACACATTTATCCTGCGCGCCACTTCCGAGGTGCCGCGCAGGCTCATGCACCCCAAGCGCAAGACCGTGGGCCTGCG
This sequence comes from Haliea sp., assembly GCA_041583655.1. GTDB lineage: Bacteria > Pseudomonadota > Gammaproteobacteria > Pseudomonadales > Halieaceae > Haliea. The sequence continues at coordinate 6,475 of JBFHFJ010000155.1, read as the reverse complement.
CATTCCCGACAATATCATTGCCATGGCCCTGCTGGCGGACCTCGGCGAGCCCCTGATGAGCGTGACCCTGATCATGCCGGACGACGAGTTCCCCCTGATCGACCCCTATGACATCCGCGAGCTGCTTGAGCACGATGTCGATCTGGTTATCGACGGCGGCTACTGCGGCCTGGAGCCCACCACGGTGGTGGACCTGGTGGATGAGGCACCCATCGTGCTGCGGGCGGGCAAGGGTGACGTCGCGCCATTTGAGTCCTGATCGGGTATACTCGCGCCCTTGATGAGCACAGGATCGCCCGTGAACGATACCCCGCCGGTAACACCCCCTTCAGGCACCGAGACCGCAGCCGGCCAGCGCCCCCAGCAGGGCGAAATGCCCTTTGCCGTGGTCCTGGGTAAAGCCATGACCGAGCTGCCACGGGACCTCTACATCCCGCCGCAGGCCCTGGAAGTGTTTCTGGAAGCCTTCGAGGGGCCGCTGGACCTGCTGCTGTACCTGATCCGGCGCCAGAACCTGGACATCCTTGAGATCGATGTGTCTGAAATCACCGCCCAGTACATGCGCTATGTGGAGCTCATGGACGCCATGCAGTTCGAGCTGGCGGCGGAATACCTGCTGATGGCGGCGGTACTGGCGGAGATCAAGTCCCGCATGCTGCTGCCGCGAGCCTCCGATGTGGAAGACGACGAGGAAGACCCCCGGGCGCAGCTGATCCGGCGCCTGCAGGAGTACGAGCGGTTCAAGAAAGCCGCCGAGGACATCGAGGAGTTGCCGCGCCTGGAGCGGGATACATGGGTCGGTAGCGCAGAGCCCCCGGACCTGAACCGGGCGCGACCGGACCCGGACGTGGATATGCGCGAGCTGTTGCTGGCGCTCAGCGAGGTCCTGCGCCGCGCGGACATGTTCGAGAGCCATCACATCCAGCGCGAGGCCCTGTCCACCCGGGAGCGCATGTCGGAGGTGCTGGAGAAGCTTTCCGGTCGCCAGTTCGTGCCTTTTGTGGCGCTGTTCTCCGCGAAAGAGGGCCGCCTGGGAGTCGTGGTCACCTTCCTCGCGGTCATGGAACTGATCAAAGAGTCCCTGGTGGAGATAGTGCAAACCGAAAATTTTGGCCCGATCCACGTGAAGGCAAGGTCCGAGTAAGATGACGGAGACGAATTCCACCCTGGTACAGATTGTCGAGGGCGCATTGCTGGCCGCCGGCAGGCCGCTGACCGTGGCCCAGCTGGGGGAGCTGTTTGAAGAGCACGAGCGGCCTGCATCCGCGGACATCCGCGAGGCCCTCGCTGCCGCGGCTGAGCGCTGTGCGGACCGCGGCTTCGAGTTGCGCGAGGTGGCGGGTGGTTTCCGCTACCAGGTGCGACAGTCTCTGGCCCCCTGGGTGGCCCGCCTGTGGCAGGAGCGGCCGCAAAAATATTCCCGCGCCCTGCTGGAGACCCTGGCGCTGATAGCCTATCGCCAGCCCATAACCCGGGGCGAGATCGAGGAGATCCGCGGCGTGGCGGTGAGTTCCAACATCATCAAGACCCTGCACGAGCGCGAGTGGATCCGCGTGGTCGGGCACCGCGATGTGCCCGGGCGACCCGCAATGTATGCGACCACCCGCCAGTTCCTCGACTACTTCAACCTCAAGAACCTGGATCAGCTGCCGGCACTGGCGGAGATCCGTGACCTGGAGACCCTCAACGCGGAGCTGGGGTTCAACGACCCGACGGAGTCCGCCGCCAATGATGCCGGTGGCGCAGCGAACCCTGCAGCGAAAGCGGATCTCAGCCTGGTCTCCGGGCCGGCCCCCGAGGCCGGAGCAGAGGACGACGAGTCAGCCGGGGACGCCGCTGACAGCAATGCAACGCCACCTGATTCGGACTCAATCCATTGAGCAGACGCAAGCCTGAAGCCCCCGCCGCCGCAGCCGACTCCCCTCAGGGCCCGGCTGTCGCCGGAGAAAAACTGCAGAAAGTCCTGGCCCGCACCGGCCTCGGTTCGCGCCGGGAGATGGAGCGCTGGATCGAGGAGGGTCGCGTGGAGGTGGAGGGCAAGCGCGCCTCGCTGGGTGACCGGGTGACCGAGCGCGACCGTATCAGCATCGATGGCAAGCCGCTGGAACCTGTCCCCGCGGAGCAGACCCGCTGCATTCTGTATCACAAGCCTACTGGCGAGGTTTGCAGCCGCAAGGACCCGCAGGGGCGACGCACGGTGTTCGAGCGCCTGCCCAAGCTCAAGTCCGGGCGCTGGATATCCATCGGGCGACTCGATTTCAACACCTCCGGGCTGTTGCTGTTCACCACCGACGGCGAACTGGCCAATGCCCTGATGCACCCCTCGGCCAACATCGAGCGGGAATACATGGTGCGGGTGATGGGTGCCGTCGACGAGGACGTGCTGGCGCGCCTGCGCGAGGGGGTAATGCTGGACGACGGCGTCGCCCGCTTCTCCGACATTCAGGACGGCGGCGGTGACGGGATCAACCACTGGTACTACGTGGTGCTGATGGAGGGCCGCAACCGCGAGGTGCGGCGCCTGTGGGAGTCCCAGGGTCTCACCGTGTCTCGCCTGAAACGGGTGCGCTACGGCAACGTGTTCATTCCCTCCAAGGTCAAGCAGGGCCAGTGGGCGGAGATGGAGCCCAAGGAAGTGAAGGGCCTGTACCAGCTGGCGCGGCTCGAGCCGAAGAAAATCAAGCGCAACACCATCAAGGAAAAGGAAGTCATGGAGCGGCAGTTCGGCAAGCGCAAGGGCCCGGTGCCGACCGCCCCGGGCCGACGCTCACCGCGCAGGCCCGGCAGGAAATGAGTCCTTGCGGGCTCAGGGCTGGGCGTCGAACGCCTGCCTGGTCACCCCGCCACTGTCATCCCCCATCAGGTACAGGTAGGCTGGCATGATTGCCACCGGCGAGGGATTCTCCGTGGGAGTCTCCGCCGGATAGGCGCTGCGCCGCATGGCGGTGTTGGTGGCGCCGGGGTTGAGGCTGTTGACCCTGATCCGCGAGGTGTTTTCCAGTTCGTCCGCCAGCACCTGCATCAGCCCCTCGGTGGCGAACTTCGACACTGCATAGGCTCCCCAGTAAGCGCGGCCCTGGCGGCCCACACCGGAGGAGGTGAAGATAATCGACGCCCGTGCCGCCTGCTCCAGCAAGGGCAGCATGGCCCTGCTCAGCAGGAACTGGGCGTTGACGTTGACCTGCATCACCTCCGACCAGGCATTCCAGGTCGCACTGGCGATGGGGCGCCGCTCCCCCAGCAGGCTGGCGTTGTGCAGCAGGCCGTCGAGACGCCCGAAGGTATCTTGCAGGGCATCGGCCAGATTGGCGTAGTCCGCCTCGGTGGCTGTTGCCAGATCCAGCGGGAACAGCGCGGGCTGGGCGCCGCCGGCTGCCTCGATCGCGTCGTACACCGCTTCCAGCTTGGTCAGGGTCCGGCCGAGCAGGACGACCATGGCGCCATGAGCCGCATAGGTTTCCGCCGCGGCGCGGCCGATGCCGTCACCGGCGCCGGTAACCAGGATGACCTTGTCCCGGAGCAGGTCTGCGGCGGGACTGTAGTCGGCGGGAATGCTGTGAATGTCCATGGATGCTCCGTTGGCGTTCAGTGGGGGGCCAGGATCAGGTCCTGCAGGTGGGTGCTGCAGCTCACACTGGCATCTGCGCCCCACAGTGCCGGGTTGTCGTCGGATTCAATATAGCCGTACAGCGCGGCGATGGTGAACATGCCGGCACGCAGGCCAGCCTCGATGTCGCGCTGGTGGTCGCCGACATAAATGGCCTGCCCGGGCTGGCAGCCCAGTTCGCGGCAGTTGCGCAGCAGCGCCTCCGGGTGGGGCTTGCGCTCGGCGACGTCGTCAGGGCATACCAGGCTGCCCATGGGCGGGCGCAGGGCGAGGCGGTTCATCAGTGGCTCGGCGTAGGCCCGCGGTTTGTTGGTGGCGACCCCCCAGCCGATACCGCGGCTGGCCAGCTCCGCCAGCAGATCCTCGATACCGGGGTAGGGGCGGGCACTGCTGCCCAGCACCTCCCCGTACAGTTCCAGCAGGCGCAACCGCTGTCCTTCAAAGCCCGGGTCGGTTTCCAGGGTGCCCAGGGCCAGGGTAACCAGGGCGCGGGCGCCATTGGAGACGCTGGCGCGGATGCGCGCCGGCTCCAGGGGGGGCAGCTTGTATTCCGCGCGCAGTGCCTGTACCACCACCACGAATTCACTGGCAGTATCCACCAGCGTGCCATCAAGGTCGAAGATGACCGCCCTGAGGGCGGCCGGGTCCGGGCGCTTCACGCTGTTGCGGGCTTGACCGCCCGCACCATGTAGTTCACCGAAACATCCCTGGGGTGCAGGCGGTACTGCTTGCTGAACGGGTTGTAGACCAGCCCCGTCATTCCCTCGAGGCTCAGCCCCGCCGCCCGGATCCAGGCCGCCAGTTCCGAGGGCTTGATGAACTTGCTGTATTCATGGGTGCCGGCCGGCAGCAGCTTCAGTACATACTCGGCACCGACAATGGCGAACGCAAAGGCCTTGGGATTACGGTTTATGGTGGAGAAATACAGCGAGGCGCCAGGAGTCGCCAGCGCCGCGCAGGCCGCGACCACCGCGGCGGGGTCCGGCACATGCTCCAGCATCTCCAGGCAACACACCACATCGTAGTGCGCGGGCCGCTCCATCGCCAGCGCCTCTGCGGTCGTCTGCCGGTAGTCGACATCCACGCCGGATTCCAGCTGGTGGATACGCGCCACCGCCAGTGGCGCCTCGCCCATGTCGATACCGGTCACCCGGGCGCCGCGATGGGCCATGGCTTCCGCCAGGATGCCGCCGCCGCAGCCCACGTCCACCAGGGTCTTGCCGGCCACCGCCGAGTGCTCGTCAATGTAGTTGGCGCGCAGGGGGTTGATGTCATGCAGGGGCTTGAATTCGCTGTTGCGGTCCCACCAGCGCGAGGCCAGTGCCTCGAACTTGGCGATTTCCTTTGGGTCGACGTTAGCTTGTGCGCTCATGCGTGTGTTCCTGTAATCCGTTGCTGCCAGCGTTTGCTGCGCTGGCCCAGGCCTGCAAGATCAAACCCGGTCAGCTGTCGCTCGCGCAGTTTCAGTTCGCCGCCGATCCAGCTGTGGGTTACCTGGCTGCCGTTGCAGGCGTAAACGACCTGCGACAGGGGGTTGTACAGTGGCTGGGTTTCGGGGCCGCTGAGGTCCACGGCGATCACGTCCGCCAGTTTGCCGGGCTCCAGGCTGCCGATCTGTTCGTCCAGGCCCAGGGCCCGGGCGCCGCCCAGGGTTGCCATGGCCAGCGCCTGGGCGGCGGGCAGGGCGCTGGCGTCACCGCTGCCCAGCTTGGCCAGCAGCGCGGCGGTCTGCATCTCCCCGAACAGGTTCAGGTCGTTATTGCTGGCGGCGCTGTCCGTGCCCAGGGCAACATTGACACCTGCTGCCAGCAGTTTGCCGACCGGGCAGCTGCCCGACGCCAGCTTCATGTTGGACTGCGGGCAGTGCACGACGTGGGCGCCGGTCTCGGCCAGCAGGGCTATGTCCTGGTCGCCCAGGTCGGTCATGTGCACGCACTGGGTACGCGGCCCCAGCAGGCCCAGGCGGTGCAGGCTGTCCAGTGGCCGCTCGCCGTTGGCTTCCACTGCCTGCAGTACCTCCCCGCGCGTCTCGTGCAGGTGGATCTGCACCGGCACGTCCAGCTCCGCGGCGAGGATGGCGACGCGGGCCAGGGTGGCCTCGCTTACTGTGTAGGGCGCGTGGGGGCCGAAACCGAGACTGATCAGGCTGCTGTGCTTGAGTGTGTCGCGCAGGGCCAGGCCCTTGCTGATGTATTCGTCCGCAACCCGGGCCCAGGTGGTGGGGAAGTCGAGGATCGGGAAGGTGATCTGGCAGCGCATGCCCCGGGCCTGGGCCACCCGGGCGCAGGCGTCGGGAAAGAAGTACATGTCCGAGAAGGTGGTGGTACCGGCCCGCAGCATCTCGGCGATGGCGAGCTCCACCCCGTCGGTGACAAAGGCGTCGCTCACATGGCGGCTCTCCGCCGGCCAGATGTGCTGTTCCAGCCAAGGCATCAGCGGCAGGTCATCGGCGTAGCCCCGCAGCAGGGACATCGCGGCGTGGCCGTGGGCGTTGACCAGGCCCGGCAGCAGGGCGTGGCCGGGCAGCTCGAAAACTTCCCGGGCGCTGATGGCGGCCGTGTCCGAGCGTGGCAGCAGGGCGACAATGCGACCGCCGCTGATCGCGAGGCTGTGGTCCGTTAGCACGCTGTTGGCGGGCGCGACAGGCAGGATCCAGCCCGGGTGGATAAGGGTGTCGACAGTGTCTGGCAGCGCGGTCATGAAGTCTGGGCCCGGGGTGATTGTGAACGCTGTCGGCGCCGCCTCAGGCTGGTTTGGGGCGCCGCGACTTGCGAGCGCGCAAGTATAACCGGAAATCCCCGATCACTGCCCGAACAGCCGCCATAATCTGCAAAAACATGGCGGCAGCCGGGCTTATTCCGTATAATT
>JBFHFJ010000154.1:0-7845 GCA_041583655.1 Haliea sp. | reverse complement strand
TTCATCATTTTCTGCATCTGCTTGTGCTGCTTCAGCAGGCGATTGAGGTCCTGCACCTGGGTACCGGAACCCTGGGTAATACGGCGTTTGCGCGACCCGACAATGAGGTCGGGATTGCGCCGCTCACGGGGCGTCATGGAATTGATCATCGCCTCCATGCGCGCGAACATCTTCATATCCAGGTTCTGCTGCGCCATTTGCGCCACATTGCCCATGCCCGGCAGCTTGTCCAGCATGCCGGTAATCCCGCCCATGTTGTTCATCAGCTGGAGCTGGTCGCGGAAATCCTCGAGGTCAAAGCGACCGCCCTTCTTGACCTTGCGTGCCAGCCGATCGGCCTTCTCCTTGTCGACCTTCTGCTCCGCTTCCTCGATCAGCGACAGGACGTCGCCCATGCCAAGAATACGGGACGCCAGCCGGTCCGGGTGGAACGGGTCCAGAGCCTGGGTCTTCTCGCCAACACCGAGGAACTTGATCGGCTTGCCAGTGATGGTGCGCACCGACAGGGCCGCACCGCCCCGGCTGTCGGCATCAACCTTGGTCAGGATAACCCCCGTAAGGGGCAGGGCCTCACCAAAGGCTTTGGCGGTGGTCGCCGCGTCCTGACCTGTCATGGCATCAACCACGAACAGGGTTTCCGCCGGCTTGGTGACCCGGTGCAGCTCCGCGATCTCGGCCATCATCGCCTCGTCGACGGCCAGACGGCCGGCGGTATCGATGATCAGCACATCACTGAAGCGGATTCGCGCATGGTTGATGGCTGCAACCGCTATATCCACCGGCTTCTGGTCGGGCTGGCTGGGGAAGAAATCGACCCCGACCTCGGCGGCGAGTGTTTCCAGCTGCTTGATCGCCGCGGGCCGATAGACGTCGGCGCTGACCACGGTCACGGACTTCTTCTCGCGCTCCTTGAGCAGGCGCGCCAGCTTGGCCACCGAGGTGGTCTTGCCCGCGCCCTGCAAGCCAGCCATGAGGATAACGGCCGGCGGCTGCACAGCGAGGTTGAGGCCCTCGTTGGCGGAGCCCATAACCGCCTCCAGCTCCGCCTGCACGATACGCAGGAAAGCCTGGCCCGGACTCAGGCTCTTCATCACTTCCTGGCCGAGGGCGCGCTGCTTCACCGCTTCGACGAAATCCTTCACCACGGGCAGGGCCACATCCGCCTCAAGCAGGGCCATGCGCACCTCGCGCAGGGTGTCCTGGATATTGTCTTCGGTGAGGCGCGCCTTGCCGGTAATAGAGCGAAGGCTCTGCGACAGACGATCGGAAAGGCTCTCAAACATCGGAATGACTCTCGGCAGCGGCCGGCCGCTATTGATTATGGCCGGACAAATCGGTACAAAGGGGCGCAGTATACGTCACCCGGGTCCAACCCCCAAACATGCCGCTGCCCCTGCTCGCCATTGTCGCCGCGCTGCTGTATTTCGCCGCCGCGGGCCTGCACCTGTCGCACATCCTGCAGCGGCGGCCACGGCTCAGCGGCGCCGTGATCGGCATGGGCGCCGTTGCCCTGCTCTGCCATGCCCTGGTGGCCTGGTTCAGCATTTTCGACGACCACTCTGTCCATCTCGGTTTCTACAAGATCCTGGCGCTGATCTCCCTGGTGATCAACATCGCCTGCCTGGCCTGGCTGGTGCGGCGACCGCTGCAGAACCTGCTGGTGGCGCTGATGCCTCTGTCGGCGGCCGCGGTGCTGGTTTCCGCCTTCGCGCCCCACTCCGGTACCACGCCCGAGACCCTGGGCCGCGGCCTGCTGCTGCACATAGCGGCCTCCATCCTCTCCTACGCGGTGCTGACCCTGGCGGCAGCGCAGGCTGCCCTTGTGGCGGTACAGGACCGGCAGCTCAAGCAGCACCACGCCACCGGCATAGTCAGCTTCCTGCCGCCGCTGCAGTTGATGGAAACCATGCTGTTCGAGCTGCTCTGGGCCGGAGTCGTGCTGCTGACCGTGGCCATCGCTTCGGGCTTCCTGTTCCTGGACGACATTTTCGCCCAGCACCTGGTGCACAAGACGGTACTGACCCTGGTGGCGTGGCTGATCTACTCCACCCTGCTCTGGGGCCGATACCAGCTGGGCTGGCGCAGCCAGACCGCGGTGCGCTTCACCCTCGGCGGCTTCGCCCTGCTGATGCTGGCCTTCTTCGGCTCGAAGCTGGTATTGGAACTGGTCCTGCAGCGCAGCTGACCCGGCCGCAATTGATAGCCCCCCGGGGCTTGCCCCCGCGGGGCTTTTTCTTCAAGATAGCCGGTCCATTCATGCCAAAGGTCCGCCCCCGCTTTGAACGAAGCACCGCTGGGTCTCTTATACTCAGTCCTGGTAGTCCTCATTCTGCTATCCGGTTTCTTTTCCAGCTCGGAAACCGGGATGATGTCCCTCAACCGCTACCGGTTGAAGCATCTCCGCAAGCAGAATCACAAGGGCGCCCGCCGCGCCAGCAAATTGCTGGACCGGCCGGACCGGCTGATCGGCCTCATCCTGATCGGCAACAACCTGGTCAATATCCTCGCCTCCGCGATCGCCACCGTGATCGCCATCCGCCTGTGGGGAGACGCCGGCATCGCCGTCGCCACCATCGTCCTGACCCTGGTGATCCTGGTCTTCGCGGAGATCACGCCCAAGACCATCGCCGCCCTGCACCCGGAACGGGTTGCCTTCCCGGCCAGCATCATCCTGCTGCCACTGATGAAACTGATGTACCCGGTGGTGTGGACAGTGAACAGCGTCACCAACGGCCTGCTGCGCCTGCTTGGCGTGGACCCGGCGGCGACCAAGGAAGAACACGTATCCTCCGAGGAACTGCGCACCATCGTCACCGAGGCGGGAGCGCTGATCCCGCCCCGCCACCGCGGCATGCTGCTGAACATTCTCGACCTGGAGGAAGTCTCGGTAGACGATGTCATGGTGCCCCGCAATGACGTCTACGGGATCGATCTGGACGACAGCGACGAGGACATCCTGCGCTGTATCCAGGCCAGCAACCATACCCGCCTGCCGGTCTGGCGCGACGACATCAACAACATTGTCGGCGTGCTGCACATGCGCAATATCAGCCGCATCATCGACAGGCAGGGCCTGGACCGCGACGCGCTGGAGCGGGAAATGGACAAGCCCTACTTCATTCCCGAGAGCACCCCGCTACACACCCAGCTGCTGCATTTCCAGAAGAACAAGCTGCGCCTGGCCATCGTGGTGGATGAGTACGGCGAGGTCATGGGCATCGTGGCGCTGGAGGATATCCTTGAGGAAATCGTCGGCGAATTCACCTCGCGCATGAGCGACGGCAGCGACGCCATCTTCGCCCAGCGCGACGGCAGCTATATCATCGCCGGCAACGCCAACCTGAGGGATGTCAACAAGGCGCTCAACTGGGAACTGCCCACCGACGGCCCGAAAACCCTGAGCGGGCTGGTGCTGGAATACCTGGAGTCCTTCCCGGACGGCAACGTCGGCCTGGCAATTGCCGGTTATCGCCTGGAAATCCTCGAACTGCAGGGCAATGTGGTACAGGCTGTGCGCGCTTCACCTGCCAGACTCAAGGGCAAGGGCTGGCTCTAGGAGCCGGATAACGGCCGCTCACCGGCCCACGCGCGGCTCTCTCCCCGCCGCGCCGGGTTCACAGCCAGGCGCTGTCGTCCGCCAGCCGCCGCTCCCGGGCGCGAGCGAGAATCTCGCGCTTCTCGGCGGCCCCAGCCATAAACCAGTCGGTGATTTCCGCGGCACTGCGATAACAGCCCAGGCAAATGTCCTCGTCGTTCAGCAGGCAAACGGAGATACAGGGCGAGGCGATTTCCCGCTCATCACTCATGGCTGAACCTCCAGGCACTCGCTGTAGCGAGCCGCGTTCTGCACGTAATGTTCGGCATTGCGCCCCAAGGCAGCCTGCTCCTCATCGGTGAACTGGCGCCTCACCTTGGCTGGCGCTCCCAGCACCATACTGCCATCGGGAATGTCCATACCCTCGGTAACCAGGGCCCCGGCACCAATCAGGCAGTTCCTGCCGACTTTGGCACCGTTGAGAACAATTGCGCCAATACCGACCAGGGAGCCGTCGCCGATGGTACAGCCGTGCAACATGGCCTTGTGGCCCACGGTCACGTTGTTGCCCACTACCATCGGGAACCCCGGATCCGCGTGCAGCACCGCGCCATCCTGGATATTGCTCCCGGCGCCGACCTCGATACGTTCCGCGTCACCGCGCAGCACGCAGCTGAACCAGACGCTGCTGCGCTCGTGCAGAGTGACATTGCCAATGACCGCGGCGTTGGGCGCAATGAAATGACCACTGCCGAGAAGGGTGACTGTCTGCCCGTCGAGGCTGTACTTCATGGGGTTTCCTCCGTAAACGTGTGCGGGTCAAGCCCCGCCTCCAGGCCCAGGTTCGCCAGCAACAACAGCACCCGGGCAGATGTGCCCCACACGGTATCATGGGGCAGCCGAAAATGGGGCACCCGCACCGGCCGGCCGTCCGCCGGGTCGGGCAGATTGCGGACATGCCAGCCTGACGCATCGGCGAACTGCAACAGCGGCAGCAACAGCAACTCTGCCACTTCGCGGGGGTCAGGCCGCAGCGGCAGCCCGGGAGGGATGACCGCCACGCAGGGATGGATGGTGAAACCGCTGCGTGTCACCAGCGGTGCCAGCTCGCCCAGCGGGCGCACCCGCCCTGGCGGGCAGGCCACCTCCTCCTCGGCCTCCCGCAGGGCCGTATCCCAGGGTCCACTGTCTCCCGGCTCGCGCTTGCCCCCGGGAAAGGCCACCTCGCCCGGGTGCAGATGCAGGTGCAGGGCGCGCCGCCCGAGCAGGATTCGCGGCTCCGGTTCATCGGTCAACGCCACCAGCACACCGGCCTGGCGCCCGCCTCCGTCCCAGGCCGGCTGGCGCAGGGGCAGTGCCGATTGCAGGCGCTGGAACAGCCGTGCCTGCGCCGTCATGCCTCAGCAGCCCTCGGCTTGCCGGGCGTGAAAGCGCTCCGCGAACGCGTCCAGCTCGCCCTGCTCGATGGCGGCGCGAATTCCAGCCATGTGATTCTGGTAAAACCTGAGGTTGTGGATGGTATTGAGCTGCGACCCAAGGATTTCGTTGCACTTGTCGAGATGGTGCAGGTAGGCCCGGCTGAAGTGCTGGCAGGTGTAGCAATCGCAGTCCTCGTCCAGCGGCAAAGTGCTGGTCTTGTGGCGGGCATTGCGCAGCTTGAGTACACCGCGGGACGTGAAGATAAAGCCATTGCGGGCGTTGCGGGTGGGCATTACGCAGTCGAACATATCAATGCCGCGGCGCACGCCTTCCAGCAGGTCGGCGGGGGTACCGACCCCCATCAGGTAGCGTGGTTTGTCGGCGGGCAGCCTGGGCTGCAGGTAGTCCAGCACCGCGATCATCTCTTCCTTGGGCTCGCCCACGGACAGGCCGCCAATGGCATAGCCGTCAAAGCCGATCGCTTCCAGCCCGGCCAGGGACTCGGTGCGCAGATCTTCGTACATCCCCCCCTGCACGATACCGAACAACGCCGCAGCGCTGTCGCCGTGGGCGGCGCGGCTGCGGGCCGCCCAGCGCAGGGACAGCTCCATCGAAGCGCGCGCCTCCTGCTCCGTTGCCGGATAGGGCGTGCACTCGTCGAAAATCATCACGATATCCGAGCCCAGCTTGCGCTGGATGGCGATGGATGTCTCCGGGTCCAGGAAAACCCGCGACCCGTCCACAGGTGACTGGAACTTCACTCCGGCCTCGGAGATCTTGCGCATCGCGCCCAGGCTGAACACCTGAAAGCCGCCGGAGTCTGTGAGGATGGGGCCATCCCAGCCCATGAAATCGTGCAGGTCCCCGTGCAGCTGAACGATATCGGTGCCGGGCCGCAGCCAGAGGTGAAACGTGTTGCCGAGGATGATCTCCGCGCCAATGCTGCGGATATCCCGGGGCAGCATGCCTTTCACCGTACCGTAGGTCCCCACCGGCATGAAAGCGGGCGTCTCCACAGTTCCCCGGGGAAAGCTTAAGCGACCCCGACGGGCATGGCCGTCACTGGCCAGGCGCTCGAATTGCAGGTGGCAGATACGGCTCATCGCGGCTCCAGGGCGGCTGCTTGGGGGGTAATGAACATGGCATCACCGTAACTGAAGAACCGGTAGCGCCGGGCGATCGCTTCGCGATAGGCGGAGATAATATGCTCGCGACCGGCAAAGGCGCTGACCAGCATAAGCAGCGTGGATTCCGGCAGGTGGAAATTGGTGATCATCGCGTCCACAACCCGGAACCGGTAGCCGGGGTAAATGAAGATGTCGGTATCCCCCCGCAACGGCGCCACCCGGCCCTGGCCACTGGCAGCGGACTCCAGCGAGCGCACCGCGGTGGTACCTACCGCCACCACCCGCCCGCCCCGTGCCCGGGTCGCGGCCACCGCTGCGCACAGCGCCTCGTCCACTTCCAGGTATTCCGCGTGCATGTGGTGGTCTTCCACGGCGTCCACCCGCACCGGCTGGAAGGTCCCGGCGCCCACGTGCAGGGTGACGGTAGCCCGCTCGACGCCGGCATCTGCGACCTGCTGCAGCAGCGCCTCGGTAAAGTGCAGGCCCGCCGTAGGGGCGGCCACCGCACCATCGCGCTCGGCAAAGACCGTCTGGTAGCGCTCCCGGTCCGCCGCCTCGTCCGCACGCTCGATGTAGGGGGGCAAGGGCATGTGGCCGATGGCAAGCAGAATTTCATGCAGGGCAACGCCCCGGGGTGCCTGCACCTGGAACAGCGCGCCTTCGCGCCCGGTGACCGTGAGCTCCCAGGGGCCGGGCTCCTCGCCCTCCGCTCTGGCCAACTGGATGAGCGTGCCCGCCTTCGGTGACTTGCTGGCACGAATATGGGCCAGCGCCGTATCAGGCCCGGTCATGCGCTCAATGAGAATTTCCACCCGACCCCCACTGGCCTTGCGGCCCCAGAGGCGCGCCGGGATCACCCGGGTGTTGTTGAACACCAGAAGGTCGCCGGGGCGCAGACAGGAGGGCAGATCGGTAAACTGGAGGTGCTGCAGTGCACCGCTGGCGCCATCCAGTGCCAGCAGACGGCTGGCGCTGCGCTCGGGCAGGGGCCGCTGAGCGATCAGCTCCGGCGGCAACTCATAGTGGAAAACACTGACTTGCATAGCAAAAAAAGCCGGCCCGAAGCCGGCTTCCTGGCCTGCGAACCGGACTCAGGCCTCCGGTTCGCCCGCGGCGTCAGCCTCTGCAGCGACTTCTTCAGCGGCGGGCTCCTCGGCGGGCGCTTCCTCGACCGGCGCGGCCTTGGGCGCAGGCGCCTTCACGAGGCCTTCCGCGGCCAGAATGCTGACTTTCTCGTCGCCATTCACGGGCTTGCGCCTGGCGTCCTTGACCGCATAGCGCTCATCGCCACGCTGGAAAATGCTGTACTCAGGGGTTTTCTTGACCAGTTTCATCGCCACGATCTTTTCTCCTACGATACTCAGAAATTCGGCCCCGGGGGGCACCCAACACCCCGCACGGTCAACGCCGGAGCGGCGCGAAGTCTACAGGCAAATGGCCTCCAGGTTAAGGAAAATCATTGCAGTCAGGGCCGCGATTGCTATAATCGCGCGCTCGCCACGGGCCAGCATCCAGCGCCCGACACCCTTCTGCCGGAGTGGTGAAATTGGTAGACACAGGGGATTCAAAATCCCCCGCCGTAAAAAGCGTGCCGGTTCGAGTCCGGCCTCCGGTACCAACTTCATCCCGCTGCACGCTTGCGCGCGCCGGCCGAAGTGTCGGACCATCGAGTCCGGCCTCCGGTACCAACTTCATCCCGCTGCACGCTTGTGCGTGTAATCCCTGCACCCACGCTGTAACATTTGACCGCTGGCCTCCGCTTGA
>JBFHFJ010000153.1:0-7869 GCA_041583655.1 Haliea sp. | reverse complement strand
TGCTGGCCATTTTGTCGATGTACGCAGCCTGCAGGAGACCAAGGCATGAAGAGTTTTACTGTGCTCGAGGGGCTTGTGGCGCCCATGGATCGGGCCAATGTCGACACCGACATGATCATTCCCAAGCAGTTCCTGAAGTCGATCAAGCGCAGCGGGTTCGGCCCGAATCTGTTCGACGAAATGCGCTACCTGGACGAGGGTCAGCCTGGTCGCGACAACAGCCAGCGACCACTGAATCCGGATTTTCCGCTGAATCACGCCCGCTACCAGGGCGCCTCAATCCTTCTGGCCAGGGAAAACTTCGGCTGTGGCTCAAGTCGCGAGCATGCACCGTGGGCGCTGGAAGACTACGGAATCCGCTGCATCGTCGCGCCCAGCTTCGCCGATATTTTTTACAACAATTGCTTCAAGAACGGCATCCTGCCCGTGGTGCTGGAGCCGGATGAGGTGGAGCAGCTGTTCACCGAGATGTACGCGCAAGAAGGGTACCGGCTGAAGGTGGACCTGGAGCAGCAACAGTTGCAGACGCCCACCGGTGAGATTTTCCGCTTTGAGGTTGATCAAGCTCGCAAGCACTGCCTGCTGAAGGGCCTTGATGATATCGGCGTGACCCTGGAAAGTGCGGAGGCGATCCGCAGCTTTGAGCAGCGCTGGCGTCAGCGCTCGCCCTGGCTGTTTGGTGTGCTCGGACAGGAGCAGCGCTGACATGGGGAGGAAAATTCTGGTACTGCCGGGCGACTATATTGGCCCGGAAATCATGACAGAGGCGGTGGCCGTGCTGGAAGCGGTCAATCTCCGCTATGCCCTGGATCTGGAGCTCGAGCACGGTTTGCTGGGTGGAGCCGCCCTGGATGTGCACGGGGTGCCGCTGCCGGAGTCGACCCTGGCCAGCGCGCGGAGCGCGGACGCGATCCTGCTCGGCGCGGTAGGGGGGCCGAAGTGGGACAAGGTCGAGCGCCACTTGCGCCCCGAGCGCGGTTTGCTGGGGCTGCGCTCGGCACTGGAGCTGTTTGGCAACTTGCGCCCCGCTATCCTCTATCCGCAGCTCGCCGCGGCTTCCAGCCTCAAGCCCGAGATTGTATCGGGGCTGGACATTCTCATCGTGCGGGAGTTGACCGGGGGTATCTACTTCGGAGAACCGCGCGGCATCCGCACACTTGAAAACGGCGAGCGCCAGGGCTTCAATACCTATGTGTACAGCGAATCGGAAATTCGCCGAATCGGCCACCTCGCGTTTCAGTTGGCGCGACAGCGCGATCACCGCGTCTGCTCGGTGGACAAGAGCAACGTGCTGGAGGTCACCATGCTCTGGCGCGAGGTCATGGAGGAGGTCGGCAAGGATTACCCCGACGTGGCACTGAGCCATATGTATGTCGACAACGCCGCCATGCAACTGGTGCGCGCCCCAAAGCAATTCGATGTCCTGGTCACCGGCAACATGTTTGGCGACATCCTGTCGGATGCGGCCGCCATGCTCACCGGTTCCATCGGTATGTTACCCTCTGCGTCCCTGGACAAGAGCGGGCGAGGGATGTACGAACCCTGTCACGGCTCGGCGCCGGACATTGCGGGGCAGGGCAAGGCCAACCCGCTGGCGACCATTCTCTCTGTCGCCATGATGCTGCGCTACACCCTGGCGGCTCCACAAGCCGCGACTGCGATCGAGCAGGCGGTCAGCGGAGTGCTCGACAAGGGTTTGCGCACCGCGGATATCCACGCCGAGGGCACGACCCTGGTTTCCACCCGGGAGATGGGAGCGGCAGTGGTAGCTGCGCTGCACGCTTGATCAATAAATTCGCAAAATCAGAGGTAGCTATGAGCAAGCTTTATGACGTCGCCGTCGTCGGTGCCACCGGTGCAGTCGGCGAAACGATGATTTCCATCCTCGAGCAGCGCGACTTTCCGGTTCGCAATTTGTACCCCCTGGCCAGCGCCCGCTCCGCCGGCAAGAGCATCACCTTTCGCGGCAAGCAGATCAAGGTGACCGACCTGGCCGAGTTCGATTTCAGCCAGGTGCAGATCGGCCTGTTCTCCGCCGGTGGCAGCATTTCCGAGGAGTTTGCGCCAAAGGCCGCGGCGGCGGGATGCGTTGTCATAGACAATACCTCTCACTTCCGTCGTGAGGAAGACATCCCTCTGGTAGTGCCGGAGGTCAATCCGGAAGCACTCGCGGGTTACACCACCCGCAATATTATCGCCAACCCCAACTGTTCCACCATCCAGATGCTGGTGGCGCTCAAGCCAATCTATGACGCTGTGGGTATAGAACGGATCAACGTCTGCACCTACCAGGCGGTGTCCGGCACAGGCAAGGAGGCGATTGAGGAGCTGGCCGGTCAGACCGCGCGTTTGCTCAACGGCCAGGAGATTGAATGCGAAGTTTACCCGAAGCAGATCGCCTTCAACGTGCTGCCCCACATCGACACGTTCCAGGACAACGGCTACACGCGGGAAGAGATGAAGATGGTGTGGGAGACGCAAAAAATACTCGGTGACGCCAATATCCAGGTTAACCCGACCTGTGTTCGCGTGCCCGTGTTCTTTGGCCACTCCGAGGCCGTACATATTGAGACCACCGATAAAATCTCTGCAGCGGATGCGCGGAAGCTGCTCGCCGCCTTCCCCGGCATTACGATCGTGGATGACCGTGTCGACGGTGGTTACCCGACACCGGTCACTGAGAGCGCCGGCAAGGATCCGGTGTTTGTAGGCCGGATCCGCGAGGATATCTCCCACCCGAGGGGCCTGAACCTGTGGGTGGTGTCCGATAACGTGCGCAAAGGGGCGGCCCTGAATAGTGTGCAAATTGCCGAGGCTCTGATCAGCAGTTATCTTGATTAAAAACTTGCGTTAAAACATACTTCGGGTATCTTCAAAAGCATCATGCAGGGGCCGGAGTCCGGGGGATGCCGGCTTGAGTGATGTCAGGGGAAGGATAACAAGGCGTGTTTATGGCTCGTAAAAAACAGTTGGCGGCGGCGCTTTTGTCCCTGGGTTGCCTGCAAGCAGTGCCTGTTTGGGCACTCGGCCTTGGCGAGCTTACACTGCAGTCCTTCCTCAACGAGCCTCTCAAGGCGCGTGTCAGCCTGCTGGATATCGGCAATCTGCACGAGGACCAGATCCGCGTTCGCCTCGCCGCCCCGGACGATTTTGACAGGCTCGGCGTAGATCGCGCCTATTTCCTCACCGGCATCAAGTTCGAAGTTGATATCGACAGCAGCGGGCGCGGTGTGATTGTGCTCACGTCAGACGACCCGGTGCTGGAGCCCTATCTTGATTTCATTGTTGAGGCCCGCTGGCCCTCCGGGCGCCTGTTGCGCAATTACACAGTTCTGGTTGACCCCCCGGCTTTTGATACGCGGTCCCCGGTGGTCTCCGCATCAGAGCGTGTGTCGGCGATCGAGGGCGTGCCGGCGCCTGCCGCCGCGGAAAAAAAAACCGACGCCGAGGTCCAGACTAGCGGCACCCGGGTAAGCATGCGCCAGTCCGGGCTGGCGCCCGGTGCCATGCCTGAGCGTGAGTTCAGTGCCGGTACCGCCGCAGAACCAGCCCCCGGCGCCCGTTATATGATCCGTCGCGATGAAACCCTGTGGACGATCGCGCAACGCGCCCGCGTCGACGGTGTCTCAGTGCAGCAGACGATGCTGGAGATCCAGCGCCTGAACCCCGATGCGTTTATTGACGGCAACATCAACCGGATCAAGGCGGGTTTCATTATCTACCTGCCGGCGTCGGGTGACATCAGTGACGCTGACGTAGAGGCCGCCCTGGCAGCTGTGCGGCAGCAGAACGAGGATTGGCGTGCCGGTCGCGCCTCGGCGCCTGCGGCAGCCGGGCCAGCTTTACGGATTTCATCGGGCGAAGAGGAGCCAGAGGCGGAGTCCGCGGCAGAGCCGGCGCCGGCCGCACCGGTCCAGTCGTCGTCCACCGATGCCGCGACCCGGGATGAGCTACAGCGGTCAGAGCGTGAACGCGACGAACTGGGTGAGCGCCTCGCTGCCCTGGCGGACCGCCTGGAAACGCTGGAGCGTATCGTCGAGTTGAAGGATGCGCAGATTGCCTCCCTGCAACAGGCGCTTGCGGCCGCAGAGAGCGGTTCGCCAGAGTCTCCTGATCCCGCCACGGTGGTGGGGGTAGATACTGCCGGGGCAGCAGAGACTGCGAGCGGCGCTTCGGGCGATGACAAGCCCGCGGTGAAAACCCCGTCCGCCCAGGAGGCGCCATCCGCTCCCGCCTCTGGCGGCTTTGGTAGCTGGTTGTACCTTATCGTAGGGGTGGTGGTTGCCGCCTTGCTGGGGCTGCTGTTCTGGCGCCGTCGCGGGGCTGAGAAGGGGGAAGGCGAAGGCGGTATCTATGATGCTGCCCGTCCTGTTGCGAGCGGCAAGGTTGAGGCCGATGCGTTCGCAGATATTGAACTGCGCGACTCGGAATTGGATCTCGATGAAGACGATGGCGCGGCGGCCCCCCCGGGAGTAGCAAGCGCGGGCGGTGCAGGCGCCAGCGGCCAGGAAGATGCCCCCGAGCGCACTGGCCAGCGCGGCTACGGTGAGCGCAAACATGACCAGTATGCCTCGGATGTCGAGGCGGGCGATGCGCTGGCAGAGGCAGACATCTATATTGCCTATGGCCGCTATAACCAGGCCATGGATCTGTTGCGCAAGGCTTTGCGCTCAGAGCCTGAAAATACCGCTTACCGCCTGAAGCTGCTTGAACTTGCTGCCGAGACGGGTGACCGGGGCGAAGCGGACTATCAGCTTGGTGAAATCCAGCGTGCTGGAGACCAGGACGCCATTGCCAGGGCTGAGGCTATCATCGCCAGCAAACCGATTTCCGGCAATCCCTATCTGGAAACCGCAGATGTAGCGGAGGAGGCGGTTGCGGCACCAGAACCCGCAGCGGCGGAGCCTGAACCCGAGCCTGAGCCAGTGCAGCAGAAGCTTGCTCCCCTGGCACCGGCCGCAGAGGATCTCAGCGGCCAACTCGGCGAGCTGGATGACCTTGCCTCCGCAGGCAATCGCGATGAGCTCGGCTCCACAGTGGACGAAGAGGCGGATTTTCTCGGCCTGGAAATTGAAGGCAGCCCTGCCGAAGAGCTTGATGTTTCAACGGACCTGGGTGCTGGTCGCGGGCGCAGTGACAGCAGCGATGAGGACTTCGTTTTTGCCGACGACGGCGATCCGCTGTCAACCAAGCTGGATCTGGCCCGCGCCTACATCGACATGGGCGACGACGATGGCGCCCGGCAGATTCTCGAGGAAGTCGTGGCTGAAGGCAGTGACGAGCACCAGCGGGAAGCCCGGGAGCTCCTCGACAGACTTGGCTGAGCAAAGTGACGGGCGGCTCTTTTCCACCGATCCGCTGTTTCCCGGTACCCGCATAGCATGCCGCGTAGAATACGATGGCAGCGCCTACAATGGCTGGCAGGCCCAGCCCCATCCAGGCTCCCGAACAATACAGCAGGCCGTTGAGGCGGCATTCAGCGAGATTGCCGCTGCGGATGTCCGTGTGCACTGCGCGGGGCGCACGGACAGCGGTGTCCACGGTCACGCGCAGATTATCCATTTCGATGCGCCGACGGCGCGCAGCTGCAAGGCGTGGGTGGTGGGTGGAAACAGTCGCCTGCCGCCGGACATCCGGGTGCACTGGGCGCAGCCCGTGGCGCAGGATTTCCACGCACGGTTTTCGGCTGTGGCCCGGCGCTATCGCTATCTCATCGTCAACACGACTATTCGGCCGGCGCTGTTTGGCCGGCAGTTGAGTTGGCAGCGCCGGCCCCTGGATGCCGGGCGCATGCACGAGGCAGCCCGGTTTCTGCTGGGAGAGCGGGATTTCAGCGCCTTCCGTGCCGCTTCCTGTCAGTCCACGACGCCCTTCCGCTGCGTCACACACTGCGAAGTTGTCCGCCGGGGAGACCTGGTGGTGATCGACATCCAGGCCAATGCATTCCTGCACCACATGGTGCGCAACATTGCCGGCAGCCTGATGGCCGTGGGTACCGGTACCAGGGCGCCCGGGTGGATAGGAGAGCTATTGGCAGGAGGGGACCGAACCCGCGCTGCGGACACCGCGCCCGCCGACGGGCTCTACCTGGTGGATGTGTTGTATCCCCGGCGCTTTGGTCTCCCTCCTGTGGAGCCGGGCCCTCTGCTGCTGGGGACGTAAAGACACTGCCCCCCCGGTTCTGCTATCATCCCCGCCCTCAAGCAAGCCAGTAGTTACCACCTGTGCCTCGAACCCTCATCAAGATCTGCGGGATTACCAGCAGCGCCGACGCTCTGGCCGCCTGCGCGGCCGGCGCGGATGCCCTGGGCCTGGTGTTTTATGCCCCCAGCCCACGCTGCGTGACCCTGGAGAGAGCCGTTGAGATCGTGGCGGCAGTGCCGCCCTTTGTCACGATTGTGGCCCTGTTTGTTAACGAAGAAGCGGCAACAATCCATCGCATTCTCGAGCGCGTACCCATAGATTGTATCCAGTTCCACGGCGATGAGACGCCGGTGTTCTGCGCCCAGTTTCAGCGCCCCTACATCAAGGCCCTGCGCATGCGTCCCGGCCTTGATGTGGTCGGAATCAGTAGGGGCTATGAGGGCGCCCGCGGCGTGTTGCTCGATAGTTGGCAGCCCGGCGTTCCCGGCGGCACCGGGCAGACCTTTGACTGGTCCGGGGTTCCCGCCCAATTGTCGCGTCCACTGGTTCTTGCCGGTGGCCTCGACGAGCACAATGTCGCGACTGCGATCGCGGCCGTCAGGCCGGCGGCAGTTGACGTCAGTGGCGGGGTCGAGGCCTCGCCAGGAATCAAGGATGCAGGCAAGATGAACCGCTTTGTGGCTGCCGTTCGCAGCTGAACTTACTCAGGGAGCACACCATGACCACGGAAATGACCAACAGGATCTTTGCGTCTGTACCTGATGCGGAAGGTCGCTTTGGCGTTTATGGCGGCAAGTTCGTCGCCGAAACCCTGATGTCCGCGCTGTCGGAACTGGAGGCCCTGTACAGGGAGATGTCCGGCGATGCAGATTTCCAGCGTGAACTGGACGAGGACCTCGCCCACTATGTAGGCCGTCCTTCGCCGCTGTACGAGGCTCGCCGCTGGTCAGATCGTGTCGGCGGTGCCCGTATCTACCTCAAGCGTGAGGATCTTAATCACACCGGCGCGCACAAGTTAAACAACACGGTCGGACAGGCACTGCTGGCCAAGCATATGGGCAAGCGACGGGTGATCGCCGAGACCGGTGCCGGCCAGCATGGCGTGGCCACGGCCACCATCGCTGCAAGACTGGGTCTGGAATGCCATGTATTCATGGGCGAGGAAGATGTGCGCCGCCAGGCGCTCAATGTGTACCGGATGAAGTTGCTGGGGGCTACTGTAGTCCCGGTCACCTCGGGCTCGCGCACGTTGAAAGACGCCATGAATGAGGCCATGCGCGACTGGGTCACCAACGTCGACGACACTTTCTATATCATAGGCACGGTGGCCGGACCGCATCCCTACCCGATGCTGGTGAGGGACTTCCAGAGCGTTATCGGGCGTGAAGCCCGAGCCCAGATTCTGGAGCGTACCGGTCGACTGCCGGATGCCCTGGTGGCCTGCGTCGGCGGCGGTTCCAACGCTATCGGCCTGTTCCACCCCTTCCTGGAAGACGAAAGCGTGGCCATCTACGGTGTTGAGGCCGGTGGTCACGGCATCGACAGCGGCCAGCACGCTGCGCCGCTGAGCGCCGGGACCCCTGGCGTGCTGCACGGCAACCGTACCTACCTGATGCAGGACGAGGACGGCCAGATCCTGCACACGCACTCCGTGTCCGCCGGACTGGATTACCCGGGCGTCGGCCCTGAACACGCCTGGCTCAAGGATATCGGCCGGGTGAACTA
>JBFHFJ010000152.1:0-7889 GCA_041583655.1 Haliea sp. | reverse complement strand
GCTGCGATTGCCGCGGCCACCCCCGACCAGGCCTGCGCCCACCCCAACTGGTCAATGGGCAGGAAGATATCCGTGGATTCGGCCACCCTGATGACCAAGGGTCTGGAGCTCATTGAGGCCTGCTGGCTGTTCAATCTCTCTCCGGACCAGGTCGATATCGTGGTGCACCCGGAAAGCATTGTGCACTCCATGGTACAGTACACTGATGGATCGGTACTTGCCCAGCTGGGCAATCCGGACATGCGTACGCCGATTGCGTACGGCCTGGGCTGGCCGCACCGGCTGGAATCCGGGGTGGCCTCCCTGGATCTGGTTGCCCTGTCAAGACTGCATTTCGAGGCGCCGGACGAGGCCCGTTTCCCCTGCCTGCGCCTGGCCCGCGAGGCGGTTGCCAGCGGCGGCACCGCCATGGCGGTCTGCAATGCGGCCAACGAAGTCGCGGTGGACGCGTTCCTTGGCGGAAGAATTGGCTTTGCCGACATCCCGCGGATTATTGAAGCAACCCTGGAGCAGGTAGGCGCGGTTGAACCCACCTCCCTGGCCGTGGTCGAAACAGCGGACAGCGAGGCCCGCGCAGTGGCGGGCGCCCAGCTGGCCCGCGCCCGGGCCGGCCGTGTTGAGACTTTGGAGCGTTAATGGACCTGGCCTATACCATCGGTATCACCCTCATTACCCTCGGCGTGCTGGTGGCGGTACATGAGTACGGCCATTTCTGGGTCGCGCGCCGTTGTGGTGTCAAGGTCCTGCGCTTTTCGATCGGGTTCGGCAAGTCCCTGTATACCTGGCATGACCGTCATGGCACGGAATACTGCATCGCGATGGTCCCGCTGGGGGGCTATGTCAAGATGCTCGATGAGCGGGAGGGTGAGGTTCCGGCCGGGGAGCTGGAGCAGGCGTTCAATCGCAAGCCCGTTCTCCAGCGCATCGCCGTGGTGGCCGCGGGTCCACTGGCCAACTTTGCCCTTGCGATCCTGGCCTACTGGGTGCTGTTCATGGGCGGTGAATCCGGCTACGCGCCGGTGATTGGATCGGTTGAGTCGGGATCGGTGGCAGACGCCGCGGGTCTCAAGGCCGGCCAGGAAATCGTTGCCGTGGATGGCGAAAAGACCCCCACCTGGCAGGCCCTGAGCTTCCGCCTGCTGGACCGTATCGGCGACACCGGCAGTATCCGGTTTACCGTCAAGGAACCCGGATCGGATATGCTCCTCCAGTCCGAAGCCCCTTTGCAGCGCTGGTTGTCCGACCAGGAAGAGCCCGATTTGCTGGGTGGATTGGGTCTGGCCATGTTCACCCCTGAAGTGCCGCCGGTGGTCGACGAGGTGGTCGCGGACAGCCCGGCTGCACGCGCGGGGCTCAAGGTCGGCGACCGAATCCTGAGCGCAGACGGGATTCCCATGGCGCAGTGGATGGACTGGGTGGATTATGTCCGCGAGCGGCCGGGGCAGAGGATAGAGCTGGAGCTGAGCCGCGATGGCCAGCTGCAGAGCACGGTGATCATTCCCGATGGGGAGGCAGATGCCAGCGGCACTTTGATAGGCCGTGTCGGCGTTGCGGTGGCCATGCCCGCGATGCCGCCGGAGATGATACGGCAGTTTCAGCGCGGCCCGCTGCAGTCCCTTGGGGCCGCGGTGACCCGCACCGGAGAGCTGGTGAGTTTCACGCTGGGTTCGATCAAGAAGATGTTGCAGGGCCTGATCTCACCAAAAAACTTGAGTGGCCCCATTACCATTGCTAAAGTGGCGTCCGCCTCGGCCAAGTCGGGCCTGGAATCCTGGATCGGTTTCCTCGCCCTGCTCAGCGTCAGCCTTGGGGTGCTGAATCTGCTCCCCATCCCGGTGCTGGATGGGGGTCATCTCTTGTACTACACCATGGAGCTGCTGGCGGGGCGGCCAGTGCCCGAGAAAATACAGGCGTTGGGGTATCAGCTGGGCCTGTTCATGATCCTCGGGATCATGGCGTTGGCGCTTTATAACGATTTTGCGCGCCTCTAGCCCGGTGAGTCATACGGGTACTTACTTATTCATGACCTTGGGGTCGGGCCTTATCCGGTGGTTGGAAATATTTTGAAAAGACGCATGCAACTGGTGCTGGCAATGATTTTGCTGGCTCTCCCGTCTCTGGCCCAGTCCCAGGACGCCTCCTTCATCGTTGCCGATATCCGGGTCGAGGGCTTGCAGCGGATTTCGGCCGGCTCGGTTTTCGCCGCCATGCCCCTGGCCGTCGGCGACCTCGTCAACGCCGAGGCCATTCGCGCTGCCTCCCGCAGCCTGTTCGCCACCGGGAACTTCGATGACATCCGCATCGGTCGCGATGGCAACGTACTGGTGGTGATCGTGGTTGAGCGGCCCAGCATCAGCGAAATCAATATCGAGGGCAACAAGGCGATCGAAACCGAGGCCTTGCTGGACGGACTGCGCGGCGCCGGACTGGCCGTCGGCCAGGTCTTCCAGCGCTCTACCCTGGAAGGCATGCAGCTGGAGCTGCAGCGCCAGTATGTGCAGCAGGGTCGCTACGATGCCAGTATTGAAACTGAAGTCCTGCCAGAGCCGCGCAACCGCGTGTCTGTCAACATTGATGTCGACGAAGGCACGGTCGCCGCGATCAAGCACATCAATGTCGTCGGCAACGAGGTATTCGACGATGAAGAGCTCACGGACCTGTTTGCACTGAAGACCACGGGCTGGTTTTCGTTCTTCACCAACGACGACAAGTACTCGCGGGAAAAACTGACCGGTGATCTGGAAACCCTGACCTCCTGGTATATGGACCGCGGATACCTGCAGTTCTCTATCGATTCCACCCAGGTGTCGGTTTCTCCGGACAAGAAGTCCGTGTACATCACCGCCAATGTCACTGAGGGTGAGAAGTTCACGGTCACCTCCGTCGACCTGTCGGGCGACCTGGTGCTGCCCGAGTCGGACCTGCAGCGCTTTATCCTGGTCAATGAGGGAGAGACTTTCTCCCAGCAGCTGGTCACATCCACCGAAGAGTTCATGACCCGGCGCCTCGGCAATGAGGGCTACAATTTCGCCAAGGTCACCGGAATTCCCGAAATCAACGAAGAAGACAACACGGTCGCCCTGAAATTCTTTGTCGATCCGGGCAAGCGCACCTATGTCCGCCGCATCAGTTTCAAGGGTAACCAGAAGACTGCCGATGACGTGCTGCGCCGGGAGATGCGGCAGATGGAAAGTGCCCCTGCCTCGGCCTCTGCCATCGAGCAATCGCGGATCCGCCTTGAACGGCTCGGCTATTTCAGCAAGGCCACGGTGGAGACGCCGGAAGTGGCGGGGCACGACGACCTCATCGATGTGGATTTCACTGTCGAGGAGCAGTCCTCCGGCAGCATCGGTGCCAGCTTCGGCTACGCCCAGGATGCCGGCCTGATCTTTGGCCTCAACCTGCAGCAGGACAACTTCCTGGGTACGGGACGCCGCATTGGTATCGGCCTTAACTCCTCCCGCTACCAGGATCTTTACAGCTTCAACTACACCAACCCCTATTTTACCGAGGACGGGGTGAGTCGCGGGTTCAGTGTTTTCTACCGTTCCACCGATCTTTCGGAGATCAACGTTGCCCGCTACACCACGGATACCCTCGGGGCTTCAATGAACTTCGGCTACCCGATCAAGGAAACCCAGCGCCTGGGCTTCAGTTTCGGAGTTGCCAACACGGACATTACCGCCGGCCGCTTCGCAGTGCAGGAGATCAAGGCGAGCCCGCGCCTGGTTGACGGTATCGATGGCTACTTCGAAAGCACGCGCCTGCCGGACGGTACCTATTCGGCGCCGGAAATTTTCCGGCCGCTGGCGGATCTGCCGACGGACGCGTTGACCATCCCCGCGGAGGACGGTTTCCTTGATCTCAACGGTGACCAGTTCCTGAACTGGACGACCTCCGTAAGCTGGAGCCAGTCCACCCTGAACCGGGGCATACTGGCGACGCGCGGCGCGTCCCAGTCCGTGGTGTTCGAGGTGGCGGTTCCCGGGTCTGATGCCGAGTTCTTCAAACTGGTATACCAGGGCGAGCGCTTCTTCCCCATCACCAATGAGTGGATCCTGCGGGTGAGGGGTGAGCTGGGCTACGGCGATGGCTATGGCGACACGACGAATCTGCCTTTCTTCGAGCATTTCTTCTCGGGTGGGTTCGGCTCTGTGCGCGGCTTTGAAAGTAACACCCTGGGCCCGCGTGGTACCCCCGCCGTGCTGTATGACATCAACCAGCCGGTAACCGCTATCGATGAAAACGGGGTGGCGACGCAGGTTGGTGGGGACGACGGCAGGCAGTTCGGCTACGTTGTTGATCCTGAAACCGGCAAGTTACTGTTCAACACCCTGAATACCCGGCCCGACCCCTTCGGCGGTAATGCGCTGATCGAGGGCAGCGTTGAACTCCTGTTTCCGTTGCCCTTTCTCAAGGACCGCAGCAAGCTGCGCTCGGCCTTCTTCATTGATGCGGGTAACGTATTTAACACCAAGTGTTCGAGCAACCAGCTAAACTGCTTTGACATAGATGCGGGTGAGCTGCGCTACTCGGTGGGCGTTGGGGTAACCTGGATTACCGGCTTTGGCCCCATGAGCTTCAGCCTGGCCAAGCCCCTGAACGAATCTCCGGAAGATGAGCGGGAGATATTCCAGTTCACCCTGGGTCGAGGCTTCTGATTTTTTCATTCCACTATTGGAGAATAATTGTGTCTAACATGTTTAAAGCTGTCCTGATGAGTGCTGCCCTGTTGCTGCCCGCTATCGGCTGGGCCCAGGGCAAGATTGCCGTGGTCAACCTGGAACAGGCAATTCTGCAGACCGATCATGCGCAAAAGCGCCTCAAGGCTGAGCGCAGCAGCGACGCCTACAAGTCTGACAAGGCCGAGTTTGATCGCCTGAAGGATGAGCTGGACAAGATGGTTCAGGAGTTCCAGAAAGACGCCGCCGTGATGAGCCAGGATCAGCAGCTGGCCGCCCGTCGCCGTCTCTCCAGCAAGCAGGCCGATCTTGAGCATGTGGCCGGAAAGCTGCAACAGGCGGAGCAGGAAGTGGGTCAGCTGCTGTTGCAGGAAATGTCGTCCAAGGTCCAGGAGGACCTGCAGGAGCTCATTACCACGGAGGGTATCGGCCTGCTGCTGCAGCGCGGTTCCGTGATTCACGCTGATGCGGGCTACAGCATTACCGCCAAGGTAACCGACAAGCTCAACCAGGCGTTCACCGAGTAACAGCCGGCGTGTACTCCCTGGGAGAACTGGCCGAGACCCTGGGGGTGCACCTGGACGGTGATCCTGAAGTGCGGGTCTCCGGCCTGTCGACCCTGGCCCTGGCAGGTCCGCAGCAACTGTCTTTTCTTGCCAACAGCAAGTATCTGGCCCAGCTGGAGCAGACGCGGGCCGCCGCAGTGATCCTGCGCCCCGAACAAGCGGCGCAGTGTCCGGTGGCCTGCCTGCTTTCGGACAACCCCTACCTGACCTTTGCCCGCGCTACGGCGCTGTTTGCCGGTGAGGTCCCTCCCGCTCCGGGTGTGCATCCCAGCGCGGTGGTAGCCCCTGATGCCCGGATCGACACCGAAGCGGCAGTGGGGCCCAACGCGGTGATCGAGGCGGGCGTAACGTTGGGCGCTGGCGTCATTGTCGGCGCCAATGTCTTTATTGGTGCCGACTGCCACATCGGTGCCGGAACCCGTCTCCACCCCGGGGTAGTGCTTTATCGCGGAGTGCGGCTTGGGGAGAACTGCACTATTCACAGCAACGCCGTGCTCGGTGCCGACGGATTCGGCTTTGCGCCCTCCGTTTCGGGCTGGCAGAAAATCCATCAGCTCGGCGGTGTACGCATCGGCGACAGGGTGGAAGTGGGGGCCTGTACCACCATTGATCGTGGCGCGCTTGAGGATACCGTGGTCGAGGACGGCGCGATCATCGACAATCTGGTGCAGATCGCCCATAACTGCCACATCGGAAAAAATACCGCGATAGCTGGTTGCACCGGATTGGCGGGAAGCACGATCATAGGAGCGAATTGCACGCTGGCAGGCGGTGTGGGTGTGGTCGGCCACGTGGAAATTTGCGACAACGTTCATATCACCGGCATGACCATGGTGACGAAATCCATCACCGAACCGGGGTCCTATTCTTCCGGTACGCCCATGTCCTCCACACGGGACTGGAAGCGCAGCGCGGTCCGCTTTAACCAGCTGGACAGCATCCAGAAGCGCCTCGCCGAACTGGAAAAACGACAACCGAATTGATGATGGGGGACCCGACGTTTGATCATGGATATTTCGGAAATACGCAAGCACCTGCCGCACCGCTACCCTTTCCTGCTGGTGGACAGGGTGCTGGAACTCAATCTGGGCGAGTCCATCGTCGCGTGCAAGAATCTCACAATCAACGAGCCGTTCTTTAACGGACATTTCCCGGAACAGCCGGTGTTTCCCGGTGTACTGCTGCTGGAGGCCATGGCCCAGGCGGCGGGTATCCTGGGTTTCCGGTCCATGAACAAGACCCCCGCGGACGGTTCCATGTACTACTTCGTGGGCGCTGACGACCTGCGCTTCAAGCGACCCTGCGTGCCCGGCGACCAGGTCATGCTGCGGGCAAAGATACTGTCGGATCGCCGCGGAATCTGGAAATTCGCTGTCAGCTCGGATGTTGACGGCGCGCTTTGTGCCTCTGCCACCATTCTCTGCGCCGACCGTTGAGCCATGATCCACAGCCACGCCATCGTTGATCCTGCCGCCCGCGTTGCCGACGATGTTGAGGTGGGTCCCTGGACCCTGATCGGCCCGGATGTGGAAATTGGTCCCGGCTGCAAGATTGAATCCCATGTCGTGATCAAGGGTCCGACCCGGATAGGAGCTGGCAATCATATCTACCAGTTCTCCACCATCGGTGAAGCGACGCCGGACCTCAAGTATCGGGACGAGCCGACCTATCTGGTCATTGGCGACAACAACATCATCCGCGAGAATGTGACCATCCATCGCGGTACTGTGCAGGACCGTTCCGAGACCACCATCGGCAATAACAACCTGATCATGGCCTATGTGCACATCGGTCACGATTCGGTGATCGGCAACCACACAATCCTGGTGAACAACACGGCCCTCGCGGGTCATGTCAAGGTTGGCGACTGGGCGATTCTCAGCGGCTATACCCTGGTGCATCAGTTCTGCAAGATCGGCGCCCACAGTTTCAGTGGCATGGGTACAGCGATTGGCAAGGATGTGCCCGCCTACGTCACGGTCAGCGGCGCCCCGGCGGAAGCCAAGACCATCAATATCGAAGGCCTGCGTCGGCGCGGCTTTTCCTCGGATGCGATCAGCCAGTTGCGGCGTGCTTTCAAGATCATCTACCGGCAGGGGCTGACCCTGGAACTGGCCATCCAGAGGCTGGAAGCCATGCTCAGCGATACGCCGGAGGTGCAGGTCATGATCGACTCACTGCGCGCCTCGGAGCGCGGTATCGTCCGCTAGTGGACGGCCGCGGCCTCCGCATTGGTGTACTGGCGGGCGAGGCTTCGGGCGATATCCTCGGCTCCAGGCTGCTCGCCGCGCTGCGCCAGCGCTACCCGGAACTCAAGGTAGAAGGCATCGGCGGGCCGCTCATGCAGGCCCAGGGGCTGGACAGCCTGTTCCCCATGGAGCGGCTGTCGGTAATGGGTTTTGTGGATCCACTCAAGCGGCTGCCTGAGCTGTTGCGTATTCGGCGCAGTCTCTATCAGCATTTTCTCGCCAACCCGCCGGATATCTTCATCGGTATCGACTCGCCTGATTTCTGCCTGCGCCTGGAGATGAAGCTGCGCCGTGCCGGCATCCCCACCGTGCATCTGGTCAGCCCCTCGGTGTGGGCCTGGCGCCGGGGGCGTATCCGCACCATCGGCCGCGCTGTCGACCGCATGCTGTGC
>JBFHFJ010000151.1:0-7921 GCA_041583655.1 Haliea sp. | reverse complement strand
GACTGGCCGGGCTTCGGCATCCAGAAGCAGCGCGCCCTGGAGCGCGCTACGGGGGACTGGGTGCTGTCCATCGATGCGGACGAGCGGGTGTGCCCGGGCCTGGCGGCGGAGATCAACCATGTGCTCGCGGCCCCGGAAGCCGATGCCTACTGCCTGCCCTGGGCGGTGACCATCTACGGCAGCCGGCTGGATTTCGGGCGCAGCGGGCGCGCGCCCCTGCGCCTGTTCCGGCGGGAGGGGGTGCGCTTCTCCGAGGCGCTGGTGCACGAGAAAATCCTGCTGCCGGAAGGGCGCCGGGTGCAGACCCTGCGCGGCAGGCTGGTGCATTTTACCCACCGTGACTTCGGTCACGCCCTGCAGAAGGGGGCCCAGTACGCCTGGTTGGGCGCGCGCGAGAAGCACCTGCAAGGCAAGCATGTGCGCTCCCTGTTGTACCCCACCCTGCGCGGCCTGCTCACCTTTGTCCACGTCTACCTGCTGCGCCTGGGTTTCCTCGACGGCCAGGTCGGCTTTCTCTCCGCGGTGCTGTATTCGCAGGTGAGTTTCAACAAGTACGCCGGGCTCTGGACCCGCGACCGGCCCCGCTACGGAGCCGACTGAGCGGTCACCCGCAGGGCCTTGCGCAGGCGCCGGCGCAGCTTCAGCTTGCGCCACAGGTTCAGCGGCTTGCGCCGCGGCGTTGGACCCGCCGCCAGCACCTCGTCCACCGCGTCCAGAATACGCCCGCTGGCGCGGCCATCGCTGAATTCGTGCAGTTCGCGGCACAGGGCGCGGGCGGCTTCGAGCAGCGCGGTCGGGCGCTCCAGCGCCGCGGCCAGGGCCGCTTCCACCTCGTCCACATTCTCCACATCCAGTAGCCAGGGGCCGGCCATGCGACTGCGGTAGGTCACCACCGGCCGGTCCAGGAACATGAATTCAAACATGATGGAGGAGGTGTCGCAGAGCATGACATCCGCCTCGGCCAGCAGTGGCAGCAGGTCCGTGTCGCTGTCGATGAAGCGCAGGTTGGGGCCGCCCAGGGCGCGATAGCGGGCCACGATTTCGGGGTCCATTTTCGGGTGCAGGGTAACCAGGAAGCGCCATTGTCCGCTCGCCGCCAGGCGGGCGATGACGTCCTCCAGTACCGGCGCGGAGGTGATCGCCCGGCTGAAGGTGGAGGCGTAGAACACCACCGGGGGCTCATTGTCGCTGCGTGATCTCGGCCCGGCGGGCGCGCCGGCCGCAAACAGGGGGTCCAGCTTGGGCCAGCCGGTCCTGGCAACGCGGAAATGACCGTGCTGTTCGGCCAGGGC
The DNA here is from genome assembly GCA_041583655.1 of Haliea sp. Lineage (GTDB taxonomy): Bacteria > Pseudomonadota > Gammaproteobacteria > Pseudomonadales > Halieaceae > Haliea. Next base: position 6,629 of record JBFHFJ010000151.1, on the reverse strand, counting down.
GGCAAACTTCGTGGTGTCGGTTTCGGCGTGGGTACAGTAGAGGTCGAACCAGCCGCGGATGGTGTAGTGGTCGCTCTCGGCCTCGCTGGCGTGACCGCGCTTGTTGCGGGCCAGGCCGTGGAAGACTTCCACCTTGATGCCCGGCAGGCAGTGCGGCACCCAGTCCCCGGGCACGAACGTGGCCACGGCGGGATAGGCGCGGGCTTCCTCCAGGGTCGCCAGCAGTTGCTCGTCGTCGCGCAGTGGCGCCGTGCTGCAGCCGGCCACGAACCAGGCGGCCTCGTCACCCCGGCGCCGGATTTCCGCCTGCAGCGGGCGCAGGATGGAGTAGGCATAGGGCTGGTTGACGAAAAACAAATAGCGGCGCATGGGGGGCGTTCGGCGTTCCGGATCGGGGTGCGCAGAGTCTAGCACAGTGCCTCACCGGGCCTGCTGGCGGTAGGGGTTGGGCTCGCCGGGCGGCCGGTGGCGGAAGCGCTTGTACTCCCACTGGTACTGCTCCGGTGCCTCGCGGACACAGGCTTCCACCGAGCGGTTCAGCGCGGTGGTCGCCACCACCGGGTCGGGATCGGCAATACCCTCGGCACAGCGGCGTACGACCAGGCGGAAGCCGCTACCGTCGGGCAGCCGCTGGCACCAGGTCATCAGCGGAATCGCACCGGACTTCTGCAGCAGCTTCGAGACCAGGGTCATGGTCCGTATCTCGATACCGAAGAACGGCGCGTAGGCGACGCCCGCGGCCCGCGGGCTCTGGTCCGGCAGGATACCGGCGACCTCTCCCTCCCGCAGCATGCCGATCAGGCGGCTGAGCCCGCGGCGGTCGCCGGGCACGTACTCGGTGCCCTGGCGGCCGCGCTGGGCGGTCATGTATTCCTCGAAGCCCGGCAGCGAGGGCGGGCTGTAGAGTGCGGCCATCCGGTACCGCGAGGAGAAATACAGGCCGCACATTTCCCAGTTGCCGAGGTGGGGCGCCAGCAGGAGCAGGCCCTTGCCGCTGGCGCGAGCCTCGGCCAGCAGTTCTTCGCCCTCGACCTCGCGCACCAATTCCAGGCAGCGCGCTACCGGCCATTCCCAGATCAGGGGAATCTCCATGGCCACCTGTCCGGTATGGCGCAGGCTGTCCCGCACCAGGCGCTGGCGCTGCTCCGCGCTAAGCTCCGGGAAGCAGAGCTGCAGGTTGACCTCGGTGACCCGGCGCGAGCGGTTTGGCAGCCAGCTGGCCAGGGTGCCGAGGGCGCTGCCCAGGCGCTGGGCCGCGGGCAGGCTCAGCTTGCTGACGAGCCGGATCAGGCCGATGAGAAGTCGCGCGCGGGTGATGGCCATGGTGCGGGAGGCTCCAGGTGCAGGGTCAGTGGGCAGAAACTACCATTCCGGGACAGGCAAGGCTATTGGCTGTTCCGGTAGGGGTCGGGATCATCCGCCGAGGGGCGGGTCTTGAAGCGCCGGTGCATCCACAGGTACTGCTCCGGAAAGCGCCGGACTTCCCGCTCAATGGTGGCGTTCACCAGGGTCGCATCCGCCAGGTCGTCCGCCGAGGGGAAATTCTCCAGCGGCGGGTGGAAGTAGATGTCGTAGCCCACCGCGTCGCTGCGGCGGAAATGGCTGAACGGCAGCACAGTGCAGCCGCTGCGCTCGGCGATGCGCGAGGTGGCGGTGATGGAGGCGGTGTCGATGCCGAAGAAGGGCGCAAACACGATGCCCTTGCGCCCGTAGTCCTGGTCGGTGGCGTACCAGACCATGCGGTTCTCCCGCAGCCGCCGCAGCAGGCCGCGCAGGTCCTTGGCGGAGAGGGCGGCGCCATAGTGGCGTTCCCGGGCCCGGGTCATGAACGCGTTGAGCAGGGGGTTGTTGTGGTCGCGCTGCATGACATCGGCTTCAACAAAGCAGGTTACCAGGGTGCCGCAGAGATCCAGCGAGCTGTAGTGTCCGCCCAGCGCGAGCACGCCCTTGCCGCGCGCGAGGGCCGCCTCGACATGCTCAAGGCCGTGTACGCGGGTGTGGTGCAGGAATGTTTCCGGCCGGCGAAACCAGGCGAGCCCGATCTCCAGGATGCCGATACCGTTGGAGTGGAAGGCGCGGCGCACGAGGACGCGCTGCTCCTCCGCGCTCAGCTCGGGGAAGCACAGGCGAATATTGACCTCGGCAATGTGGCGCCGGCGCGGGAGCAGGCGCCAGGCCAGGTCCCCGACACGCCTGCCCAGCCACCACTGGGCCCGCAGGGGCAGCTGCGCGACCAGCCACATCAGGCCGATCAGCAGCCAGGTAGGCCACCAGCGCGGATGCAGGTAGCGGCTGTAGCGGGTATCGCGGGGCATTTTCCGGCGCTTGCTCACGTCGCGGGGTGCTCTCTCTGGTTTCGGCTCAGGGCAGCAAGTTTACCAGCCCGGCCGCGGTCAGCGGGAATACTTCGGCAGCAGTCGCAGTCGGCTTTCGGTAGAATGCCCTCTGTTCACGGTTGCGGACCTGTCATGTTGCGCGCGCTCTACTCACTGCTGTTTCGCCTGGCACTGCCGTTCGTGCTTCTGCAGCTGTGGTGGTCCGGCCGGGACAACCCCGCCATGCGCAGCCACTGGCGCCAGCGGCTGGGCTATGTGCAGGCGCCGCCGCGGCAGGTGCTCTGGGTCCACGCGGTGTCAGTGGGGGAGACCATCGCCGCCGCGCCCCTGGTCAGGGCCCTGCTCAGGGCCAACCCGGACCTGCAGATCCTGATGACCGCGATGACCGCCACCGGTGCGGCCCGGGCCCGCGCCCTGTTTGGTGAACGGGTGCAGGTGGCCTTTTCCCCCTACGATACGCCGGGCTCGGTGAGCCGCTTCCTCGACCGCGCCCGGCCCCTGGCCCTGGTCATCCTCGAGACTGAACTGTGGCCGAACATGGTCGGCCTGACCCGCGCCCGCGGCATCCCGGTCATGCTGGTCAATGCGCGCCTGTCGGAGCGTTCCGCCCGCGGTTATCGGCGCATCGGCGGCCTGGTGCAGCCGATGCTGGCGAACCTGGACTGGATCGCCGCCCAGGCGGAGGAGGATGCCCGCCGCTTCATCGACATCGGCGCCCCGGCGCATGCGGTCACCGTGACCGGGAGTATCAAGTTCGATGTCGAGATCGACGCCGAGCTGCGTCGCGGGGCCGCCAGCCTGCGCCGGGACCTGGGCGCCAGCCGCCCGGTGTGGATTGCCGCCAGCACCCACGACGGTGAGGACAGCCAGATTCTGGCCGCCCACCGCGCGGTGCTCGCTCGCTACCCGGAGGCGCTGCTGATCCTGGTCCCGCGCCATCCGGAGCGCTTCGGGCAGGTGGCGGCGGACGTGTTGGCGGCCGGCCTCACGCTGGCCCGGCGCTCCCGCGGCGACAGTGTTCCGGGAGCCCAGGTCTATCTCGGTGACACCATGGGCGAGCTGCTGCTGCTGTACGGGGCGGCCGACCTGGCTTTCGTGGCCGGCTCCCTGATCGAGCGCGGTGGCCACAATCCCCTGGAGCCGGCGGCGTGGGCGCTGCCGGTGCTCACCGGCCCCCACGTATTCAACTTCGAGGTTATCTACGATGCCCTGCAGGCGGGGAACGGCCTGGTCAGGGTGGCGGACAGCGCCGGACTGGCCAGCGCGGTAGAGGCGCTGCTGGAAGATCCGGTGCAGCGTGAACGCTGTGGGCGCAATGCGCTGGCCATCGTGGAGGCGAAGCGGGGAGTGCTGGAGAGTGTGCTGGCGGGCATTGTCGACCGCCTGCCGCGCTAGAGTTTGCCGAGCAGTGCCTCGCGCAGGGCCGGGCGGCTGGTGTCCGGCGACAGCCAGATGGCGACGAAGTACTCGCCGAAGTCGGCATCTTCCATCACACCCAGTTTTTCGCCATTGAAGTAGAAGGTGCTGCGATTCTGCGCGTCCAGCTCCAGGGCGATGACGTCGTTCTTGCCAACGTCCGGCCACAGTTTGGACAGCTCCGCCAGCCAGGCGTCGCGCCGCTCGTGGTTCACCTGCAAATGGTCCCATTCCGCCCCGGTCTGCTCCACCAGCGCCGCAGCCTTGATCTTGCGCAGGTACTCGATTTCCAGGCGCAGGGGACGCTGGTCGGGCTCATAGCGGCCGTCCGCCGTGTACAGGCGGGAATCGTAGACAGAGAAAAACATGACATTGAGCCGAGCCTCGCCAACCATTTGCAGCGGCTCCGAGTACGCCGCGGCGGTGGCGGCGACAAGCAGGCCAAAGGCGAGACTAGCCAGGTAGCGGGTCATGACTTGCAACCTCCGTGGGGCGGAAAAAACGCCGGTGCAGATAGTATAGCCCGGGCAGCAGCAGGGACCACACCAGGGCCATGATGAGCAGGCTTTGCCACAGGGGCCAGCCGAACTCCACGGCCCCCAGGCGGGAGCCCGCGAAATAGTTGAAGGGCACTACCAGCGCCCCGGCCAGGGCCGCCAGCCAGGGGCGGGCGCCGAGGAAGGCCAGGCTGCGGCCGGGGGTGGTCGCGAAGGCCAGCCACAGGCAGCAGAGCCAGCCCGGCATCAAGACCCCGCCCTGGAACTGGAATACCCCGATCAGGCTGAGCCCGCAGTCGACGGCGATGCCGATCCCGCCGAGCATCGCCAGCTGGCGCATCTCCATGCGCCGCCGCGGTACCAGCGCCAGGTGCAGGCCAATCAGCCCCAGGCTGACGGCCAGCAGCTCCTCGCGCCCCAGCACCGTGCAGAACCAGGTACTCTGGAACCAGAGGGCATTGAACCAGGCCTTTTCGCTGAGCTGTCGGGCGAAGGGCAAGGGTGCGGCGGCGCTGTCAGCAAAGGGTGTTGTCATGCCATTTGGACCACAGGGACGGGTCTTTGTTACGCCGCGCCTGCCCCCGCGGATCATGACGGTCCCTCAGCTGCCGTGGACGCCCAGGTAGTGGGAGCTGAGCCTGGGCGCCTTGTCCAGGGTCTCGTTGATCTCGTAGAGCCGCTCGTAGCGGGTCTCCCGGATCAGCCAGCGGCCGTCGACCTTGGTATATCGGTCCCAGTACAGGGCGGTGCCAGTGGTAAGTGCGTTGTGTTCCAGCAGCCACATGTGGTCTGCCAGGTACCAGATGCCGGTGGCTTCAGTCTCGCTGAGGATCTGGATCTCGGGCTGGTGGCCGTTGTGGTGGCCGATGGAGCGCGCGTTGAAGGACTGGCCGATGTTGGACAGGTAGTCGGCCTTGCCGCTGACCTTCCACTCGTAGGTGCCGCCGATGAAGTGGACTTCGACAGCGTCGTGGAACAGCCCGGCAAGTTCGTCCAGGTTGGCGGTGTCTATGCAGCGGAAGTAGGCGTGCTTGAGCTGCTTGATCGCCTCAATATCCATCAGGCGCTGGACGTCCCTGCGCAGGCCCTCGATATCGGTGCCGGTAGCTTCCAGGGGCAGTCCCTCGCGGATACCCATGGTGGTCTTGTTCAACTGCTGTCGCTGCGTGGTCATTGCTCACTTCCTCCGGGCTGTTATTGCCCGGCAGTGTAAGCGCCGCGTGCACGGGGGTCATCCGCCGGGGGCTGAATAGTTAGGCCCGGCCGGGGAACCGTTGCGGTCCGCCGGTGCGTCTAGCGCCTGCGGTGCTTTTCGGCACTGCGGATGACCCCTTCGCCCAGCAGCAGGGTCACGATGACGCCGGTCAGGACCGGCCACTGCACCCCGTCCGCGGGGGTGTAGACGAACAGCACGATGGAGATCGCCAGTACCAGGAAGCAGGCCCAGGCGCAGAGCCGTGCCAGCGGCATGCCACCGGGTATGCGGTAGGGCCGGTGGCGCTGTGGGTCCGTGCGCCGCAGCTTGAGGAAGGTCAGCAGCATGCCCAGGTAGGGCAGCAGGAAGATCACGGCGCTGAAGGTAATCAGGGACCAGAACAGGTCCTCATTGGACAGCGCGAGGAAGCCATACATCAGCAGGACTACGGTGCTGACAATGCCCATCAGTACCGCGGCGCCGATCGGCGTGCCCAGGGATTTGTTCTCAAAGGCGAAGATGCGCGGCAGCTCGCCCTCCATGGCCGCTTCCGCCGCCGCCCGGTTGCAGCCCAGGGCCCAGGTGACCCCGTTGGAGAAAAAGGTGTAGAGCGCGCCGATGCCCAGGGCGGTCACGAAGACGGTGCCGACCGCGCTGCCGCCGAAAAACAGCTGCAGCGTGTCGATCAGGCCTTCCACCAGGTTGATATCGGCGGCGGGGATGGCGGCGAGCACGGCCATGGTGCCGCAGACATACAGCACCAGGATGATGACACCGGAGATCAGGATGGAACGCGGCACATCCCGGGCCGGGTCGCGCATTTCCTCACTGCCGGCGCTGACCAGCTCGAAGCCGAGCATGCCGTAGATGATGGCCGGGATATAGTGAATGCTGTTGCTCCAGTCCGGTGTCAGGGTGGCCAGGGTCAGCGGGTTGGCCATACCGTGGTTCCCCACGTGGATGATGGCGCCGACAATAATCGCGATGAAAATCAACACCTTGAGTATGGCGCCCAGGTTGGGGATCCACTTGCCGACCTCCAGGGTGACGACTTTGACCAGCACCGCCAGCCAGGTCAGGGCGATACCGATGGCGATCTGCCAGCTGAGGCTGAGTTCGGGGAAGACCATCTGTTTGAAGACCCCGGCAAAGAGAATGAAGATCGCCGGCATCCAGACCGCCGTG
>JBFHFJ010000150.1:0-7934 GCA_041583655.1 Haliea sp. | reverse complement strand
CGCGCCGCGGCCATCCAGGCCTGGTATGAATGGCTGCCGGTGCGGCCGCCCTCAACGGTCGCCGAGATCATCTACCGGCAGCTCCCTGATGGTGACCTGCTGGACCTGATCATGCTGGATACCCGGCATGTGGGGCGAGACCGGCAGTTTGTCTACCCGGATTTTGCCACCGGCGGCATGATAGATGTCGATGCCACCCGGGCGGCAATTGGCGACAGCAATCGCACTCTCCTTGGAGAGCAGCAGCTGGCCTGGCTGGAAGAGCAGCTGACCGGTTCGACCGCGCGCGGGCAGGTTCTGGGCCAGCAGGTGTTGATGGGGCGCTACGCGCTGCCCTCGCCCATTCTGGAGGCCCTGGAGCCCAGCATAGCCACAGCCGACCCGTTGGAGGGTGGCACTGCGGCGGTGCTCGCCGCGGTTGCTGCCAGGAACAAGGCGCCAGAGGAGCGCACAGTGGAAGAGCAGGCTCTGCTGGATTCGGCGATTCCCTATAATCTCGACGCCTGGGACGGGTATGATTTCGAGCGCAACCGGGTACTGGATTTTGCTGGCCAGCTCGGCAGCCGCCTGGTCGTTCTCGCGGGCGATACGCACAATGCCTGGGCCTCCCAGCTGCGCAGCAGCGGCGGCGACCCGGTGGGGGTGGAGTTTGGCGCCCCCAGCGTCTCTTCCCCTGGTTTGGAAGAGGTATTGGGCGCCGACGCCGCGGCCCTGTTTGCACCGCTCATGTCGATACTCGTGGACGACCTGGTATACGCCAACTTCCTGGACCGGGGCTACCTCACCGTTGCGTTTGCGGATGACGCGGTCACCGCGGAGTGGCGCTATGTATCGGCAATCGACAGTACCGACTACACGGAGAAGAACGCTGCGTTCCAGCGCCGGGTGGTACAGCGAGCGGATCTCCTGCTGTCCTGACTGGTCCGCGGGGCCTCTTCCTGCGTTTAAAGGGGGTGGCGCGGCTCCCGTGGGGAAGCTTTGGCAGCCCGTCGGCTAGCGCCAGTTCCAGTCCACAATAAGTAAGAGAGGATGCACACATGAAGTTTGCGACATTGCCTGCGTATCTTGAGCACTGGGCGGGAGAGTGCCCGGACAAGGTCTGGCTCAAGGATCTGCTGCCCGAAGGGTCGTGCGATGTGACCTGGAGTGAGGCCGCCGCCACAGTGAATGCGATGGCGGCGATGCTGGAGCACACCTTTGGGCACGGGGAGCGTATGGCGCTGCTGTCCCGCAATTGTGCCCACTGGTTCCTGGCGGATCTCGCTATCATCAGGTCCGGGAATATCACGGTCAGCATGTTTACCACCCTGCCGGCGTCCACCGCGCAATATATCCTCGAATTTACCGAAGCCCGGGTTCTGATTGTGGGTGAGACCAGCAACTGGGAGGCTGTGCGCCAGGTGCTGCCGGAGGGGATCACGCTGATCGCCCTGCCCGGGGTCGAGCTGGAAGAACCCCACCTGCGGTGGGAGACGCTGCTGGCGGAGTGGCAGGGCAGGGCGCCCGGCTACGAGTGCCAGCCCGACGATGTGATCTCCCTGGTGTTTACTTCGGGAACAACAGGCCTGCCCAAGGGTGTGATCCAGACCCACACCAGCAATTTGGTCCCGATCAACCGTTTTCGCGGTACCTTTGGTATTCGCGAGGAGGCGCGCTACTTTTCCTATCTGCCACTGTCGCACATCGCCGAGCGCCAGATCGTGGAGTTCTCTTCCCTGATCTGCTGCGGCGAGGTGAGCTTCAACCAGAGCCTCGAGACGCTCGCGGCGGACCTGCAGCGCACGCGGCCACACATGTTCTTTGGCCCGCCGCGGGTGTGGGAGCAGCTCAAGCAGGCGGTGACGGCAAAGTTTGGTGGCAACGACGCGCTGGAAGCTGCACTGGCGCAGGACCAGGAGGGTGTCGGGCGCCTGATTCTCGAAGGTCTGGGCCTGGATCAGGTGGAGTACTGCCTGGTTGCGGCGGCGCCGACCCCGCCGGCCCTGATTCACTGGTGGGAGCGTCTCGGCCTGAGCTTGATGGAGGGTTTTGGCCAGACCGAGGCCATGGGGGTGATCGTCAGCGGGCGCGACAGCCGGCGGATAGGCTCCATTGGCAAGCCCATTGGCGAGGTGGAATACCGGATCACCGATGAGGGCGAGCTGGTGGTGAAGGCGGAAGGATGCACCCCGGGCTATTACAGGCAGCCGGACAAGACCGCCGAACTGATTCGCGACGGCTGGCTGCACACCGGGGACAAGGCGCGGGTCGACGAGGATGGATTCATCTACCTGACCGGTCGGGTCAAGGACTACTTCAAGACCATCCAGGGCAAGTTCGTCGCGCCGCCGCCGATAGAGAGCGAGTTCGCCCGCAACCCCCACACCGAGCAGCACTGCCTGCTGGGTCGCGGCTACTCCAAGACGGTTATGGTCGCGGTACTCAACGAGGCAGCCCGGGAACTGGCCGCGGCTTCAAGGGAGCGTGCCGAGCGGGAGATCGGCGAGGAGATTCAGCGGGCGGTGGAAAGTATCAACGATTCCGTTGAGAAACATGCCCGCATCGGCGCCGTAATCCTCGCCAGCGAAGAGTGGACCATCGACAACGAGGTTCTCACCCCGACCCTGAAGATACGCCGGGACAAGGTTGAAGAGCGCTACGGTGAATTGGCCGAGGCGCTGGCCCGGCAGTCTGCTGAGCAGAAAGCCCTGCTGCTGCACTGGGCCAGCTGAGCTCTCGCCTAAAGCCTCTCGGGCGCCACCGGCGGGATGGGGCCCGGTGAAGCTTGCACGGGGTCAGGGTGGCATTCGTCGATGCCCACCGAGCCAGCCGGTTGCAGATCCCCGACTGCATCCTCCGGGCCTCGCGGGTCGAGGCTGAAACCGGTGGGCGCGGCTTCAGGCGCCGCCGCTGAGAAGGGCACGTGGTCCCCAACGGCGACGATCTGGTCCTTGTCACGGGTTTGCACCGTCAGGTAAACGGAGAACAGTGCGCTCAGTGCGGCAAAGGACCAGAACAGGGCCGTGGCGTCGAACAGGCTCATCAACTGGCCGAGCAGCACCGGCGCGCTGGCTGCCCCCAGCGCGTTCAGCAGCAGCACCGAAGTACCGATTTCGACAAACTCTTCCGCTGAGGAGTTGTCTGCCGCGGTAGCCAGCGATATGGCATACAGCGGCATGGTCGCCGCACCGAACAGGAATACCGCCAGCAGATGCAGTGGATGGCTGACGGTCAGTGCGACCGCTGCCGAGGTGAGCACCGCGGCGACACTCAGGAACACCATCACGTAGCGCCGGTCAACGCGATCGGAGAGCCAGCCGATCGGGTACTGGAACAGCGCGCCACCGGCGATTCCCGTGGTGATGAACCAGGTTACGTCGGCCATGCTGCTGCCGTAGCGGCGGGCAAACACGGCCCCCAGTGCCCAGAAGCTGCCCACCACCAGGCCGGACAGCAGCGTGCCCGCAAAGGCTGCGCGGGAGCGGCGGTAGAGCAGGCTGAAGCGGATTCGCGTGGATTCAATCGGCGCCGGTGCCAGGCGACTGGTCAGGCCCACCGGGACAATTGCCAGGGCCATGAAAACCGCGGCGAGGATGAACGGGGTGGAGCTGTCCGCCGGGCCGACGTTGATCAGTACCTGGCCGAGCGCCATCGAAGCGAGAATGATGAACGTGTAAATGGCCAGCACCTGGCCCCGGGACTCTGCACTGGTCTGGTCGTTCAGCCAGCTTTCGATGACAGTGTACAGGCCGCAGATGACGGCACCGGTCAGGAAGCGGAGAAGCAGCCAGGGCAACCAGCCGTCCAGCATCTCCAGGCTGAGGATGGCGCTGATCATCATTGCCGCCAGCACAGCGAAACTGCGGATATGGCCGACCTTGGCGATGATGCGGGGAATCAGCAGGCAGCCGGCAACGAAGCCGAGAAAATAGGCGGACGCACTGACCCCGATGAGAAAATCCGACAAGCCGTTACTGGTTGCCCGCAGGGGCAGCAGGGTGAGCTGCATGCCCTGTCCCACCAGCAGGAGAGAGGTGGAAATGAGCAGCGAGGTCAGGGTGATCAGGGTTCTCATGCAGTGACCAGTGGTTGGGCGCGTTCAGCGGTGAATCGTGTGCCAGCCCGGAAGGGTACACGGTTTGGCCGGCCCGACAAACCGTAAATCCTGTAAAAAAAAGCCCGGCAATGCCGGGCGAAGCTAGCTGAGTCCCCAGGGGGGGGGTTAATTCAGGAACTCAGCTCGGGTGCTCGGGTCTGTCTTGAATGCGCCGCCCAGTGAGGTCGTGCGGGTGCGGGAATTGCTGTCCATGACTCCGCGGGATTTGACGCAGTAGTGCACCGCGTCAATGGTTACCGCGACATCGTCGGTCTCCAGCAGAGTCTGCAGGGCGACCAGGATCTGCTGCGTCAGGCGTTCCTGTACCTGCGGGCGCTGGGCGAAGAAGCGGACGATACGGTTGATTTTCGACAGTCCGATGACCTTGTCCCGCGGGATATAGGCCACCCTGGCTTGCCCATCGATAGTCACAAAGTGATGTTCGCAGGTACTGACGACATCGATGTCATCAACCTGTACCATCTCCTCAACCTGCATCTTGTTGGCAATCACCGAGATTTTCGGGAACTGGCTATAATCGAGTCCCGAAAAAATCTCGTCGACATACATCTTGGCAATGCGGTGTGGGGTTTCGCACAGGCTGTCATCGCGCAGGTCCAGGCCAAGGGTGCGGGTGATGTCCGTGAAGGACTGGGCGATGCGCCGGTACTTCTCATCGCGGGAGAGACCGTTGTGGATCAAGGGCGTTTCCAGCCCGCGCTCCAGCAGGGCTTCGCGTACGAGCACGGCTTCGGGAGAAAGGTTATTGACAGGGAAGTTGATTTTTTCGGCCAGGGCAGCGTCCATTTTGGATCTCCAGTGCGTTTGGTGTAGTTACGGGGCGATCCCGGTGGCGGATTCCCGTCACGCGGCCGGGAAGTGGAGTTTGTCCTACTATTTCTGGACAATATGTGGACATTCCGCCATGTGTCGGGGTGGTGGTTTTTTCTGGGGGAAGTGCTGATGTTGCGTGACTGGTTGCAGGAGAGCCGGGTGCTACCGGTGATTACGCCGGGGGAAGTCGCTGCCACGGTGCAGTTGTGCCGGACCCTTGCTGCCGCTGGCATGCGGGCCGTGGAATTGACCCTGCGCTCGGAGACGGCTCTGGATGTGATGCGGGCGGTAGCGGTGGAGGTGCCGGGGCTGCGGGTCGCCGCCGGTACCGTGCTGAGCCAGGCCCAGCTGGATCAGGTTCAGGAGGCGGGGGCCGCGTTCGCTGTGAGCCCCGGTGCCACGCCAGCGCTGTACCATGCCGCCCGGGCCGCGGGCCTGCCACTCCTGCCCGGAGTGGCCACCGCATCGGAGGTCATGGCGGGGCTCGAGCAGGGCCTGGACTGCTTCAAACTGTTTCCAGCGTCCGTGTTGGGCGGCAGGGAACTGCTGGCAGCGCTGGCGGGTCCATTCCCGGAAGTGAGCTTCTGTCCGACCGGGGGCCTGGGTGCGGGGAATTTTCGGACTTTCCTGGCGCTGCCGAATGTGATCTGCTGTGGTGGATCCTGGATGGTGGCAACTGAACTGGTTCGTGCGGGCGACTGGGACACCATAACCAGCCTGGCGGCGGACGCGATGCGCCCCTGACCGGGACAGCCCCCGGGCCTGGCGAGACTGAATCAAGGAGCTAAGTGATGGCATTGCAACAACCCCTGCGGGTGGGGATCATGGGCTTCGGCCAGATCGGGCGCCAGCTGTATGATCTGGCGTCCCGCAGCGACGATATTGAGGTCGTGGCGATTGCCGACATCGGCCAGCCGGACATCCTTCACTATCTCTTGTGCTCGGAAGTCAACGAACCGCAGAGGCACAGACTGGAGGGGAATTTCCTGGTCAACCCGCGGTTCCGTGCGCGCCTGATGCGAACGGACACGCCGGCGGAGATGCCCTGGGATATTTTCGCGGTGGATATCGTCATCGACGCTACCGGCAAGTTTCGCCAGCGGCAATTCATGGAGGAGCACCTCGGCAATGGCGCGCCGCGGGTGCTGTTGCGCACACTGCCTGCGGACCACATCGACCGGATCATCATGCCGGGAATCAACGGTCAGGCCGCCCAGCGCGATGACCGCATGGTTTCCGCCGGGTCCGCCACGACCACCGCGCTCTGCCTGCTCCTGCATGCCCTGTCCCGGGACTTCGAGATTGAGTGCGGAAGCATGACCAGCATCCATTCCTACACATCGGACCAGGTGCTGCAGGATTACGCGGGCAGCGATTTCCGCCGCAGCCGGTCCGCTGCTGAAAACATCATTCCCAACAGTCACGAGGCCGCAGACTGGCTTGGGCATGTGCTCCCCGCTTTTGCCGGCAAGATCATTACCTCGGCGCTCAACGTGCCCATCCACGAGGGCTGCCTGCTGGATGTGAACCTGGTGCTGGCTGACAGTGCGGTCACCGCCGGCGATATCAACGATGCCATGCGCCGGCATGCGCCGTCCTATCCGGGCATCGTCGCCGTCGTCGAGGACCCGGTCGTCTCCTCGGACGTCATCGGCAACCCCCACTCGCTGCTGTTCGACTGCAGGGGCACCATCAAGGCCGGGGATCACACCATCAAGGCGCTGGGCTGGTATGAGACCCTGGGGCACGCCGGTCGCCTGCTCGACGTGGCCCGCATCTATGGCGCACTCGACCGGCAGGGGGAGGTTGCACAATGAGGATTGCGATCAACGGTTTTGGCCGTATCGGCCGCTCGGTATTCCGGATTCTGGAAGAAACGCCCGGGATCGATGTCGTGGTCATCAACGACCTCTTCGACTTCGAGGCGCTTCGCTATCTGCTCAACTACGACACGGTGATGGGGCCTTTCGGCAAGGCACTGGCGCTGGAAGGGGACGAATTCGTCACGCCCAAGGGGCGCTGCAAGCTGATCAGTGAGCGCGACCCATCGGCTCTGCCCTGGGCGCAGATGGAGATTGATGTGGTGGTCGAGGCCACCGGCGCCTTTCGCAAGCGGGCGCAGCTGGAGCAGCATCTCAAGGCCGGTGCCAAGCGGGTGGTCCTCACGGTGCCCGCCTCCGACGCTATCGACTACACCATCGTGCTCGGGGTCAACGATGCGGGGCTGCAGCCGGACCACAGGATCATCTCCAACGCCAGCTGTACCACCAATTGCCTGGCGCCCATGGCCAGGGTGCTGGACCAGGCCTTCGGCATAGAGGAGGGCGTGATCAACACGGTGCACGCCTACACCAACGACCAGCGCCTCGCCGATGTGCCGCACTCGGACTGGCGCCGCAGCCGCGCCGCTGCGGAAAATACCATTCCCACGTCCACCGGCGCGGCCAAGGCCGTGGGCGAAGTGCTGCCGCAGCTGAAGGGGCGCCTCCACGGCATTGCCTCGCGGGTGCCGGTCCCGGACGGTTCGGTGGTGGACCTGTTCGTGAAGCTGGCGCGCCCGGTGACGGTGGCTGCGGTGCACGAGGCGGTACGGGACGCTGCGGCCTCGCCCGAACTGCAGGGAATTCTCCAGTACTGTGACCGGCCCCTGGTCTCCACGGACATCATCGGCAACTCCCACTCCTCCATCTATGACGCCGGTTTCAGCGCGGTGGTCAACGACCGCTATTTGCGGGTGCTTAACTGGTACGACAACGAGTGGGGCTATTCATCGCGGGTCTGCGATCTGCTGCAGAGGGTGCGACAATGGTGAATGCCGACACGCAAGAAACCGGGCAGCGGTCTGACTACAGCCAGCTGCGCAGCAACGTCAGCTCTCTGGGCCATCTGCTGGGAGAGATCATCGCGGCCGCCAATGGGGAGGATTTCCTGGCGCTGGTGGAGAAGATCCGGCGCCTGACCAAGTCCGCCCGCGTCGGCGCCGGGCCCGGCGCCGAAGGCGGTTCCCACGATGAGCTGCTGGCGG
>JBFHFJ010000149.1:0-7968 GCA_041583655.1 Haliea sp. | reverse complement strand
TTGGTCTGGCGCAGTGTGGTCATGGGGCTGTCTCATGCTCGGTATCGGTCCTGATACTGGCGACGCATCCAGGCCCCGAAGATAAGTGGCGAACCCCGTCACTCTAGCAGGGGTTGCACCCGCGTCAAACCGCGTCAAACCGTGGGGACGCCGCGGCGCCAGCGGCCTCCCAGCCCACATTGGACAAGCCGGCGAGCGCGGGCGATACTCCGCCACATGAAGGACTAACAACCGATAGGACGCGCAACCATGACCGCCACCCCCTGGCAGCACATCCAGCTCACCGCCCTCGGTGGCCCGGAAATGCTGAAGCTGGTGACCGAGCCCAGCCTGCCCGAGCCCGGCCCCGGCCAGGTGCGGGTAAAGGTGCTGACCGCCGGCACCGGCTTCACCGACACCATCATCCGCCGCGGCCAGTATCCGGGCGTGAAGCAGAAGCCGCCCTTCACCCCGGGCTATGACTGGTTCGGGGTGGTGGATGCCCTGGGCAGCGGGGTGAGCACCCTGCAGGTGGGAGACCACGTCGCCGACATGCCGGTGATCGGTGGCTACACCCAGTACCTGCTGGCGGACGCCGGGCGGGTAATCCCCTGCCCCGCGGGCCTGAATGCGGCGGAGGCGGTGTGCATGATCCTTTCCTACACCACGGCCTGGCAAATGCTGACCCGGGAGTGCAGCCTCAAGCCCGGCGACAGTATCCTGGTCCACGCCGCCGGCGGCGCGGTGGGAACGGCCCTGCTGGAACTGGCGCGGGAACTGGGGCTCACCGTGTACGGCACGGCCTCCAGCGCCAAGCACGAACTGGTGCGCGGTTTTGGCGCAACACCCATCGACTACCGCACCACGGACTTTGTCGCAGAGATCAGCCGCTTGACCGGCGGCCGCGGGGTGCAGGCGGTGTTCGACACCATCGGCGGCCACAACTGGTCGCGCTCCTATCGCTGCGTGGCCAAAGGCGGCAAGCTGGTGGGCTTCGGCGCGCTGCAGGTCACCACCGGAGAGGAATCGGTCGCCGGCCTGTTGTGGGGCTTCGCCAAACTGCTGGGCTTGTGGCGCTGCCTGCCGGACGGGCGCCAGACCGGCTTCTACAATATCCAGTCACGGCGCGAGAAACACCCAAAGGAATTCCGGGAAGATGTGGTGACCCTGATGCAGTGGCTCAGGGAGGGGCGGTTGCACCCCGCCGTGGCCGAGCTGCGGCCGCTGGCGGAGGCGGCGGAGGTGCACCGCCTGATCGACGCCGGCCGCGTGCCGGGCAAGATCGTGCTGGATTGCCAGGCTTAAGCGGCGCTGCCGGTTTCGATCACCACCTTGCCGTGGGTACGCCTGGGTTCCTTCAGGTAGCGGCAGGCATCGATATACCCCTCCAACGGATAGACCCGGTCAATGGTGGGTGATATCTCGCCCGCGGCCAGGGCCTTGTTGACCCAGTCGATACCCTTGGCGCACATCTCGTCGTCTTCGATGTAGTTGAACACCGAGTAAGCCTGGAACAGCGCATTGGACTGAAACAGGGCAGCGTAGGGAATCTGCGGAAAGTCCTTGTCGAGCATGCCATAGAAAAAGATCCGCGCATTCTTCGCCAGCGCGCCCACGTACTGGTTCATCAGCCCCCCGCCGATCGAGTCGTAGGCTGCATCAATACCTCGGCCATCCGTCAGGGCCTTCAGTTCATCCGCGAACCCTTCGTTGGACGCGCCGGTCACAATAACGTGGTCGGCACCTGCGTCCATGAGGTAGGACCGGTTGTACTCGTAGCGGGTCGTGCCGATCATCGTCGCGCCGCACTTGCGCCCGATCTCCAGGGCAGCGGTGCCCGCCGTGCTGGTTGCCGCGGTGACCAGGATCGTCCGCCCGGGGGCCGCTTTGGCGAGCTCCACCACCGGGTAGTAGGCGGTGAGGTACTGCATCCAGATGGAGGCGCTCTCGACGGCACTCAGGTTGGCGGGGGCCGGGGTCAGGTAGCGAGCGCTGACGACTAGGGATTCGCCACTGGCGCCGCGATTGTCATAGAAATGCGGAAGCGTGCTGTAGCGCGCACCCACTTCTATATGGTCGACCCCTGGCCCCACCGCGTCGACGATGCCCGCCGCCTCCATGCCGATCCTCGCGGGAAAGCTGGAAAAGCTGTAGGAATAGCGGTCCTCCATCAGGTCCATGTCGCCCCAGTTCAGGGCAAACGCTTCGATGCGCAGCCGCACCTCTCCCGGCCCGGGTTCCTGGTCAGGAAACTGCTCCAGGCTGAGTCCTTCGAAACCGCTGTAGTCGTTTATTACCCATGCCTTATGCATTCGTCAGATCTCCTGAAGACAAAAAAACAATTCGGCGACGGTTGAGGAGCAGGAAAACAAGCGCCGACACGAGAATGGCATCAATGGATGAAACGCCACTGATCGCGAGCAGCTCATTCTGCACCGCAAAGCCGAAGCCTGTGGCAAGCATCCAGGCGAGCACGGCCCGCCACTGCGTTGCCGGGGTCAGCGCCGAACCCTTGTTGCCGGCCGCTGGCGTTTCCGGGCTGCGCCTCAGAAAAAGCGCTTCCACCAGGTAAATGGCGCCCACGGGGGGAATGGTAATCCCCAGCAGCACCAGGAAGTTCACCAGGTAGCTTTGCGCGTCCACCAGTGCCAGCAGGGTACCCAGAACCCCGATGGTGACCACCACCTTCCAGTAGGTGGCCTGGCGGATGACCGTGGACACGGAAAGGCTGGAGGAATACAGGCAGAGCACGTTCGACGACCAGGCGCCAAGGAACAGCAGGGTGAACGCGGGCAGGCCGACACCCATGGCCAACAGCAGCCCCCGCAGATCCACCTGGCTGAGTGCCGAGCCCGGGATGGCGGCGAGAAACATCACCGTGGGAAAGCAGACCCCGAGCGCGAAAAAGGCAGCACCCACCGCGTGCCGCGCATTGCGGGCAAAGCGGCTGTAGTCGGGCTGGATAATTACCCCGGCGATGTAGGAACCCACCACAGCGGAGACGGCAGCGGAAAAGCTCATCACCGTGGCGCCCTCCACCGGACGATTCCAGTGCGGCACCTGGTCGATGCTGCCCATCGCCGCATACAGTACCAGCAGCAGCATCGCCGGCGTCATCCACAGCGCAATCCTGTCGATGCCACGAAACCCGGTGATGGTGACCAGCACGATTGCTGCGCTGCTGGCGACGATATAGACCGGCACCGGCAACTGCCAGCCGTAAAGACGCGAGAAGACAAAGTCCGACAGCGACCCCAGGGTGTTGCTGATCACCGCGAACCAGCCGACCAGGGACAAGGCAATCACGGAATTCACCACCTGGGCGCCAGCACCGCCAAAGGCCTGTGTGCACAGCTGATAGGTGGTGAGCCGGGTGGTGGCGCCCACGTGGGAAGTGAGCGAGCCCATGACCGCCAGGATCAGGCTGCCCGCCACAAAAGCCCAGGCAGCGTGCTGCAGCCCCAGGGACCCGCCGATCTGTGCGGAAACCAGGAACACCGCCATGCCGATGGTGCCGCCGATAATCACCAGCGCGATATGCACCCCGGACAGCGTATCACCGGCACTGACGCCTGGCGTGGACACGGCTACTGGTCCAACGCCTCCAGATCGACGCCATACACCGTGCTGGCGTGTGCGGGGGAGATAAACCTGTCCAGCACGTCCTCACGCACCTGCCGTGGATCCCGCTCCCGCGGATCGCCATAGCCACCGCCACCGCCCGTCATTGACTTGATCACTGTGCCCGGCGGCATCTTGATGTCATTGGCCTTCAGCCGTTCAAGGGTTTCCTGCCCGGGACGCTGGATCAGGACTTTCGGCGGAGCACCGGAGCCACCGCCGAACAAGCCCCAGGCTGGCGTATCGGAGCGCTCGAACCAGAGCCACAGCGAGGCGTCTGACTCCACCAGGTACTCCCGGTAGGTGCCGTTGCCGCCGCGATATTTGCCGGCGCCGCCGGAATCCTGGCGAATGCCGTAACTGAGAATCCGCAGGGGATACTTGCTCTCAAATATCTCGATTGGCAGATCCTTGAAACTCCCGTTGACGTTGTTAATCAGAGAGTTGGCGCCATCCCCGCCGTTGAACGCGCCCCAGCCACCGGTCGTGGGCTCGATCATCAGGAAGAAGTCATCGTCGTTGCGCGGGTCCTGCCCGGCGATGGTAATTACCATGGAGTCGCCGTAGTGGGCACCCGCCGCCTTGTCCGGGAGTACCGGGGCCAGGGCCTTGACGATCAGGTCGATGAGCAAGCCAAGCGGGGTGAAATACCAACCGCAAGGCGCCGGCTCCTGGGCGTGAAAGATCGAGCGCGGGGGCGCCTGCACATCCAGAGCCCGGAACGAGCCGCCATTGGGTGAAACCTCGGAGCAGATCAGCAATTTGTAGGCCACGCGCGCCGCGGCCACGGTCTGGGTGAGCCCGCAGTTGACCGGGCCGGCGGCCTGGGGTGCCGATCCGGCGAGGTCGACGCTCATGCCGTCGCCCGCAATGCGCACCGTGAGCTTTACTCCCAGCGGGCCGTTACCCAGCCCGTCATCGTCGATGGTGCCCTCCGCGCTGTACTCGCCATCGGGCAGGGCGACTATGGCTTCGCGCTCCTTGGCCTCGGTCTGCTTGTAGATTTCATCGCGCGCCGCGCGGATGGTCTCCGTGCCGAAGCGGTCATACAGCGCCTGCAGGCGCTGCTCACCGGTACGCCCGGCGGCAATCTGCGCGTTGAGGTCGCCGATGGTGGCGTCGCCGAAGCGGCTGTTGAGGCGCAGCAGTTCAATCACGTCCTGGCGCGGCTTGCCCGCATCGTAGAGCCGGGTCGGGCCCCAGCGGGTGCCCTCCTGGTAGATTTCGTGGGAGTCGACCGGGGTGCCCGGATCCTTGGCGCCCACATCCAGCCAGTGGGCGCGGGAGGCGGCAAAACCCACGCGGGTTCCGCGCCAGAATATCGGCATGATTATGGTGGAGTCGTTCAGGTGGGTTCCGGTCATGTAGGAGTCGTTCATGTAGAACACATCCCCCTCCTGGAAGTAGTCCCAGCCGTACCGTTCCGCCATGATCTTGACGCAGATTTCCAGGTTGCCGAGAAACAGCGGCAGGCCCAGGGACTGGCCGAGCACTTCACCGTTCTCGTCGATCAACGCCACCGAGCAATCCTTGCCCTCGTAGATGACCGGAGTGAAGGCACTGCGAATCAGGGTTGCATTCATGTCGCTGGCGATGGCGATGAAGGCATTGCGGATAATTTCCGTGGTGATCGGATCTACCGTGCTCATGCTGCAGCTCCTCGGGTCAGTATCAGGTTGCTCTCCTTGTCCACCCGCAACTGCCAACCGTCGGGCAGTACCGTGGTCGCACTCTGCTCCTCGATGATGGCAGGGCCGGTGGCCTGGTAGCCGACCGGCAGGCGATCGCGCCGCAACACCTGCGTGCCCAGCGTTGCGCCGCGGAAAACCGCTTCACGCCGGCCTATCACAGCGTCACTGCCGTCGCCGGTAACCGTGTGCGGATGCTCGTCGTACTTGCCGATCGCGCCGATCGCCGCGAGGCGCAGGTTGACGAATTCGATCGGCGCATCGGGACTGGAATGGCCGTGACGCTGCTTGTGGGCGTCGTGAAACCGCGCGCTGAGTGCGGCGATATCCAGCTCGTCGGACAGGGCGATATTGATGGTGTACTCCTGGCCTGAGTAGCGCATATCCGCAGAGCGCAGGAAGGAGATACGATCAGCAGAGATACCCTCCTGCATGACAGCTTCCCGCCCCTCGGTTTCCAGCTTCGTGAACAGGCCCTCAAGTTCCTCCGGCAGGACGCCCGCAGCAGGGCGGAAGAAGCTCAGCGTGAGATCGCTGCGCAGATCAGTCTGCAGCATGCCCCAGGCGGAGAAGGTGCCCGGGAAGCGTGGAATCAGAACCTCGCGAATGTCGAGCTCCTCGGCCAGGAACACCGCCGCCATCGGTCCCGCGCCGCCAAAGGCGACCAGGGTGAAGTCACGTGGGTCCACCCCTTCGCTGACAGTGATGGTACGCATGGCATCGGCCATGGCCGCGTTGGAGATCGCCAGGATGCCCTCGGCAAATGCCACCGGCTGCATCCCCGCGCGCTGTGCCAGCGACTCGATCGCCGCGCTCGTCGCCGCTGCATCAAGTGACATCTCGCCGCTGAGCAGGGAGCGGGCTCCCAGACGACCGAGGTAGAGATTGGCGTCAGTGACCGTGGGCTCCGTGCCCCCGTTGCCATAGCAGGCCGGGCCGGGCACAGAGCCCGCGCTGCGGGGCCCGACTCTGACCGCATCATTGTCCAGCCAGGCGACGGAGCCGCCACCGGTGCCGATGGTCTGGATATCCACGATCGACATCAGCAGGGGCAGGCCTTCCAGTTCAGTCTCCAGGGTGGTGCTGGCCTCGCCGTCGACCACCAGGCTGAGGTCGAAGGAGGTGCCCCCCATATCGACGCACAGCAGGTTGGGGCGTTTGGCGCGCCTGGCCAGGGAGGCGCCGGCGATAGTGCCGCCCACCGGGCCGGATAGCAGGGTGAACACGGGTTTTTCCCGCGCAGTGTCAGCCGTAGTCACGCCGCCACTGGACTGCATGATATGCACGCCCGCGCGCATGCCGCGCTCGCGCAGCTGCTCCTGCAGGCTGAGCAGGTAGCGCTCGACCACCGGCGCCACATAGGCGTTCATCACCGCCGAGGATGCACGTTCGTACTCGCGCCATTCTCGCGCCACATCGTGGGACAGGGAGATGGAGACCCCCGGCAGCGCCTCCCGGAGAATTTCCCGGGCGCGTACCTCGTGCGCGGGATAGGCGTAGCTGTGCAACAGGCACACCGCGACTGCGTTTATGTTCTCCGCCCTGACCTTGTCGATGATGGGCTGGAAATCGGCCTCGTTCAGGGGCTCGATTTCCCTGCCATCCCAGGCCAGGCGGCCGCGAACCTCGTGCACATCACGGCGCGGCACCAGCTGGGCCGGCTTGCTATAGCGCAGGTCGTACAGGGCATCGCGATTGCCGCGGGCGATGACATAGCTGTCCCCCGCGCCTGCGGTAGCCACCAGCAGGACCCTCTCACCGCGCCGCTCCAGAAATGCGTTGAGCCCCACCGTCGTGCCGTGCACGAAGTATTCGATATCGGCGAGGTTCGGCACCACATCCTTGATGCCGTTGATCACGCCCAGCGCGGGGTTCTCGCGCGTGGTGGGCACCTTGTTGACGAAGACCGGGCCATCCGATGGTTCGATCACGATGTCGGTGAAGGTACCACCGATGTCAGCTGATACATGATATTTGGTCATAATTAGAAGTTATACCTGAGTCGAAGGTTCCAGATTTTTCCCGGCGCCCGGGCGGAGAAGCCCCCTGCCACCCACTCCGAGTTGTATTCTTCATCCAGCGCATTCTGAACCTGCCAGATCGCCGACCACCTGTCGTCAGCATCGGTAACGCCAAGACGCAGGCTGAGGAAATCCAGCGGGTCGCGTTCAGTCGAGTTCTGCACATCCCAGTACTGGGCGCCGCGGCGCTCGTAATCGACCCTGGCAAAAAGGTTCAGGTTGGCAAAGTTCAGCGGCACTTCGTACTGGGCACCCACGTTGGTCGTGGTGTCCGCAATATAGGGCGCATCGTTGCCTTCCGCCGTCGGGTCTACGAGGTACTCCTTGATCTCACTGTCCGTGTAGCCTACGGAAGCGTACAGATCGAGATTTTCGGTCGCACGCCAGTTCAGCTCGAGCTCACCGCCGTACAGCTGCACTTCATCGACGTTGGTGAGAATCTGCGCGCTGATCGCCCCGATAAAGGAGAAGAACTGCTGTCCTTCAACCTTGGTCGCGAAACCCGCGCCGATCAGGCGCAGGCGATCATAGAAGTACAGTCCCTTGTAGCCTACCTCAAAGGACTCGGACTCCTCCTGGTCCACCACGTCGTTGATACCGACCAGGCCAACGGATGCCGCCACATCGGAAATGCCGTTCTGGTTGAACTGGCCACTGCG
>JBFHFJ010000148.1:0-8019 GCA_041583655.1 Haliea sp. | reverse complement strand
GGCGAGCTGTCCCAGCAGATCCTGCGCCGGATCGGTTTCCACGCCGCCGCCCGGTAATGCAACTCAAACCCGAGCAGCTGCGCCAGCACCTGCAACAGCAATGCCTTCCCGTCTACCTGGTCAGCGGCGACGAGCCGCTGCTGGTGCAGGAGTGTGCGGACCTGGTGCGCAACGCCGCGCGCCAGGCCGGCTGCACTGACCGCGAGATAGTCGATACCGCGGCCCGCGATTTCGACTGGCAAAGCCTGCTCAACAGCGCGGCGGAGATGTCCCTGTTCGGTGACCGCAAGCTGATCGAGCTGCGCCTGCCCGAGGGCAAGCCGGGCGCAGAAGGCAGCAAAGCGCTGTGTGAATACGTCGAACGCGCCAGTGGCGACGATATCCTGCTGGTGGTAAGCGGCAAGATCGACAAGCAATCCCAGAACAGCAAGTGGCACAAGACCCTGGACAAGGCCGGCGCCACCATCCAGGTCTGGCCGGTCGGGGCCCGGGAGATGCCGCGCTGGCTGCGTCAGCGGCTGCAGGGTGCAGGCCTGGAGATTACTGCCGACGCCCTGGAACTGCTGGCGGAACGCCTTGAGGGCAACCTGTATGCCGCGGTGCAGGAAGTGGAAAAGCTGAAACTGCTGGCCAGCGGCGGGCAGGTCAGCATCGACACGGTCACCGCCGCCGTACTCGACAACGCGCGCTACAATCTCTTTGCCATGGTTGATACTGCACTGGCGGGCAATGCGACCGCCGCCCTGCGCATGGTGCACGGCCTGCGTGGCGAGGGCAATGACCTTGTGCCCCTGTTGTGGGCCGTGGCCCGCGAGCTGCGCAGCCTCTACGCCATGCAACTGGATTGCGAGGCGGGACAGCCCGTAAGCCGGGTGCTGAGCAGCCACCGCGTCTGGCAGAGCCGGGCCGCCGCGGTGCAGGCCTGCCTGCAGCGCCACGACAGCGGCTCACTGGGTGCGTTGCTGCAGCAGGCACTGACCGTGGACGGCAGCCTCAAGGGCTATGCCGAGGGCGACCCCTGGGACCAGCTGGACCGGCTGCTCCTGGATCTGGCAGCCGGCACACAGTCGCTGCGCCCGCATCAACGCGGGGACAGCCGGGTGTAAGAACAACCGGGCCATTGTGGAGGTGATGATCGTGGCGATGCGGGCAACTGGAACTCTCTTGGCACTGCTCATGGCCACGCTGCTGGCAGGCTGCGGGGGCGGCGGAAGCAGCGATACGACACTACAGCCCAACGCGCCACCCGCCCCGGTCACACCGGCTCCACCCCCCGAACCAGAACCAGAACCAATCCCTGATCCCGAACCCGCGGACAGCGCCGGGCGCACCCTGTTTGAAAGCGGGCAGGTGCGACCCATCGCCCTGTCGGGTGACGGCACCCGCCTGTTCGTGATCAATACCCCCGCGCACCGGCTGGAAGTGTTCGCTGTTGCCGACGGTAACCTGTCGCCCCTGGGCAGTGTGCCCGTCGGCCTGGAACCGGTGGCGGTGGCCGCGGCCAGCGCCAACGAGGTGTGGGTCGTCAATCACCTCTCGGACAGTATCAGTATCGTCCGTCTGGACGGGGCCGAACCTCGCGTGGTGCGCACCCTGCTGGTCGGCGATGAACCCCGGGATATCGTCTTCGCCGGTCCGGGCAATCGCCGCGCGTTTATCACCGCCGCCTACCGCGGCCAGAATCACCCCGGCTTCGACTCGGCCGACCTCAAGACCCCGGGCCTGGGCCGCGCGGATGTCTGGGTCTTTGATGCCGATGCCCCTGGGCCCGGGCCGGGTGGCCAGCCCCTGGCGATCATCAACCTGTTCACCGACAGCGCCCGGGGGTTGGCGCGCAGCGCCGACGGCAGCCGGGTCCATGTCGCCGCCTTTCTCTCCGGCAACCAGACCACTACCCTGCTCAACGAGCCGGAGGTGGCCAACGCCAAACCCGGGCCGGTACAGAACCACGCCGGCATCAGGCAACCGGATACGGGCCTGATCGTGGGGTTCGACGGCGAGCAGTGGATCGATGAGTCAGGCCGGAACTGGTCGCACAAGGTCCGCTTCCACCTGCCGGACCTCGACCTCTTCACTCTCGATGCCATGGCGGACCGCCCGCGCCTGCTGGACAGCCAGCGTGGACTGGGCACGGTGCTGTTCAACGTCGCCAGCAACCCGGTGACAGGCGCGGTCTACGTCAGCAACATGGAAGCCCGCAATCGCGTGCGCTTCGAGGGCCCCGGCACCGCAGCCAGCACAGTGCGCGGCCACATCGCCGAGCACCGCGTCAGCGTGGTCCGGGAGGGCGCCGTGATTGCCAACCATCTCAACCCCCATGTGGACTTCTCGCTGCGCGAAGGTGCTTCCCTGGCGCCGGACGACAAGCGCCTGAGCCTGGCCCAGCCCCAGGAAATGGCCGTCAGCGCCGATGGTGCGACGCTCTACCTCGCCGCCTTTGGCTCCAACCGGATAGCGGCGATCGCCACCGCGCAACTGGAGGCGGGAACCTACGACCCCGCGGCCACCCGACACATCCCGGTACCGGGCGGCGCTCCCGGCGGGCTGGTACTGAACAGCGCCGGCGACCGGCTGTATACCCTGTCCCGCTACACCAATACCCTCAGCGTCATTGCCGCCGACAGCGGCGAGGTCCTCGCCACCCGGGACCTGTACCACCCGGAAGCGGCGAACATCCGCCGTGGCCGGCGCCTGCTGTACGACGCTGAACTCACCTCTGCCAACGGCACTGCCTCCTGCGCCACCTGTCATGTCTTCGGCGATGTCGACGGCCTGGCCTGGGACCTCGGCAATCCGGACGGGGACCTGGTTGATAACCGCAACGACTTCGTGCCGCTGCGCACACCCACCCAGGGTGTCTTTCATCCCCTGAAGGGCCCGATGACCACCCAGACTTTTCGCGGCATCGCCGACAGCGGCCCCATGCACTGGCGGGGCGATCGCGGCGGCCGGGACCGTGCGGTCGTGCGCGGCGAACTGGAGAGCCTGGAGGCGGCGGCCTTCAAGGAATTCAACCCGGCATTCGTCGAACTGCTGGGCCGGGAGGAGATGCTCTCCGCAGAGCAGTTGCAGGACTTCACCGACTTTGCCCTGGCAATTACCCCGCCGCCCAATGCCATCCGCAACCTCGACAACAGTCTCACCCCGGACCAGGCCGAGGGGCGCCGGGTGTTCATGGAAGATCCCACCACCGGCGGCGCCCTGACCTGCAACCACTGCCATGTGCTGGATGTCGATGCCCGTCAGTTCGGCACGGCGGGGCTGATGACCAACGAGGGGCCGGGGATCACCGAGGATTTCAAGGTGGCGCACCTGCGCAACCTGTACCAGAAGGTGGGCATGTTCGGAGCCAGTGTCCCGCGGCCGGGGCAACAGGCCGTATTCACCGGCGACCAGGTGCGCGGCTTCGGCCTGCTCCACGACGGCGGCATCGACACGGTGAGCAACTTCCTCTCCAGCAGCGTGTTCGGTTTTGCCAGTGACGCCCAGCGCGAGCAGGTAGTGGACTTCATGTTTGCCTTCGACGGCAATCTCGCCCCCATCGTCGGCCAGCAACTGACCATTGCCGGCGAACCGGACCCGGCCACACGGGCGCGTCTGGACCTTCTGCTGGAGAGGGCCCGGGCCGCTCCTCCCGACTGCGACCTCGTCGTGCACGGTGTCCTGGCCGGTGAGCAGCGGGGCGCACTGCTCCTCGCCGATGGCCGCTTTCGCACCGACCGCAGCGGGGAAGACACCGTCAGCCTGCAGCAGTTGCTGACCATCGCCAGCCAGCCGGAGCAGGAGCTCACGTTTACCTGCGTGCCAGTTGGCATGGGGCGGCAGATGGCGCTTGACCGCAATGGTGACGGCGTCCCGGATGGCAACCGGGGTTGACCCCGATATTGCGCCAGATCAAGACAGACATGCCCCCGCTATGCTTACATAGCTGGCAGGATCTACACGTAGAGGCCAGACCATGACCCGGATGTTTGAAACGGCGGAAGCCTGCGTGGACTTCACCATCGCCTCCCTCGGCAAGCAGATCAAGCTCGGTGCGCCGCTGGGGCTGGGCAAGCCGGTACAGCTGATAAACGCCTTCTTCCGGCGCGCGGTCGAGGACCCTGAGATCGATTTGCACATCTACACCGCGCTGTCCCTTGAGGTTCCCAAGCCCTCCAGCCATATTGAGGCGGAGCTGGCCGGCCCGATTGTCGAGCGCCTGTTCGGGGACTACGAGCCCCTGGCCTACATGGAAGCCCTGCGCGAGGGCTCCCTGCCGGCGAATATCCAGGTCAGCGAACTGTACTTCAAGGCGGGCTCCATGAAAGGGCTGCCCTCCGCCCAGCAGAACTACATTTCCAGCAACTACACCCACATCGCCCGGGACATGGCGGCGGCGGGCGTGAATGTGCTGGCGCAGCTGGTCGCGGCCCGGGAAACCGGGAGCGGCCTGTCGCTCAGCCTGTCCTGCAATCCGGACGTGGCGCTGGATGTCATCCGCCAGCGCCGTGGCGACGGCCAAAACGGGTTTCTCTGTTTTGCCCAGGTCCACCGGGACCTGCCGTTCATGGGCCACGACGCCGAGGTCCCCGCCACCCTGTTTGACGGCGTCCTGCAGAACCCTGCCTATGACCGCACGCTTTTTGCCGTCCCCAATGCCGCGATACCCGCCACGGACTATGCCACGGCGCTCCACGTCAGCAGCCTCGTGGTGGACGGCGGCACCCTGCAGATCGGCATCGGCGCGCTGGGCGATGCGGTGGCTCACGCCTGCATCCTGCGCCATCGCCACAACGCTGCCTGGCGCGAGCTGGTTGGCAACCTGACCCGGATTGACAGCGACTGCGCCGCCGAGCCCACCGTGTTCGATGAAGGCCTCTACGTGTCCACCGAGATGTTCGTCAACGGCATGATGCACCTGATCGAGGCCGGCGTGGTCAAGCGTCGGGTATTTGACCAGCTGGCGCTGCAGCAGGGGCTGAACGACGGCGCTATTACCCCGGCAATCGACGGGGCGATGCTGGACTACGTCCGCGACTGCGGGCTGATGCCGCGCGTGCTGGATGAATCCGCGCTGGCTGAACTGCGCCACTGGGGGCTGCTGCCTGCCGCGCTGGTCCTGGTCGGCGAGGACCTGGAGCTGGACGGCACGCGCCTGCGCAACAATATGGATGACGCCGACACCCGTGCCCTGCTGCTGCGGGCCATGGCGGGCACCGAGCTGCGCCACGGCAGGGTGCTGCACGGGGGGTTTTTCCTGGGACCGAGGGACTTCTACCAGAAGCTGCGTGACCTCGACGAAACCGGGCGGGACAGGATCTGCATGACCAGCGTGCTGCGCACCAACCAGCTGCTCCTCAACTACCCGCTGTACAGCGCCCAGCGGCGCAACGCGCGCTTTATCAACACCGGCATGATGGTCAGCCTGAGCGGTGCGGTCACCTCGGACGCGCTGGAGGACGGCACCGTGATCAGCGGCGTGGGCGGGCAGTACAACTTTGTCGCCATGGCCCACGACCTGCCGGGCGCGCGCTCGGTCCTCTGCATCCGCTCCACCCGCGGCAAGGGCCGGCACCTGCAGTCCAATATCGTGCCCCACTACGGCCATACCACCATTCCCCGCCACCTGCGGGATATCATCGTCACCGAGTACGGTATCGCGGACCTGCGCGGGCAGAGTGACGCCGAGGTAATCCGCCGCCTGATTGCGGTCGCCGACAGCCGTTTCCAGCAGGAACTCGCCGACTGGGCCATCGCCAAAGGCAAGCTCCCGGAGGACTACGAAATCCCGGCGGCGGCCCGGGACAACACCCCCTACCGTATCGCCAGTGCCCTCAGCAGCCACATCGCCGACGGCCTGCTCCCCGCCTACCCCTTCGGCACCCAGCTGACCCCGGAGGAGCTGACCCTGAGCGCCAGCCTGCGCCGGATCAAGGCCCTGAGCGAGGAGCCCACCCAGTTCCTCAAGGAGGTCGCCCGGGCCCTGCTGCACCGCGGCGACAAGGAGGCCGCCCGGCCCTGGCTGGAGCGCATCCACCTGATGCACCCGGACAGCAGCAAGGAATTTATCGTCCAGCAGCTGCTGATGCTGGAGCTGGAGGAGCACGGCCTGCTCAAAGTACGCTAACATCCCCCTGACGCCGCCAGGGGGGCGGCGCCTGACAAGGTCCCGGTAGTGTTCGAAGTCATCTGTATTACCTTCGCTTTCTTTTTCGGGCTCGCGGTGCGCCAGGTCGGCCTGCCGCCGCTGGTGGGCTTCCTCGCCGCCGGCTTCGCCGTCAACCTGTTCGGCCCGGGTCTCGGATTGCCCTCGGAATCCGACGAAATCCTCGGCCACGTCGCCCACCTGGGCGTGCTCATCCTGCTGTTTACCGTCGGCCTCAAACTCAAGCTGCGGCAGATCGCCCAGCCACAGGTACTCGGCAGCGCGCTGCTGCACTTCGCCATCAGCGTCGCGGTGTTTGCGCCCGGGCTGTATTTTTTCCTGCGGCTGGACTGGGATACGGCCCTGCTGCTGGCAATAGCGCTGTCCTTTTCCTCCACCGTGCTGGCGGCGAAACTGCTGGAATCCAAGCGCGAGCTGGCGGTATTCCACGGTCGTACCGCCATTGGCATCCTGATTGTGCAGGACATCATCGCCCTGGTGGTACTGGCCGTCTGGAGTGGCCAGACACCCACGATCTGGGCCCTGGCCGTATTCGGCCTGCCGCTGCTGCGGCCCGTGATGTACTGGCTGCTGGACTTCGCCGGCCACGACGAACTGCTGGTGCTGATGGGCATGCTGCTGGCGCTGGTGATAGGTGGCATGGGCTTCCAGGCCATGGGCCTGAGTTCGGAAATCGGCGCCCTGCTGATGGGTGTGCTGCTGTCCAACCACCGCCGCGCCCAGGAACTGTCGGAGTCCCTCTGGGCCCTGCGGGAAATCTTCCTGGTAGGCTTCTTCCTGCAGATTGGCATGTCCGGCCTGCCGGACCTTGAGGCGCTGCTGTTCGCCGTCGCCGTGGGCATCCTGCTGCCGCTGAAGGGCCTCCTGTTCTTCCTGCTCCTGACCGCCTTCAGCCTTCGCGCCCGCACCTCCTTTCTCGCCGCCATCAGCCTCTCTGCCTACAGCGAGTTCGGGCTGATTGTCGCCGCCGTGGTCCTGCAGGACTGGCTGGTGCCCCTGGCCCTGGCGGTCTCGATCTCCTTTGTCGTCGCCGCGCCCCTGAACCGCATGGCCCACCCCCTGTTCGCCCGCCTGGAGAACCGCCTGCAGCGTTTCGAGCGCGGCACCATCCATCCGGATGAACAGCCCACCAATCTGGGCAGGGCCGATATCCTGATTTTCGGCATGGGCCGCACGGGTACCGCTGCCTATGACCACCTGCGGGAACTGGGCAAGCAGCCCGCGGGCCTGGATGGTGACAACTACAAGGCCAAGGCCCATCGGGAAGCCGGCCGCAATGTGGTGTTCGCCGACGCCGAGGACAGCAATTTCTGGCGCGGCGTGGATGTGTCGACCATCGAGGCGGCGGTACTGGCCATGGATGATATCGAGGCCAAGATCGTTGCCGCCCGCAGCCTGCGCGCCAAGGGCTTCACCGGCCCCATCGTGTCCCACGCCCTGCACGAGGACCACGTGGCACGCATCACCGAAGCCGGCGCCACCCACACCTATCTGACCATGTTCCAGGCCGGCATGGGGCTGGCAGACCGGACCCTGGGCGCGCTGGACAACGGCGGGCCGGAAAAGTCCTAGGCCGCGCCCGCCCGCGCTGTCGCTGCGGGTTTTTGCCGCCGCCGTCACAACAGACCACCTGTCGCCTCGGCAGGCAGGTTCCAGGCACCTCCGACAACGGCCTGCCCCACGCCGCTTGCATTCCGGCCCCGAGCCAACTACTGTATATCCATACAGCAAAAAGACAGGGTTTCCCGGAGGCAAGCGAACATGAACGAAGCACTGGAACAGGTTATTCTTCGCCACGACACCTGGCGCGGCCGCAGTCGCTGCTTCAGCGGCCTGCCGCTGCCCGCCAACCACGATTCCCACCGCGGAGG
>JBFHFJ010000147.1:0-8040 GCA_041583655.1 Haliea sp. | reverse complement strand
CAGGAACGTATCGAGGAAGCGGATCTGTCCGGCGTCAATACCCAGGGGGGCAAAAGGGCTGACATCTATGCAGCGTATTTCCACATATTCGATCCCGGCCCGGCACAGGGCCGCCAGGGGTGCCTCGCCCGACCGGGTGACCCGCTTGGGCCGAATGGTGCTGTAGAACTCGTTTTCGATCTGCAGCAGGCTGTCATTCAGCTGCTGGTAGTCGCCGTCCTGGCCGGCGGGGAAAGCCTGGTAGGGCGGGTGCGGGTGCATGATGGCATCGCGCAGCGCCTGAACATAGTTGCCCAGCGAGTTGTAGCATACCTTCAGGCCCTTCTGCGCTTCACTGTTGTAACCCAGGCCGCCCATCCGGAGGGCGGTGCCATAGGGGCGGTGCAGGGTCCGGCTCTTGTCGTCAAAAGGCTCCAGGCCGTGGTTGTCGCGGCCGCGCAGGAAGCTGGCGCACACTGCGGGCGAGGCGCCGAACAGGTAGATCAACAGCCAGGAGTGGCGGTGGAAGTTGCGGATCAGGCCCAGGTAGCGGGTCGTAATGTAGTCCTGCAGCGGCTCCGGCCGGCCCGCGTCTTCCCAGGCTCGCTGCCAGTACTCCGCCGGCAGCGAGAAGTTGTAGTGAATGCCGGCGATGGTCTGCATCAGGCGGCCCTAGCGGTGACCGAGCCCGTAGCGGTAGACCTTTTTCATCCGCGCGACATTGGCGCTGCCGTATTCAGCGACCGGAATGCTGTCGTCACCGTTGACGATGCAGGGCATGCTGGAGGCCCACAGCAGTTCGTCGCCGATCTGGCTGTAGGTGAAGCTGTGGACGTCGGCCAGGGTGTCGAGGCAGTGTTCAATGCTGGTATCGACCGGGGTGATGAACTCGAGCAGCGCCTCTGAGTAATCGGTGGTGATGGAGGGGTGGGTCAGTGGCGAGCCCAGGCCGGCCGGGTGCGGTGTTTGCGCCAGGCGACCCTCAGGGGTGATACGCAGGCTTTCCTTTTCCAGCCCGCGCTGAATTCGCTGCAGAAGCTCTCGGTAACCGGGTCCTGCCAGAGTCTGCAACTGCTTCTGCAAATGAGGGGTCAAGCGGAACTCCTTGTTGGGGTTGCGGGTACGCCGGGAGCGTCTCCCGCCGCAAGGGCGGGCCCAAGTTTAGCCGCCTATTGTGAATGAGTACAGATTTCCGGCCATTGTGGTGGCAGTGGCAGAGCGGCTATCGTACGGGTATGGATTCTACCCGACGTGTCTTCACCGGCCCTCCCGGGACCCTTGGGCTATTGCTGCTGGGCCTGATGCTGGCGGCGCCGTTTGCGGCGGCGAAGCGGGAGCCCGACGCCTGCCGCGAGGTCGCCGCCCAGGACGAATCCGCCAGTTTCCGCTTCGAGCCATCTCCCGCCCACGACGACTTTGCCAGGGATCTTCCGCCCACTGCCCGCATCGGCAGCATCCGCCAGCGCCGCTTTACCGTCTTCGACACCACGGATCCCAGGGAAGACAACGCCCTCTACCGCTGGGCCAACGACTTCCACACAGTGACCCGCGAGTGGGTGATCAGTGACCACCTGCTGGTCGGCGAGGGCGAGGAGTACAACCAGGCGCGGGTGGATGAGTCGGAGCGGATCCTGCGCAACCTCGGTTTCATTTACGATGCCACGGTGCGCCCGTGGCGGGTTTGCGGTGATGTGGTGGACCTCGAGGTCATTACCCGCGATATCTGGACCTTCACCCCGATGTTGTCGGTGAGCCGCAGTGGCGGCGAGACCAAGTCTGCGTTCGGGTTCCGCGACGCCAATTTCCTCGGCACCGGCAAGCAGATCGTTATCCAGCATGACAGCGATGAGGAGCGCTCCGGCAACACCATCCGCTATTTCGACCCGTCGCTGGCGGGTTCCCGCTGGCGCATGCGGCTTTCCCTGGCGGACAACGATGACGGGCACGAGCAGGGCGTGAGTTTTGTGCGACCTTTCTTCTCGGTGTATGAAAACTGGTCCGCCGGTGTA
This sequence comes from Haliea sp., assembly GCA_041583655.1. Classification (GTDB taxonomy): domain Bacteria; phylum Pseudomonadota; class Gammaproteobacteria; order Pseudomonadales; family Halieaceae; genus Haliea. The sequence goes on along the minus strand of JBFHFJ010000147.1, from coordinate 6,052 downwards.
GACCTCAATCGAGTGAAGCTGGAGGAGGCGCTCTGGTTCCGGGGCGATGAAGTTGCCGAGTTCGACCACAAGGTCGAATTCGCCAATGTCTTTGGCGGCATCGCCGCGCAGGTGCGCGAGGATGAGCGCGTGGGACGCTGGCTGTTTGGCTATACGGTGGAGACCCACAGCTTCGCTCTCAGCGACTCGCCCATTCCCCCGCCGCAACTGCCCGGGGACCGCGAGTACAGCTATCCCTACCTGGGCTACGAATCCACCCGCGACCGGTTCGTTGAGCTGCACAATTTCAACTATCTCGGCCGTACCGAAGACGTGTATGTGGGCGAGCGTTTCTCCTGGGCCCTGGGGTGGTCGTCTGAGGCCCTGGGCGCGACCCGGGACCAGCTGGTATTGCGGGCGAACTACGGCAATACCCTGCTGGTCGATGAGCGCCGCCTGTGGCAGCTGGATAGTCGCCTCGGCGGTTTCTGGGGCGTTGCCGACAGCGAGTTCGAGAATCTCTGGTGGACGACAGAAACCCGCTACCATCACAAACAGTCGCAACAGTGGATGCTCTTCACCCGGCTGCGTGCCGATTACACCAGCGGGCTTACCGGTGAGCGGCAGCTCACCCTGGGCGGCGACAACGGGCTGCGTGGCTATGAACTCAACTACCAGGTGGGTGATCGCTCCCTGGTCTTCAATCTGGAACAGCGCTACTACTCGGACTGGCACCCCTTCAGGCTGGTGCAGGTCGGGCTCGTGGCCTTCATTGACGTGGGGAGGGCCTGGTTCGAGGACCGGGGCAATGGCAGCAATGGCGGTGTCCTGGCCAACGCCGGTTTCGGTATCCGCCTTAATTCAAGCCGTGCTGAGAAGGGCAGCGTGGTGCACATCGACTTCGCCTTCCCCTTCGTCAAGGACGACGATATCAGCGGTGGCCAGATCCTCTTCACCGTCAAGGACCGGTTTTAGGGGGGTGCCGGGGGAGGCGAGGTCCGGCTGTCCTGGCGCGGCCTCTCAGCCGTCCGCCTGGATAATCCCCAGCCGCTGCATGTGCTTGCGCAGCAGCTGGCAGGCAAAGTTGCCCTGCACCTCAGCATCCTGGCCGGTCGCCAGCATGATGCGCGACATGATCAGGCCGTAGCGCATGGCGGCGAACAGCAGGTAATAATCGTAGGCGGCCACATCGTAGCCCGTCGCCCGCTGCCACTGTGCCACGGTCTCCTCGTAGGAGGGCAGCCCCGGCAGACGGGGCATGCCCAGGCCCTCGGCAAAGGTGGAATCGATGTAGTTGAACCAGGCCAGGTCCTGCAGCGGATTGCCGAGTGCGGCCATCTCCCAGTCCAGTACCGCGGCCACGCTGTCGAGGGACTCGGTGAAAATCATGTTGCCGATACGCGCATCCCCCCAGCACAGCACCACCGGCTCCGCAGCGGGCTGGTTGGCGGCGAGCCAGTCCAGCGCGGCCTGTCCCAGGGGGTGCCCCTGGCCCTCAAGCCCCCAGTCGAGGTAGTCCTGCCAGTAGCGCAGCTGTTGCTGCAGGGGGGTTTGCCCTGGTACCTCAAGGTCGGCAAAGCCCAGGGTCCGGTAATCGAGCTGGTGGAACCGGGCCATGGTGTCTACGGCAGCCCGCCACAGCGCCGCGCGCTGGGGTTCCGTGGTCTCCTGGAGCAGCCAGCCATCCATGTTGTAGGGTGGCATGTCCGTGGGGATGCGGCCCGGTATGTGCTCCATGATGTAGAACTGCACCCCGAGCACCCCGGTGTCGGTTTCCAGTCCATGCAGTGGCGGCACCGGGATGTCGCTGTGCGCATGCAGGTGCTCCATGACCCGGTACTGCGGGGCAAGATCGTAGCTGGGAAAAACCGGCCTTGCTATTTCCGGCTGCAAACGGCCAACGCAGGCTTCCTCGCGAGTGGTGCCGTCATCGTCCCACTGCAGGTTGAACAGCAGCGTCACGTTGGACATGCCGGAGCCTTCGGGAATCCGCAGGCCGGATACGGTAACCGGGTGGCCACGACGCTCCTGGAACCACTGCTCCAGCTTGCGGCGGGTGCCTTCGATGTCTTCCTTCACGGGGGTGGGGCGGGTGTTGTCCACAGGCGGGCTCCTGTCAGGTAGTCGTTCCCTAGTGTAGGGGAGCTTGGCGCGGCTGACTACTACTCGTTAGTCCGGGTAAAAAAATGTAATTTCCCTGTCGTCGCCCGGTGGCCTTCTTATAATGACTCTGCCGCTGCCGCCGGGTGTCAGGGCCCGGTGGCGGGGGGGTGTCGGCGTTGACTGGAGTTATGCATGAAGAAAGCGGTGATACTGCTGGGGATTCTCGGCCTCGGGAGCCTGCTGGCCTGGCAGCTGGCGGGCCCCCCGGACGCGCCGGAACCGCGTGCGCGCCCGCCGGTGCCGGTAACCGTATACACCGTGGCGGCGCAGCCCTTCCATGAGGAGGTGCAGGCCCTGGGCACCCTGCGCGCCTGGGAGTCGGTGGATATCACCGCCAGCGTGTCCCAGATCATCGAGTCACTGCAATTTGCTGACGGAGAGCAGGTTCAGAAGGGCGCTGTCCTCGCCGTGCTGCGCCAGGATGCGGAGCAGGCCAGCCGGCGCGAGCTGCAGGCGACGCTCGCGGACGCTGAGCGCGAGGTGCGGCGGCTGGAAAATCTCGCCCGCCAGAACCAGGTGGCGCAGAACGAACTGGACCGCGCCCGCACCCTGGCGTCGGTGACTCGCCATCGCATCGAAGAGGTAGAGGCGAGGATTGCCGACCGCACCATCGTTGCGCCGTTTGCCGGCACGCTGGGGCTGCGCCTGGTCAGCGAGGGCGCCCTGGTCACCGCAGGCCAGCGCCTGACCACTCTCGATGACCTGTCCCGCCTGCGCCTGGATTTCACCGTGCCGGAGAGCAGGCTGGGGTTTCTGCGGGTGGGTCAGACGGTGACGGCGCACACCCCCGCATTTGAGGGATCCTACACCGGCACAGTCACCGCCCTGGACAGCCGGGTTGACCCCGTTGCGAGGTCCATCACCGCCCGCGCGGAGTTGCTCAACCCGGGCCAGCGGCTGCGCCCGGGCATGTTGCTGGAGGTGGTCATCCGCGGTCCCGAGCGGCAGGCGCTGCTGGTGCCGGAGGAGAGCCTGGAGTCGCGCGCGACCCGGCACTTCGTCTGGCGCCTGGATGCCACGACCGGTCAGGCCCAGCGGCGCGCAGTGACCATCGGCGGGCGCCGTCCCGGCTGGGTGGAAATTGTCGGCGGGCTCGAGCCGGGCGACCGGGTGGTGCGCGACGGCGTGGGGCGGCTGTCCGGTGACAGTGCCGAGGTGCGGCTGGTGGGGAGCTGATAGTGCTGCTCTCCGATGTCTCCGTCCGGCGCCCGGTTCTGGCCGTTGTCACCGCCGCATTGCTGTGCGCGTTTGGCATTCTGTCCTTTGACCGGCTCCCCCTGCGTGAATACCCGGACATTGATCCGCCCATTCTCAACGTGACTACCCTCTACCCCGGCGCATCTGCCGCCGTGGTGGAGAACCGCATCACCGAGATCATCGAGGACCGGCTGGCGGGGCTGGAGGGCATCAAGACCATGGCCTCCAGCAGTCTGGACGGGCGCTCCAATATCACCCTGGAGTTCGAGCTCGATCGCGACATCGACAACGCCGCGAACGACGTGCGCGACCGGGTCGCGAGAATCCTCGGCGAGTTGCCCGACGAGGCCGAGCCGCCGGAGGTGAGCAAGAGCGCCAGCGACGAGGAGGTCATCTTCTGGGCGCATCTGGTGGCGCCCGGCATGGACGCCCTGGAACTGACTGACTACGCCCGCCGCTATCTGGAGGACAGGTTCTCGGTGCTGGCGGGCGTGGCCCGGGTGCGCATCACCGGAGAGCAGATCTATGCCATGCGCATCTGGCTGGACCGCAATGCCCTGGCGGCGCGGGACCTCACGGTAGCGGATGTGGAGGCGGCGATCCGGGCCCAGAACGTGGAACTGCCCGCGGGCACCCTGAAATCGTTGGAGAGGGACTTCATCGTGCGGGTGGATCGCGGCTATGAAACCGCCGATGACTTCCGCCAGCTCGTGCTGCGCCGCGGTGGCGACGGCTATCTGGTTCGCCTCGGCGATGTCGCCCGGGTGGAACTGGCCAGTGCGGAGTACCGCAGCCTGTTCCGGGGCAACGGCGAGCCGATGGTGGGACTGGGCGTGGTCAAGCAGAGCACGGCCAACGCGCTGTCGGTCAGTGACCTGGTGTGGGCAGAGATCGAGCGGATCAATCGCCAGCTCCCCCAGGGCATGCGGCTCATCGCCAGCTACGACAACGCCGTGTTTGTCCGCGCCGCAATCCACGAGGTCTATGCCACACTGGTGATCGCCGCGCTGCTGGTGGTGCTGGTGATTTTCCTTTTTCTCGGCGATCCGCGCAGCCTGCTGGTGCCCGCGATCACGGTGCCGATCTCCCTGGTTGCCGCATTCGCGGCCCTGTGGGTGATGGACTACAGCATCAACCTGTTGACCTTGCTGGCGCTGGTGCTGGCAATTGGACTGGTGGTGGATGACAGTATCGTGGTGCTGGAAAATGTACACCGGCGCCTGCTGGAAGGTGAGTCACCGCTGGTGGCGGCGTTTCGGGGTACGCGCCAGGTCGGCTTCGCAGTGGTGGCGACCACCCTGGTCCTGGTGTCCGTATTCGTGCCCATCACCTTCCTGGAGGGCGATATCGGCCGTCTGTTCGGCGAATTCGCCATCACCATGGCCATGGCGGTGATATTCTCCAGTTTCATTGCGCTGACCCTGGCCCCGGCGCTCTGCAGCAAGCTGCTGGACCGGGAGCATGTCTCCAATCGCATGGCGGACACCGTGGAGGCGCTGAGCGAGCGGCTGGAACTCGTTTACCAGCGGGCCCTGGCCGCTGTCCTGCCGCACCGCTGGCTGACATTGCTGGTTTTGCTGGTGAGCACGGGGGTGACCGCGTGGACCTTCCAGGCAGTGCCCCGGGAGTACGCCCCGGAACAGGATCGCGGCGCCCTGTTCCTCGGCGTGAGCACGCCGGAGGGCTCGTCATTCGAATACACTGTGACCCAGATCGAGGAAGTGGAGCGACGGCTGTTGCCGCTGGTGGAGTCGGGGGACATCCGCCGGCTGCTGATACGGGCGCCGTCCTTCGCCGGTGGCGAGGCGTTCAATGCCGGCTTCGCGCTGATGGTGCTGACCGACTGGGACAGCGGCCGCAGGTCCACCGCGGAAATCCAGGCCGATGCCCGCCAGCGCCTGGCTGACATCGCCGGCGCGCGCACCTTCATCCGCGGTGGCGGTGGCCTCGGCCGCGGCAGCGGCGACCCGGTGCAGTTCGTGGTAACCGGCGACAGTTTCGAGGAGCTGGCGCAGTGGCAGGACCTTCTGCTGGAGCGCATAGCGGAGAACCCCGGCCTGGTGGGGGCCGACACCGACCTGCGGCCAACCAAACCCCAGCTGCGGGTCAGCATTGACCGCAACCGGGCCGGCGACCTCGGCGTGAACCTGGTTGACATCAGCCGTACCCTGGAGACCCTGCTGGGCTCGCGCAAGGTGACGACCTTCATCCTCGCCGGGCGCGAGTACGATGTCATTGTGGAAGGTGAGCGCGAGAGCCAGCGCACCCTCGGCGACCTCAGCAGTATCTACGTGCGCTCCGCCGGCAGCGGCGAGCTGGTGCCCCTGGGCAGCCTGGTGACGGTGCGCGAGCAGGCCGATGCCGGCAGCCTGAACCGCTACAACCGGGCGCGGGCCCTGACCATCACCTCGGGGCTGGCGCCCGGCTACGCCCTGGGCGATGCCCTGGCCTACCTGGAGGGCCTGGTGCGCACCGAACTGCCGACCAGCGCCAACTTCGACTACAAAGGCGAGTCGCTGGAATACCAGACCAGCAGCAACGCCGTCATCTTCACCTTCCTCCTGGCCCTGCTGGTGGTGTACCTGGTGATGGCGGCCCAGTTCGAATCCTTCGTTCACCCGGCCATTATCCTGCTCACCGTGCCTCTCGCCCTGGCGGGCGGGCTGGGCGGGCTGTGGCTGTTTGGTCAGACGCTGAATATCTACAGCCAGGT
>JBFHFJ010000146.1:0-8050 GCA_041583655.1 Haliea sp. | reverse complement strand
TGTTCATCATGGCGCCGGTGCTGGAACTGGCCTATCGGGACGCATTGCTCCCCTACATGAACGAGACCCTGGACTTCGAGCAGGCCCTCGCGGCCGCGCGGGCGCCCTTCCGGGAATTCATGTTCGGCCAGACCCGGGAGAACGATCTGCTGCTGTTCGCGGAGCTGGGGGGCTACGACGCCTTCCAGACGCCGGATGACGTGCCGATGGTGGTCCTGTTGCCGTCGTTCCTGACCAGCGAACTGAAGACGGCGTTCCAGATCGGTTTTCTGCTGTTCGTGCCCTTTCTCATCATCGACCTGGTGGTGGCCTCGGTGTTGATGTCCATGGGCATGATGATGCTGTCACCCATGCTGGTGTCCCTGCCGTTCAAGCTCATGCTGTTTGTCCTGATTGACGGCTGGACCCTGGTGGCGTCGACCCTGGTCAACAGTTTTGTCGTCTAGGAGGTAGGATGACGCCGGAGATGGTTCTCGACGTGGGCATGGATGCACTCTGGCTGGCGGTGCTGCTGGCCGCGCCCCTGCTCATGTCCGCGCTGGCGGTGGGCCTCCTCATCGGTATTTTCCAGGCCGCGACCCAGATCCAGGAAATGACCCTCAGTTTCATTCCCAAGCTCATGGTGCTGGTCATCGCGCTGCTGGTCGCCGGTCCCTGGATGCTGCAGCTCATAGTCACCTTTACCCAGCGCCTGTTTGCGGATATTCCGGGAATGCTGGGATGAACGGGTTGCCGGTCGACGCGGATCAGCTGCTTGCGGCCATGCAGATGTACTACTGGCCCTTCCTGCGGGTTTCGGCGCTGTTGCTGACTGCGCCGGTATTCAGCGCGCCCAATATCACGGTGCGGGTCCGGGTCCTGCTGGCGGTCATGATCGCGGTGTTGATCGTGCCGCTGCAGCCAGCGGCGCCCGCGGTCGACGTGCTCAGTGGTGAGGGCATCATGCTCGCCGGGCGCGAAGTGATTATCGGTGCGGCCATGGGCTTCATCATGCAGATGGTGTTCGCGGCGGTGGTAGTGGCCGGTGAAACCCTGGCCATGAGCATGGGTCTCGGCTTTGCCATGTCCGTCGACCCCCAGAACGGGGTGCAGGTGCCGGTGGTGAGCCAGCTCAATGTCATTCTCGCGACCCTGCTGTTTCTGGCCATTGATGGCCACCTCATGCTGCTGGCGGCGCTGGGGGACAGCTTTATCCTGATGCCGCCGGGGCAGCCCGGTTTCGATACCGGCACCTTCGCCAACATTGCCGGTCTCGGGGGCGGGATATTTGCCAGCGCCCTGGTCCTCGCCCTGCCGGCACTGACAGCGGTGCTGATGACCAATATTGCATTCGGCGTTATCACCCGCGCCGCTCCCCAGCTGAACATTTTTGCCGTCGGTTTCCCGGTGACCATCCTGGTCGGTTTCGTTTTCATGTTGCTGGGGCTGCCGGCCTTTCTCGCCGCCCTGCGACGCTTTCTGGAAAGCGGCATCGAACAGACACTGTTGGTGTTCTAGATGGCAGAAGAACAACAGTCGGGGCAGGAACGCACAGAACAGCCTACCCAGCGGCGCCTGCAGGAATCGCGCCGCAAGGGTCAGGTACCACGGTCCCGTGAACTCAACACGCTGCTGACCCTGCTGGCCGCGTCCGGCAGCCTGCTGTTGCTGGGCCCCGCCATGGTTGACGACATGTTCGCACTTGCGATCAGGGCGTTTTCCGCGGATCGCGAGCTGGCCTTCAACGCCGCGCTGCTTCCCGCGCACCTGATGCAGATGATCCTGGCGGCCGTGCTGCTGCTGGCGCCGTTCCTGGCGGTCGCGCTGGTCGCGGCCTTCGCCGGGCCGCTGGTCATGGGCGGCTGGACTTTCAGTGTCGAGTCCATGGCCTTCAGTTTCGACAAGATCAACCCGGTGAAAGGGCTTGCCCGCGTGTTCTCGCTGAAGGGCCTGCTGGAACTGGTCAAGGCGCTGCTGAAGTTCTTCCTGATCCTCGCGGTGACCTTTCTGCTGTTCGGCATGATGTTTCGCGACATGCTGCAGCTGAGCAGCCTGTCACCCGGTGCCGCCAGCTCGAATACGGCGTCGCTGCTGGCCTGGGGGCTGCTGCTGCTCAGTGCGTCGATGGCGCTGGTTGCACTCTTTGACGTGCCCTTCGAGCTGTGGAATCACCATCGCAAACTGCGCATGACCCGGCAGGAAGTGCGCGACGAGATGAAGGAGACCGACGGCCGCCCCGAAATCAAGCAGCGGATCAGGACCCTGCAGCGGGAGATTTCCCAGCGGCGGATGATGCAGGACATACCCAGCGCGGACGTGGTGATTACCAACCCGACCCACGTCTCCGTGGCGATTGCCTACAGCGCCGAGGAGGGCGGGGCGCCGCGCGTGGTGGCCAAGGGACGCGACCTTGTAGCGTTGCAGATCCGTACCATCGCCGGGGCGCACCAGGTGCCGCTGTTCGAGGCGCCGGTGCTGGCCAGGGCCCTGTACGCGTCGACCGATATCGGGGAGGAAATCCCCCAGGGTCTGTACCTGGCGGTAGCCCGCGTACTGGCCTACCTGTACCAGCTGCGACGGGCGGCACCCACGGAATACGTGCCCGCACCGACGGCGCTGGAGATTCCGCCGGAGTTCGAGGAAATGGCGCAGGGAGGTGACGTCGATGGCGTCTGAAAACAGCGGCGCGGTCGTAGCACCCGGGGCGGGCGGGCTGTCCCTGGCGGCACTGCTGAGCGGCGCAGGTACGCCGATTATCCTCCTGCTGTTGCTGGTAATGATCGTCCTGCCGCTGCCGCCACTGGCCCTGGACCTGCTGTTTACCTTCAACATTGCGCTCGCCATCATCGTTCTCATGGCCGCGGTGTATGCTTCACGACCGCTGGATTTTGCGGTGTTCCCGACGGTGCTGCTGATCTCCACCCTGCTGCGCCTGGGGCTCAATGTCGCCTCTACCCGGGTGGTATTGCTGGAAGGACACACCGGCACGGGAGCCGCCGGCAGGGTCATCGAGGCCTTCGGCGACTTTGTGGTCGGCGGCAGCTATGCGGTCGGCCTGGTGCTGTTCACCATCCTCGTGGTTATCAACTTCGTCGTGGTCACCAAGGGTGCCGGCCGTATTTCCGAAGTGACGGCGCGCTTCACCCTCGATGCCATGCCGGGCAAGCAGATGGCGATCGACGCGGACCTCAACGCCGGCCTGATCAGCCAGGACGATGCACTGCGGCGGCGGGAGGAAGTCTCCCGCGAGGCGGATTTCTACGGGGCCATGGACGGTGCCAGCAAGTTTGTCCGTGGCGACGCGGTCGCCGGCATTCTGATCCTGCTGATCAACGTCCTCGGCGGCATGGCGATCGGTACGCTCCAGCACAACCTGAGCGCGGCGGACGCGGCGCAGAACTATGTGCTGCTGACAATTGGCGATGGCCTGGTGGCGCAGATTCCCTCCATGCTGCTGTCAACTGCTGCCGCCATTATCGTCACCCGCATTTCCAGTGCCCAGGATATGGGCGCCGCAGTGACCCTGCAGCTGACCTCGAATCCGAGGATCCTCTACGTGGCTGCGGGGGTGATTGGTCTTATCGGGATTGTGCCGGGAATGCCCGGCCTGATTTTTCTGCCCGTTGCCGGTGTGCTCGCCACCATCGGCTACCTGCGCTGGCAGTCGCTGCAGCAGCCGGAGGCGGAACCTGAGCCGCCCGCCACGGAGCGCACGCCAGAGAATACCGAGCTGAGCTGGGACGACGTGGTCGACGTCGACGCCATCGGCCTGGAAGTAGGGTACCGCCTCATTTCACTGGTGGACAGGAACCAGGGCGGCGACCTGCTCAGCCGGATCAAGGGGGTGCGCAGGAAGCTGTCCCAGGAGCTGGGTTTCCTCGTGCACTCCGTGCATATCCGCGACAACCTCGACCTGGCTCCCAATACCTATCGCATCAGCCTGCACGACGTGATCGTGGGTGAGGGCGAAGTGTTTCCGGGGCGGGAGCTGGCGATCAATCCCGGGCAGATTTTTGGCGAACTGGAGGGTGTCGCCACCCGGGACCCGACCTTTGGCCTGCCCGCGGTATGGGTAGACCCGTCCCAGCGCTCGGACGCCCAGACCAAGGGCTACACGGTGGTCGACAGCAGTACGGTTATCGCGACCCACTTGAGCCAGCTGCTGAAGAACCATGCCCATCAGCTTATCGGGCAGGATGATGTGCAGAAGCTCCTGGACAAACTGGCGAAATCATCGCCAAAACTGGTGGAGAACCTGGTTCCGGGGGTTATGAGCCTGGGCGAGATCACGCGAGTGCTGCAGAACCTGCTGGAGGAGGGGATTCCGGTGAGGGATATGCGCACGATCGCCGAGGCGCTGGCGGATCAGGCAGGAAAGAGCCAGGATTCTGACGCTTTGACCAGCCGTGTGCGCATCGCGCTCGGGCCGTCGATCTTCCAGAGCATCAATGGTACGGGGGATGAGATGCCGGTCATGGCCCTGGACTCAAAACTGGAACAAATATTGCTTAACTCAGTACAGCAGGGAGCAGGCGGCCTGGAGCCCTCGCTTCTCGACAGCATGATCCGCCAGGTCATGGCGGCCTCGGCGAAGCTGGAGGCGGAGGGGAGCAACCCGGTTCTGCTGGTCGCTGGCAACATACGCCTGTTCCTGTCGCGGCTGCTGCGGGGGCGGATGGCGAATTTTTACATTCTCGCCTATGACGAGATTCCTTCCAGCAAGTCAATCAGGGTAGTGGCAACCATCGGTGGCAATGCGTCCGCTGCAGCAGGGGGTTAAAGACCATGACAATTCGTCGCTTCAATGCCAGGGACAGTCGCAGTGCGCTGGCACGTGTCCGTGAGGACCTCGGGCCCGATGCGGTCATTCTCAGCAATCGCCGGGTGGCGGACGGTGTGGAAGTGCTGGCGGCCAGCAATCTGGAGGCCGTGGAGCAAGCGGTGGCCACGGAAGACCGCACCCAGTGGGCTGCCGTCAATGAGGCCGCCCGGGACAGGGTCGCCCGGGACAGGGCCGCGCGGGATGTAGCCTCCGGGGCGGCGGTAGTCCGGAACAGCCCGGCTCCGCCCGGTGCCGCGCCGGACGGCGGTGCCAACGAGCTGGGTATGCAGCAGCTGCAGAATGAACTGGCCAATCTGCGCTCCCTGCTGGAGAGCGAACTGCACCAGCGAGCCTGGCGCGACAGCGCCGGCAAGTCATCGACCCGGGCGAGCCTGAACCAGCGCCTGGCGCGGATGGGGTTTTCGCGGGCGCTCGGTGAAGAGCTCACCGATGCCCTGCCGGCGCGAGGTGATCTGGAGAAGCTGTGGCAGCGCGTGCTGGCTGCGCTGGAAGGTCGTCTGCCGGTGGCGGACAACGGTTTCCCCGGTGCGCCACGGGTGGTGGCCTGCGTCGGTACCACAGGGGTCGGCAAGACCTCCACCATCGCCAAGCTGGCTGCCAGGGCCGCGCTGTCCGGCGGCCGGAAGTCGGTGGCCCTGGTCACCATGGACCAGTACCGTATTGGTGGCCAGGAGCAGCTGGAGACCTTTGCCGGTCACCTGGGGTTGCCGGTGGCAGCGGTAGAGGACGGTCCGGGCCTGTACGCGGCGCTGCGCGAGTTCCGCACGATGGCCAACATCTTTATCGACACCGCCGGGATGAGCCAGCGCGATCCCCGCCTGCTCGACCAGGTGGCGCTGTTGCGGGCCAGCCCGGTGCCCGTGGCCATCTGCGGTATCCTGTCCGCATCGGCGAGTGTCTCCCAGGGGCGCGAATTCATACTTTCCCTTGGAAGACAGGGTCTGAGCGGTGCTATCATCACCAAATTGGATGAAGCGGCCAGTCTGGGTGGTGTTTTGGATATCTTGATTAGAACAGCGATTCCGGTGGTCTATACCTGCAGCGGTCAACGGGTGCCCGATGATCTGCAGCCGGCCGGAGCCCGGGAGCTGGTGGCGCTTGCCGCAGCGTGCCTCGGCAACCGTCGCGGCGCGGGCGCCGATGCCGACATCCGCACGAGAGCCGCGGCTGTCGCGGGCTGAATAGCCGGAGGAAATTCCTGCCATGGGCGACCTAGCCCCGACAGATGTGATCGCGGTGACCAGTGGCAAGGGCGGGGCGGGTAAGACCAATGTCGCGGTCAACCTTGCCGTGGGGCTCGCCCAGGAAGGGCGGCAGGTGCTGCTCTTTGATGCCGACCTCGGGCTCGCCAACGTCGATGTTGCCCTGGGTCTGCGCCCGCAGTGGAACGTCAGCCATGTGCTGGCCGGGGAAAAAACCCTGGATGATATCCTGGTCACTGGTCCCGGCGGCATAACCATTGTCCCCGCGAGTTCCGGGGTCGCGCGCATGGCCGCGCTCCCGGCAGCCGAGCAGGCCGGCCTGGTGCAGGCGTTCAGTGAACTGCGCCAGCCCATGGATACCCTGATCGTGGACACTGGCGCGGGCATAGACTCCACCGTGCTGACATTTACCAGTGCCTGCCAACGGGTTATCGTGGTGCTCTGTGACGAGCCGACCTCCCTGACCGATGCCTATGCCCTGATCAAGGTGTTGAACCGGGATTGCGGGGTCAAGCGTTTCGATATTCTCGCCAACATGGTCGAGTCCGACCTGCAGGGCAGGCAGTTGTTCGAAAAGCTGTGTGCCGTCACCGACAGGTTCCTCGAGGTAAGCCTGGGGTTCCTTGGCAGCGTGCCGCGGGACGACTACCTGCGCAAGGCGGTCCAGGCCCAGCGCGCGGTGCTGCTGGAGTACCCCAGGGCGCCCGCGTCTCGCGCCCTGCGCCAGATTGCCGGCAAGGTGGCGGCCAGCAGGCAAGTGCGCAGCACCGGGGGTCTGGCGTTTTTTATCGAGCGCCTGCTCGGTTGTACTGAACTGGCTGGCTGACGGTGGGTGTGGATCCAGCGGCAACCTATGCCCGTGTGGCGAGAGATGGAGTGGAGGATACCCTTGAGGCGCACCTGCCCCTGGTCAAGCAAATTGCCCTGCGCCTCGCTGCACGGTTGCCCGCCAGCGTGGAACTGGACGACCTGATGCAGGCCGGACTGCTCGGCTTGCTGCAGGCGCGCGACCAGTACGACCCGGGACGGGGGGCGAGCTTTGCCACATATGCGGGCATTCGGATCAAGGGCGCCATGCTGGACGAGCTGCGCTCCAGCGACTGGCTGCCGCGCAGCGTGCAGTCCAGCCTCAAGCGGGTGGCGGACGCGGTGAATTCGGCCTCCCTGCGCCACGGCAGGGCGGCGACCGATGCGGAAATAGCCGCCGAAATGTCCCTGTCGCTGGCTGAATACCAGAGCCTCGCCGGCGAGCTTGCCTGCGCGCGGATGGTCCAACTGGATGACCAGGACGGGGAGCAGCAGCCGCAGCTGGATTCTGACCCCCTGGCCTTTCTGTCGGAGGAAGGGTTTCGTGAATCCCTGCAGGAGGCTGTGCGTGGGCTGCCGGAAAAGGAACAATTGATGATGTCGCTGTACTATGGTGACGGTCTTAACCTGAAGGAGATCGGGCTGGTGCTGGGCGTTTCCGAGTCCCGCGTGTCCCAGTTGCACGGCCAGGCTATTGCGCGCCTCAAGGTGGCGTTGCAGGCCTGGCGAGAGTGAGGAGATAGCAGTGGCAGGGAAGCCGCGTTCCCGGCGCGTGTCGTTCGATTTGCTTACGCTGTTGGGCGTAACCCTGTCGGTCGGCGCCATCGTGGTCGGCAACATACTCGAGGGAGGGCGCATCAATGCCCTCATGCAGCTCACCGCCTTCCTGATTGTGGTTGGCGGCACCCTGGGCGCCGTGCTGGTCCAGACGCCGCTGGCCGACTTTGGTCTCGCCCTGCGCCGTCTGCGCTGGACCCTGTTTCCGCCGGTATTCCAGCGCCAGGCCCTGCTGGACGAGGTCCTCGGCTGGAGCCGCACGGCGCGCCGCGACGGTCTGCTGGCGCTGGAGAAGGCCACCACCGGGGTGACGGACAGCTTCGTCGGCAAAGGGCTGGGCCTGCTGGTGGACGGCCTGGAGCCGGACAATATCAGGGCAATCATGGAAGTGGAGATCGACAGCACCCAGGCCCGTGAGGCCCGGGCCGCGAGGGTTTTCGAG
>JBFHFJ010000145.1:0-8103 GCA_041583655.1 Haliea sp. | reverse complement strand
TGTCGTTGCTGCTGCGCCGCTCACCCAGCGCAGGAGCGAGAACCTGGAACCGCGCACCTCCCGGCCAGCGCCACGCACTGCCGGCCCGGCAGGGCTCTGCCCTCTCCATGGCCGCGAGATCAGCACCGACCAGCAGCCGACCAATTGGCACCCGCCTGCGCAGGGTTTCAAGCCCCCCGATGTGGTCCTGGTCGCCGTGGCTGACCACCAGGGTTTCGAGGCGGGAGATCCCGCGACTGCGCAGCAGGGGAAGAATGACCTCTTCCGCGATATCCGGCCCACCGGGGACCCCTCCCCCCGTGTCATAAAGCAGCGCATGGCTGCGGTCGTAGACGAGTACCGCTGTACCCTGCCCTGCGTCGATCGCGATCACCTGTACGGCGTCGGCCCTGACCCCGCGATGACCGTGCAACGGAGTGAGCAGGGGCAGCAGCAAGGGCGGCAGCAAAAGTAGCCTGACAAGCCTCCGCAGGGGCATCACCACCATTCCCAACGCGGCCAACGCCAGCCCGATTGCGGGAAGTGTCGGCGCCAGACTGCGGTATAGCCAGCCCGGGTGGCGCTCCGCCAGGGACGCGCCCAGGGGCAGCAGGTAGTCCAGCGGCCAGGCTGCGAGCGTCCACAAGCTTGCAGCGGGGCCAGTGCCAAAGCCTGCCAGCGCCACTCCCAGCAGCGCCAGGGGCACCACTACCAGTCCCAACAGCGGTACCAGCGCGGCGTTGGCGACGGCGGCGGCCTGGCTGGCGCCGCCAAACCACCAGCCGGAAAGCGGCAGCATGGCCAGGCACATATAGGCGTGGGTGCCCAGCCAGCGCCCTGTAACCCCGGATTGCGGCCGCCAGAGGGCCAGCCACAGCAGGCAGGCTACCGAACCGAAGGACAGCCAGAAGCCCGCGCCCAATGCAGCCAGTGGGTTGAGCGCCAGCAGCACTGCTGCAGCCACCAGCAGGTTGTTCCAGGACAGGCCCGGGCGCCCGCACAGGATTGCCAGCAGGAAACAGAACAGCATCAACCAGGCCCTGGTCGTGGCGAGGCTGAAGCCGGCCAACGCGGTGTACAGCGTGGCCAGCAGCAGCGCACAGAGTGGGCCGGCAAAGGCTGCTCCACGGCCGCCCCGCGCGAGCGCCAGGGTGCGCCCCGCAATGCTGCCCAGCAGATAGCCGGCTGCCGAAACCATACCCACATGGAGACCAGAGATGACCAGGAGATGACTGATGCCGTATTGCCGAAACAGGGCCCAGAGTCGGTGGTCCAGGCCGCTGCGGTCTGCGACGACCACGGCTCGCAGGATGGCGCTGGCAGGCCCCTCCCCCAGCGCCGTGAGGATCTGCCCACTCAACCGCTGCCGGTAGCGCTGGTGTGCGTACAGAAGCCCCGGGTCCGCCAAACGCAGCGCGGGCGCTGCGCTACGCACACTGCCCACCGCGTCAATCGCGGTCTGCGTGTACCAGGATTGCATGTTGAAGGACCCAGGATTCGCCAGGCCCCACGGACGGCGCAGCAGCACCTCAAATTGCCAGCGCTCCCCCGGCACCAAGCCGGCTTCGCCAGCAAAGTTGAGCAGCAGGCGCCGCGGGCCGCGGCAGTGGGCAAGCGGCAGTGGATCGCTGCTGAACTCAAAGCGTTGCATGCGCCGCCCATCCGCCAACCGGATGACCTTTGGCAGGCCGGCAATGGTCCCGGACACCAGCATCGGCACCCGTTCACAGGTATCCGGCAGGCGCCTGTCCATCAGGGCCTGGCCGTAGCCAGACGCCAGGCCCAATCCGGCAAGGCAGGCGCCGAGCACAGACCAGGGAGCGCGACCAAGCAGTAGTATCAGGACGCCCGCGAACCCTGACAGCAGACAGAGCCAGAATGGAGGCAGGGCCGGGGCCTGACTGGTCGCGATCACACTCGCGACGAATCCGCCCAGTGCGGCTCTCACGGATGGTTCTGCACTGTTTTTGCCGTCATAATAGGCACCTCGCTTGCACCCGGTCGCCCGCTGCAAGTCAAGCACAGTACGTCTACCCGTTACACATCGAATCCGACCAGAGTTTTCATGCCGAGAAAAACCCTGAAACAATGGCTGCCCACGCCCTCGAAAGTCCGCAAGATCGAGGCCCTGCATGTCCTCGGCGACTGGATTTACCAGACGAATCTCTGGCACATCAACCGGTATTCTGCGGCGATGGCATTCTTCGTCGGGGTCTTTGTCGCGTTTTTGCCCATTCCCGGGCAGATGCTGGTGGCAGCGGTCCTGGCCGTACTGCTGCGCTGTAACCTGCCCATGTCCGTGGCCCTGGTGTGGATCACCAACCCGTTGACCATGCCGGCTCTGTTCTATATATCCTATCGAGTGGGCGCACTGCTGATCGATGTGCCGGTGCAGGTCGCCGAATTCGAGATGAGTGTGGCGTGGATCAGCGCCCGTATCGGGATGCTCTGGAAGCCGCTACTGGTCGGCAGTCTGCTCTGCGGCCTGCTGTTTGGATCCCTGGGGTATACCGCGGTGAGTTTGGTCTGGCGTTATCACGTGGCCGGCAAATGGCGACGTCGCGCGCAGCGAAGGGCCATGTACGGAGTTCGTCTCCCCCGCCGGGAACAAGCCAAGTCTAAACCCGCTCCTGGTGAAGAATGAGGGCGGGGGCCAGCCTCGATGCACGCCGCGCCGGGTAGAGCGCCGCGAGCACGCACATGATAAAGGCAACCGCGCTGACCAGGGCGATATCTGCCAGCAGGATGTCCACCGGCAGGAAGGACACCGGGTAGACATCGGTGCTGAGAAAGTGCAGCCCCAACAACTGCTCCAGTACAACCACCAGAGGTGGGATGCCCAGGCTCAGGAGAACGCCGCAGAGCGCGCCCAACACCGACCCCACCACGCCAATCATCGCGCCCTGGAGCAGGAAGATCCAGGTGATGTCGCCCCCGGACGCTCCCAGGGTGCGGAGAATGGCGATGTCTCCCTGCTTGTCGAACACCACCAGAACCAGCGATGACACAACATTGAAAGCGGCCACGGCGATGATCGAGAAGAGCAGGATGCTGACGAGGTCCCGGGACAGCTGGATCGCGGCATACAGATTGCCGTGAGTCATCATCCAGTTGGTCGTGTAATACCCCGCAGGCAGCGTGCCCAGCAACTCCCAGCCCAGCCGACTGACATCGAACAGATCCCGGCTTTGCAGCTGCAGGCCGCTGACGCCACCATCCAGTCCCGCCAGTTCCGAGGCCTGGCCCAGGTGCACCACCGCTGCTGACTCATCCAGTTCCGTGCCCGTAACCAGCACCCCGGTCACGGTGACGCTGGCGAAGCGGGTCGAGGCATCGCGCCCGCCAGCTGTGGGCACGATCAGGGTCAGGGTGTCTCCCACCTGGGCGCCCAGACGCCCGGCAAGGCCGCTGCCCAGCAGCAGCCCGTCCTCTGCCGCGGCGAACTGCGCACGCACTGGCCCTGGCAAGGCCGCCAGCAAGCCGTGCTTCCCGTCCGGCTCCAGGCCTACCCCGACTGCTGTTTCTATAGAACTTCCGCGCAGGAACAAGGCGTCAAATTGCACGAAAGGCAGCGCTGAACGTATCTGCGGGTTCCTCTGCAGCTCCGCCGCGAGTGGCTGCCAGTCTCTCAATGGCTGCTGACCATAAACGGTGATGTGCGGCACCAGTGCCAGAATTCGCTCGCGCATTTCCTTGTCGAAACCATTCATGACCGACAGGACCGCGATCAGCAGGCCAATGGCCAGTACCAGGCCCAGGGTAGACAGTGAGGACAGGAAGGTGGAGAGGTAGCCCCGACCAAAGGCAAAGCTGTAGCGCACCGCAATGCGCAGCAATTCAAGCCGGTTCACGGAGCTGCTCCACCAGCGTGCCCTGCAGCAACTCCAGGGTGCGGTCCATGCGCCGGGCAATGGCGGGGTCGTGGGTGACCACGACAAACGCGGTACTGCCGGCACTCAGGGAGTCAATCAATGCCAGCACCTGCGCCGCGGACTCCGGGTCCAGGTTTCCTGTTGGCTCATCCATCAATACACAGTCCGGCTCGGTGACCAGAGCCCTGGCGATAGCCACCCGCTGGCGCTCACCACCGGACAGCTCACCGGGCCGATGCTGCAGCCGGTGCCCCATCCCAACCCCGGCCAAGATGGATTCCGCGCGCTGCCAGGCCTGGCGACGGCCCTGGCCGCCGATCAACAGGGGCATGGCGACGTTTTCTCTGGCGTCGAACTCGGGCAACAGGTGATGAAACTGGTAGACGAAGCCCAGGTGGCGGTTGCGCCAGCGGCAAAGCGCGCGCTCCGTAAGCGCAGCGAGGTCCTGCCCTCGCATCAGGACCCGCCCGGAGCTGGGTTCGTCAAGCCCTCCCAGGAGGTTAAGCAGGGTGGACTTGCCGGAGCCGGAAGCGCCGATAATCGCCACTTTCTCTCCCTCACCCAGGGCCAGCTGCAGGCCGTCGAGGACGCGGACTTCGCGATTACCATCCCGGTACACCCGGCCCAGATTGTCGGCACAGAGCACGACCTTATCATTCATAACGCAGTACCTCGGCGGGAGCGATGCGAGCGGCGCGCCAGGCCGGGTAAAGGGTTGCGGCGAGGCTGAGCAGCAGCGCGGCCGCAACCACCCAGAGCACGTCCTGCCAGAGCAGTTCCGCCGGGAGCTCGCTAATAAAATAGACCGCCGGGTCAAACAACTTCACACCCAGCCAGTCTTCCAGGCGAGCAGTCACCGCGGCGATATTGCCGGCCAGCAGTACACCCAACAGCGCGCCACAGCCAATCCCGGCCGCCGCGAGGCCAAGGCCATGGGCGACAAATATGCCCATGATGCCGCCGGCGCGGGCGCCCATGGTGCGCAGCACGGCGATATCTCCGCGTTTTTCCGCCACCGACATCACCAGTGTGGAAACAATGTTGAAGGCAGCAACGGCGACCACGCTCAGCAGCAGCAAGCCGACCATGATCTTCTCCATCTTCACCGCCCGGAACAGGCTCCCCTGGGTCTCGCTCCAGTCCCGTACCACCATCCCCGGCGGCAGGACCGATGCGAGCACTGCCAGCTCTCGCGGGGCGCTCATGAGGTCCGCGGTGCGGACCTGCAGGCCGTCGACACCGTTGCCCGCTGCAAACAGACGCTGGCCCGTCTGCAACGACACATAGGCCTGGTAGCCGTCGGGCTGGGCATTGATCTGGAACAGGCCGATGACCCGCAGGCGCTTGCTACGCGGAAAGGTCCCAAGGGGAGTCACCGTCAGTCGGGGAATAGTGACCTCGATACTGTCCCCCGGCCCAACACCCAGCACCCTGGCCAGGCTAGCACCGAGCACCACGCTGAATGGCTCCGCATCAAGGCCGGCAAGAGTACCGTGAGTCATTGCCTCCCCCACCCCGGAAACACCGGCCTCCCGCGCGGGATCAATTGCTGTAAGCACCCCGCCTCGCAGCTGGTTGGGACCAGCGATGATGACCTTGTCGCTGATGTAAGGCGCCAGCGCAGTGACCTGGGGCTGTGCCTCAAGAGTGCTTGCAAGCTGCTCCCAGCCCACCAGCAGACCGTTGCCAGCGGGTTCCACATAGCCGTGGGGTACCAGGGACAGGATACGCCCACGCAGTTCGCCGGCAAAGCCGTTCATAATGGCAAGGACCGTAATCAGGCTGGCAACACCGAGAACCATGCCCAGCATCGACACCAGCGCTATGATGCTGGCGAAACGATTGCGCTTGCGGCTGAAACTGTAGCGCAAGCCGACAAACAGAACGTAGCGCGCGTTCAGCGGATACTTTCCAGGCAAGACCCGTGGCGCCGTGAACTAGCGATCGGCCGGATAGAACCGGGCGCTGTCCGCCGCTGAGCCTTTGCCGTCACGAGTCTCTTCCTCGCAGCGTTTCGGGTCACCGCCGCAGATATCACAGGCCGTATCAAATCCCAGAGCACCCATACCACCACAGGACCCCTTGATCGGGCCGCGGCCCATCATGACGCCAATGGCCATGATCGCCATGACGATGCCGATCAGCGCGGCGGTAAGCACAAAAATAGTCATAGCCAACTTCCCCGCGGCATCAGTTGCCGCTAGTGCGTAAGGTTTGACGCTTCGAGCCAGGGCTCGAAAGCGCTTGAATATACGGGCACGATACGCTCACCTTCCTGGCGCAGCAAATATACCGCGAGCCCCTGTGCTTCGGCGAGCGCCAGCGCCTCTTCCGCACCGAGCACGGTCAGTGCGGTAGCCCAACCGTCGGCGCGCATGCAATCCGCGGCAATTACCGTAACCGAAACCAGGTCGTGGGCCACGGGCCGGCCGGAGCGCGGATCGATGCTGTGGGAGTAGCGGCGCCCGTCGACTTCGAAGTAATTGCGATAGTCACCGGAGGTGGCTATCGCCACATCGGTCAATGCCAAGCCCAACGCTACCGAGCGCGCTCCGGGCTGGGGTCGTTCCACCGCTACCCGCCAGGCGTCTCCCCGGGGACTGCTCCCCGACAGGCGCATCTCTCCGCCTACTTCGACCAGGAAGTCGGTGATTTGTTGCGCAAGCAATGCTCCGGCCAGAAGGTCAACCGCGTAGCCCTTGGCAATGGAGGAGAGATCCAGTTCCACCTCCCGCAGGCGACGCATTCGGCCCTGTTCCCTGTCCAGCTCCAGGAAACGCTGCCCGACAAGCTCCTTGCGGGCGCGGATGGCGGCATCGCTGGGCAGGTCAATCCGCGGCCGGGCGGGGCCGAAACCCCAGAGTTCAACCAGCGGCCCGACAGTGACATCGTAGGCGCCTCCCGATAGCTCCCCGATAGACATTGCGGCCGCCACCACTTCGGCGAAGGGCGCGGAGACGGTTACCCAGTCGCCCGGCTGTGAGCGGTTGAAGCGGCTGATTTCCGAATCGGGCTGCCAGGTGGACATGCTGTCATTTACCACAGCGAGGCGGCGTTCCAGCTCGCGCTTTATCGCTGCCGGCTCTGCCCCCCCGGGGAGGGGCAGATAGGTGACGTGCCAGGTGGTGCCCATGGCTTCACCGGACAGTTCGACGGGCAGCGTCTGCCGCTGGCAACCCGCCAGCAGGACCAGCAGGGCCAGCGCCACACTGGCCGCCCTACAAAAAAGCCACCCCGAAGAGTGGCTTTGCCCGAAGCTCACGGCTGTCATCAGCCGCCGAAGTCATCCAGGAGGATGTTTTCCGGCTCGACGCCGAGATCGGTGAGCATGCGGATCACTGCCGCGTTCATCATTGGCGGCCCGCACATGTAGTACTCGCAGTCCTCCGGAGCCGGATGGTTCTTGAGATACTCCTCGTACAGCACATTGTGGATAAAGCCGGTGAGTCCTTCCCAGTTGTCCTCGGGCTGGGGATCCGACAGCGCCACATGCCACTCAAAATTGTCGTTCTCCGCAGCGAGGCCATCGTAATCTTCGACGTAGAACATCTCCCGCAGCGAGCGGGCACCGTACCAGAACGAAATCTTGCGCTTGCTGTGCAGCCGCTTGAGCTGGTCAAAGAGGTGCGAGCGCATGGGCGCCATACCGGCGCCGCCGCCGATGAATATCATCTCGGCATCGGTGTCCTTGGCAAAGAACTCACCAAAAGGACCGTATACCTTGACCTTGTCACCGGGCTTGAGATTAAACACCCAGGACGACATGACGCCGGGGGGAATTCCCTCACTGCCCGGGGGCGGCGTGGCGATACGGATATTGAACTTCACCACGCCCCGCTCATCCGGATAGTTGGCCATGGAGTAGGCGCGGATGGTAGTTTCCTTGACCTCGGATTCCAACTTGAAGAAGCCGAAGCGCTCCCAGTCACCGCGGTACTCTTCCTCGATGTCGAAGTCCTTGAACTTGACATGGTGGGGTGGGCACTCCAGCTGCACATAGCCGCCGGCGCGGAAATCAACACTCTCACCTTCCGGCAGGCGCAGTGTCAGTTCCTTGATGAAGGTGGCGACGTTGGGGTTGCTTTCTACCGTGCACTCCCACTGCTTGACCCCGAACACTTCCTCCGGGACCTCGATCTTCATGTCCTGCTTGACCGCGGTCTGGCAGCTCAGGCGCCAGCCCTCCTTCGCGTCGCGACGGGTGAAGTGCCCTTCCTCGGTGGGCAGCATGGCGCCGCCGCCCTCGGTGATG
>JBFHFJ010000144.1:0-8115 GCA_041583655.1 Haliea sp. | reverse complement strand
CGGACTCGCCCTTGAGGTCGAAATGCAGCTCGGCGATGTCGCCTTCCAGGCGGGTCACGGTGAGCGCGTCACTCTGGTAGATCATGTCGCTGTCCTGTGTGGGGTGAACGGTGTGTGGCCCGCGCAGTGCGCGCGTGGCAAACGAATTTAATCGAGCGCGCCATTGTAACCGCCAATGCGGGGCGCGTGAACCGCGATGTTAGCACTGAAAACACTGAAATGCCACGGTGGATTGCCACATGGCCGCAGGTGCTCCATGCGGCGATCGCAGCGCGGTGCGTGGTTGCGGAGCGGGACCTGCAGCGGGGCTTCCCTGCGGCAGTGCGTCCGCGACGGGAGGCCGGGCTACAGGGGCCAGATGAGCAGCAGGAGCGGCAGGCTCACTGCCACCACCAGTGCTTCCAGTGGCAACCCCAGGCGCCAGTAGTCCCCGAAGTGAAATCCCCCGGGGCCGAGTATCAGCGTGTTGTTCTGGTGCCCGATTGGCGTCAGGAAAGCACAGGATGCACCAATCGCCACGGCCATCAGGAAACTGTCGGGATTGACCTCCAGCGCGGCTGCGGTGCCCAGTGCAATGGGACACATCACAGCGGCGGTGGCGGCGTTGTTCATGAGATCCGAGAGAAACATCGTGGTTATCAGAATAATCCCCAGCACCAGGACCGCATTGCCCTGCGCAATCGACGTCAACAGAAACCGGGCGATCAGGTCCGCGGTGCCGGTCGACGCCATGGCTCCCGCCACCGGGATCAGCGCGGCCAGCAACACGATCACCGGCCAGTCAATCGCGGTGTAGACGTTCCGCGGCGGCACCGTGCGCAAGGCCATGGAGGCAAGCACCCCAAGGGCGAAGGACACCGCCGCCGGCAGCAGGCCGAAAGCGGCGCCACCGATGGCGACAACCATGATCAGGCTGGCCAGTGCCGCCTTGCGCTTGTTCGGGATGCGCAGGTCGCGCTTTGCCAGGGGAACGCAACTGTTGTCCCCGGTAAACTCTCCCATCGCATCAGCCGGCCCCTGCATCAGCAGCAGATCCCCGGGTCGCAGCGCCAGGGTGCGAAGGCGGGTGTGGGCGCTGGAGCCCTCCCGGGACACCGCCAGGAGGTTCAGGCCGTAACGGTTGCGCAATTGCATGTCACTCGCGGATCGGCCGGTCAGTACGGAGCCCGGCAGCACCACCAGTTCGGTCAGCACGATCTCGTCCCCTCTTGGGCGCCCCGGCTCGGCCTCCTCTTGCTCGCCATTCCCGTTGGCAGCCTCCTCCGGGGGCGCTGCGGGCTCCTCCGCATCGGACCCGCTCTCGGGCTTGATCGATTCCTCCAGTTTCAAGCCCAGGTGCGACAACACATCCGCCAGCGCCCCCACCTCGGCTTCAATCACCAGCACGTCCCCTGTATGGACCCGCCGCGCCGAGTGTGGAGCTATCAGGCGCACTTCGTTGCGGACCAGTCCGACCACCTGCGCCCCGACCTTATCCAGCACCGTCTCTACCTGCCCGAGGCTCATACCCGCGGCCTTGCTGCCCTCCACGACCCGCGCCTCGGTGAGGTAGGCGCTGGTCGCGAAATCCCCCACACCCTGCTGCTTGCGATAGGGCACCAGCTTGCGCCCCAGCAACACCACGAAGATTACCCCGGCTGCGGCGACTGCGAGCCCAACCGGCGTGAAGTCGAACATGGCAAAGGCGCTGCCTGTGGTCTGCGCACGGAAACCGGACACGATCAGGTTGGGCGGCGTGCCGATCAAGGTGGTCATGCCACCGAGGATGGTGCCGAAGGCCAGAGGCATCAGCACCTGGCCCGGGGACAGCTCGTGCTGCTTCGCCATCTGCACGGCAACCGGCATCAGCAGGGCCATGGCGCCGACGTTGTTCATGAAACCCGACAGCGCTGCCCCGAGCGCGGTCAGCGCGGCGAGACTGAGCACCGGACCCCCGCGGCTGGGCAGGGCGTGGCGTGCGAGCACATTCACCGCTCCCGAGGTCTGCAGGCCCCGACTGAGCACCAGCACACAGGCTACGGTAACCACCGCTGGGTGGCCGAAACCGCTGAAGGCGAGGTCCGGCGCGACCAGTCCTGCGACCACACAGGCGAGCAGGGCGCCCAGCGCCACCATGTCGTGGCGCCAGCGCCCCCAGAGGAACATGCCCACGGTGGCGATAAGGATGCAGAGGAAAGTTGCCTGGTCAGTAGTCATTGCTTTTTCGCCCGTGGCCTCGGGTGCGTCAGGTCAGTGAGCTTGCCACTTCGGCGACCACTGCGGCAAGCGCCGGCCCCTGCTCTTCCTGGAGGAAGTGTCCTGCGCCACGGATCACCGTGTGGCTGCGGCCCCGGGCGCCGGGTATACGCTGGCGGAATACGTCTGCCCAGGCGGCCGTCGCCGGATCACCGTCGCTGAATGCGGTAACGAAAGGCTTCTGCCACTGTGCCAGCAGTTGCCATGTGCGCCGATTCTCGGCGACGCCGGCCATGTCCTCGCGGATGGGGATCAGGCCTGGAAACTCAAGGGGGGCGGCCTTGAAGGCGGCCGTCGGGAAGGGTGCGTCGTAGGCGGCCAGTACGGCCTCGGAAAGAGGGTTGACGCTGACGGCCGCGATCACCCCGGAAATGGGCAGGTCAGTGGCGTCTTTGGTCGCGGCAACCCACTGCTCGACAATGTCGCCGGGCCAGGGCTGGACCCCGGCGGGCGGGGCTTCGCAGTTGGGCAACAGGGTATTGGCCGCCACCACGGCCTGGAACCTGTCCGGCATCTGCGCCAGCACCGACAGGCCAATCGGGCCGCCCCAGTCCTGGCAGACCAGGACGATGTCGCGCAGGTCCAGGGTCCTGACCAGCTCGGCGATCTGGGCGACGTGCCCCGCATAGCTGTAGTCGCTGCGACGCGCCGGCTTGTCGGAGCGCCCGAACCCGATCAGGTCCGGTGCCACGCAGCGCAGGCCGCGCGCGGTGAGGTCGTGGATCATGTGGCGGTAAAGGAAGCACCAGCTGGGTTCCCCGTGCAACATAAGGATTACCGGGCCACAGTCCGGCCCTTCATCCAGATAGTGCATGCGCAGGGAGCCGAGCCTCTCGTCGGCAAGCTGCAGGTAGCGGGGTTCCCAGGGAAAGTCCGGGAGTCCGGCAAAGCGGTGGTCGGGTGTGCGCAGAATGGCAGTCATGGTCAGGGCAGGTCTCCGGCCAGTTCCCGGCAGTGAGCCGGGTCGATTGGGTTGTCCGCAAGCTGGCTGGCGATATCAGCTGCGGTGTGTGTTATCGCCTCCCGGAACGGGGGCGGAAGCCCGGGGGTGGACTTGTTCGCGGGTGCGAGGACGGTGCCGGCTGCCACCGGGCAGGCCGCCCCAAGCAGCAGGTCGGCAAAGTTGTTGCGCCCCGCCATGTGCTCCGGCGCAGTGCGCAGCAGGCGCCGGTACAACGCCGCCGCCCCTTCTGCGTCCGCCTGTGCGCGCCGGGCATTGGCAGTGGCAAACAGTATGTCCGCGGCCTCTGGCCACTGCTCCAGGGCGCGCTCCCAGGCAGCGAGAGCCACCGCGGGTTCCAGCAGGGCCTCCTGGCGGGCGAGTTCCGGCCCTATCCGGCTCGCGGTGCCGCTCGCCGGGAGTTTACCGGGTGGCGGGATGACCAGTCCCCAGAATTCGCCCCGCTCCCAACTGGCCATGAACCGCGGCCAGCGTTCCTCCCGACGTCGCTCGGTCCCCGACCGGAGGATGACGCGCTGCCGCGTTGGCTCATAGCCGATGACAACCGCATAGTGCCAGCGGGGCAGGGAGCGCAGTCCCAGGTTCTGCAGCACTAGCACCGGGTTGCCGGATTCCAGTTCAGCGAGCAGGGCCTTCGCTGTGCCGGGCAGCGTGTAGGGAATGCGGCCCGCCCGGCGGGCGGCGGCCTGCAGCTCCAGTTGCAGGCTGCCCTGCCTGCCCGGCAGATAGACTTCGGGGACCAGGGCCCCGGGCGTGGTGGTCACGCCGCTGTGAACCAGTACCGTGGCCAGAGCCGCCGGTCCGCACTGGTACTCGGACTGGGGGAAAAAGGGTACCTCGACTAGCTCGGTGGCGGTCTGGTCGGGTGGCGGCGGGGTGATGCTGGCGCAGGCTGTCAGTAGCGCCAGCAGCGCCAGTGCCACCATGTTTCTGGCAGTGGCGATCCCACAGTGAACGACAGTGTGGCGCCGCAGGGGCGCCTGCATCAGAGCTTGGTGAAGACGTTGGTCACGCCGACGATTTCGAGGACCAGAAGTACCAGGAAGAGGGCGCCGAGTACCCCCAGTGCACTGCTCCCCGCGGGCAGGGTTTCAAGGTTGAGCGCCAGCTGCTGCAGCTCGCTATCCGAGAGGGCGTTGACGCGCGCCATGGCATCCCCATGACTGACACCCATAGCTACCATCTGTTGCTGCACCACGTCCCGGGTGAGAGCGGCATCGATGATCTCGAGCTGCGCGCTTCGGCTCTGCTGGGCAAAGTGATCCGCAGTGCCAATAACGGCGGCCTGCGCAGCCCCTGCTGTGCTGGCGACCAGCAGGGCAAGGATCTGCAGCAGGACAACTAACCGGGCGTTCAACATGACAATTCCTCGTCTGGGTTCAGGGTGCTGTGAGTATAGGCAGAAAGCGCTGCCGCGTTAAAGTGAAAAGCGTTGAAAACAAGGCCTGCAGGAGCATTTGCGCGCAGATCATTCCAGAGCAACCGGTTATACTCGAGCTTCTTCTGGCAGGACAGGGCAATACAGCGATGACGCCATGCAGGTGGGAGCGGAGAAAGCAGTGACGGTCACTGTGCCGGTGCGCGATGCCGCTACCGTCATTCTGGTTCGTGATCGCGCTACCCGTCCCCGGGTGCTGATGGGGCAGCGCGGGGCGCGGGCGGTGTTCATGCCCAGCAAGTTTGTCTTTCCGGGCGGCGCCGTGGACCCCGATGATGCGCGTGTGCCTCTGGCCGGCAAAGTGGGGCCCGTGTGCCGCTCCCGGCTGGCCGAGGGGGCTGCGGCACACCGGGTACATGCCCTGCAGGCGGCGGCGATCCGCGAGGTCTGGGAGGAGTCCGGCCTGCTGTTGGGTGCGCCCGGGAAGTGGTCCGGCCCCGTCCCGGCGGACTGGGAGGCGTTTTCTGCCACCGGCCACCTGCCCTGCGCAGCGGCGTTCAGCTATGTTTTCCGGGCAATTACCCCTGTGGGTGCGCCGCGGCGCTTCGACGCCCGCTTTTTCCTCGTGGATGCTTCCGCGGTGGCCGGCGACCCGGACGACTTCTCCCGTGCATCCGACGAACTGTCGCAGCTGCAGTGGATCCCCCTTGAGGAGTCCGGCAGTCTCGACCTGCCGCTGATTACGGAGGTAGTGCTGGGCGAGGTTGCCCGGGGGCTGGCGTGCGCCGGGCCACCGCCGGAGGTGCCCTGCTTCCGCGACGAGGATGAACAGAGATTCCTGTTGCGGCGTCAGGCCGAGTTGCGACAGATTGAAAAACGGAAGGTTCGCGGCGGGTCATAGAGGTGGGGGCGCGGCGGCTGCCGCGCCCGGGAGGAAGGCTGCAGAACAGGGTTCAGCTCAGTGCAGTACCCTGTCGGGACGCATTTCCGCCTGCAGCTCGTTTTGCCGGGTCGCCGCCTGCTCCAGTACATGAGTGCGCAGGCGGCCGATGACGCTGGTCATCACGTCGATGGTCTGGCTGATCTGGTCCAGCGCCATCAGGACGGTCTCGCTGTCCTTCGGGGTGTCGTCGCGGTTTTCCATATCAGGTCCTCGGTTGCTGGGTCAGTCCCAATTCAATGCGCCGCCGGTCTGGTATTCGATTACCCGGGTTTCGAAGAAGTTTTTCTCCTTGCGCAGGTCCATGATTTCCGACATCCACGGGAATGGATTTTGCACGCCCGGGAACTGCTCGGGAAGGCCAAGCTGGGAAAGGCGCCGGTTGGCGATGAAATGCAGGTATTCCTCCATCATGGCCGCGTTCATGCCCAGTACACCGCGGGGCATGGTGTCGCGGGCATATTCAATCTCCAGCTGGGTGCCTTCCAGGATCATCTGGATGACTTCCTGCTGGAACTGCTCGGTCCACAGGTGCGGGTTTTCCAGTTTGATCTGGTTGATCACGTCGATGCCGAAGTTGAGATGCATGGACTCGTCACGCAGGATGTACTGGAACTGTTCCGCAACGCCGGTCATCTTGTTGCGCCGGCCCATGGAAAGGATCTGGGTGAAGCCGCAATAGAAGAAAATACCCTCGGTCACGGCGTAGAAGCCGATCAGGTTGCGCAGCAGGGTCTGGTCGTTCTCGACTGTACCCGTCTTGAAGGTGGGGTCCGATATTTCATGGGTGTGGCTGATGCTCCAGGCGGCTTTTTTCGCCACGGAGGGCACTTCCCGGTACATGTTGAAGACCGCGCCCTCGTCCATGCCCAGAGACTCGATGCAGTACTGGTAGGCGTGAGTGTGAATGGCCTCCTCGAAGGCCTGGCGCAGCAGGTACTGGCGGCACTCCGGGTTGGTGATCAGGCGGTAGATCGCGAGCACGAGGTTGTTGGCAACCAGCGAATCGGCGGTTGAGAAGTAGCCCAGGCTGCGCATGACAATGCGGCGCTCGTCCTCGGACAGGCCCTCGGGGCTCTTCCAGGTTGCAACATCGGCCGTCATGTTGATTTCCTGCGGCATCCAGTGGTTGGCGCAGCCGTCGATGTACTTTTGCCAGGCCCAGTCGTACTTGAAGGGTACCAGCTGGTTGAGGTCGGCGCGGCAGTTGATCATCGCCTTCTCGTCGACCGACACCCTGGCCGCACCCATTTCCAGCTCTTCCAGGCCGGTTGCGATATCCAGGTTCTCCAGCGCTTTCGCCGCAGCGGCGATGTTCTCCGCCGCCTCGGGGTCCGCTGCGACCGGCGTGGCTTCGGCGGCCGCGGTCGCAACAGGTGGCGCCGCGTGGGCAGCGGCAGGGGCCGGCTCGTCCCGTGGCGGTGGTGGTGGCGGTACCTTTCTGGCGGTTGCCGTGCTGATGGCCTCGTCGTTGTGGTAGTCGTCCCAACTCAACATTGTCTACTGTCCTTCTGCTGCTTCACTAGTATTCCAATAGGTCCAGGGTGGGTTGCCGGGCCCGCCCTACTGGCAGGCCTCGCAGTCCGGGTCGTCCAGGGAGCAGGCCGCGGGAACCGGTGCCGGCCCTGCCGCTGCCTGTCCGCCGGATGCAACCTTGTTCAGGTTGCCGGTGCTGATGGTGGATTTCTCGGTTCCGGTTGCCGCCAGGGAGCGCAGGTAATAGGTGGTCTTCAGGCCGCTGTACCAGGCCATGCGGTAGGTGACGTCGAGCTTCTTGCCGCTGGCGTTGTTGATATACAGGTTCAGTGACTGGGCCTGGTCGATCCACTTCTGGCGACGGCTGGCGGCGTCCACCAGCCAGCGCGGCTCCACTTCGAAGGCCGTGGCATAGATCGCCTTCAGGTCCTGGGGGATGCGGTCGATAGCCTGGACGCTGCCGTCGTAGTACTTGAGGTCGTTGACCATCACCCCGTCCCACAGGCCCCTGGCCTTGAGATCGTTGACCAGGTAGGGGTTGACCACCGTGAACTCGCCGGACAGGTTCGATTTGACGTACAGGTTCTGGTAGGTCGGCTCGATCGACTGCGACACCCCGGTGATATTGGCGATGGTAGCCGTCGGCGCGATGGCCATGACATTGGAATTGCGCATCCCCTGGTTTTTCACCACTGCCCGCAGGGAGTCCCAGTCCAGGGAGGTGCTGCGGTCGACCTGGATGTAGTCCGCGCCCCGATGCTGCACGAGGATATCCAGGGAATCGATGGGGAAGATACCCTGGCTCCAGAGCGAGCCCTCGTAGCTGGAGTAGGCGCCGCGCTCGGCGGCCAGCTCACTGGAAGCCTCGATGGCGAAGTAGCTGATCGCTTCCATGGAGCGGTCGGCGAAATCCACCGCCGCCTCAGAACCATAGGCCAGGTGCTGCCTGTAGAGGGCATCCTGGAAGCCCATCAGGCCCAGGCCAACCGGCCGGTGGCGGAGATTGGAGCGCTCTGCCTGGGGCACCGAGTAGTAGTTGATGTCGATGACGTTGTCGAGCATGCGCACCGCGGTACGGACAGTCTTGCGCAGCTTGTCCAGGTCGAGGCCACCGTCAGCCACATG
>JBFHFJ010000143.1:0-8147 GCA_041583655.1 Haliea sp. | reverse complement strand
CTGGGTCAGGGTCAGGGCGGCGATCCCCGCCTTGGCGGCGGCATAGTTCGATTGGCCTACTGAGCCCTGCAGCCCGGCACCGGAACTGGTATTGATAATGCGCGCGTCCACAGTCTCGCCAGCCTTGGACCGACCGCGCCAGTAGTGCACGGCGTGCGAGCTGATACAGAAGTGCCCCTTCAGGTGTACCGCCATGATCGCATCCCAGTCGGACTCGGTCATGGAGGCGAACATGCGGTCGCGGTTGATACCGGCGTTGTTGACCACTGCGTGCAGGTCACCGAACGTGTCGATGGCCTGCTTTACGGCATTCAGGCTGTCGTCGTAATTGGTGATATCGGAAGTATTCACCACCGCTTCGCCACCCGCCGCGCGGATTTCATCCACCACCGCCTGGGCCGCGGCCTCGTTGATGTCGTTGACGACTACTCTGGCACCTTCGCTCGCCAGTACCCGCGCATGGGCGGCACCCAGGCCGCCACCGGCACCGGTGATGATCACCACTCGTCCTTCACATGTTCTGCTCATTGCGTTCTTCCTGTCTGTCTATTCGTCGAACTCGTTGGTCTTACACATTCTTTGTGGCATGGCAGTCTGGAATCCGCTGCACAGGTGAGCGGGAGCGGGTTCCAGGACACGCCGTGAATACGTCCATGTAGGCTCGTAGGCGGCGTCCATGCCGCCTACGGTCCCGGAACCCTCTTCCGCTCCCCTGCGCAGCTACCTTTGGTGCCCATCTACGACTCATGCACTGGCAGAGGCGCAGCGTCTTGGAGGGGGGTTGGCGGGACTGTGTGAGACATGGATGTCGAACACAAGCCTACATGGATGTATTCACGGCGTGTCCCGACGGCCCCCCTCCAAGATGCTGTGCCGGGCTACGTAGTACCCCGACGCAACGAAGCTACAGGCGCTCAATGATGGTGACGTTCGCCTGCCCACCCCCCTCACACATGGTCTGCAACCCATACCGCCCGCCAGTCCGCTCCAGCTCATGCAGCAGGGTGGTCATCAGTTTGGTCCCGGTAGCGCCCAGCGGATGACCCAGGGCGATGGCGCCGCCATTGACGTTGGTCTTCGCGTGGTCGTAGCCGGTGTCCGCCAGCCAGGCCATGGCCACGGAGGCAAAGGCCTCATTGATTTCCACCAGGTCGATATCCGCCAGGCTCATGCCGGCGCGCTTCAGCGCGTATTCAGTGGCAGGGATCGGCGCGGTCAGCATCCAGATCGGGTCCGCGCCGCGCACGCTCATGTGGGCAATGCGGGCACGGGGGGTGAGGTTGTAGCGCTTCAGTGCCGCCTCGGACACGATCAGCATTGCGGAGGAGGCATCGCAGGTCTGGCTGGAGACGGCGGCGGTGATGCTGCCACCTTCCTGCAAGGGCTGCAGCTCCGCCATCTTCTCCATGGTGGTCTGGCGCGGGGTTTCGTCCATCTCCACGCCGGCCAGCGGCGCGATCTCGCGGGCAAAGCGGCCTTCCCCGATGGCGCGCAGGGCACGGCTGTGGGACTCCAGGGCGAAGGCTTCCATGTCCTGGCGGGAGAAGCCCCACTTGTCGGCGATCATCTGTGCCGAGTTGAACTGGGAAACCGGGACCTTGCCGTAGCGCCTGACCCAGCCTTCGCTGCCGGAGAAAGGATCGCTGAATCCCAGCGGCTCTGCCGCCAGCATGGCGGAGGAAATCGGAATCTGGGTCATGGTCTGCACGCCACCGGCAATGACCACGTCATTGACACCCGCCATGATGGCCTGGGCGGCAAAGTGCACCGCCTGCTGGGAGGAACCGCACTGGCGATCCACGGTGGTGCCGGGCACGGCGTCGTCGAGGCCAGCCGCCAGCCAGCAGGTGCGGGCGATATCGCCGGCCAGGGGACCGATGGTGTCGACGCAGCCGAAAATGACGTCGTCATAGTCAGCGTCGGGAATACCGTTGCGCTCGACCAGGGCTTTCAGCACGTGGGCGCCGAGGTCGGCGCCGTGGACGCCGGCCAGGCCACCCTTGCGCCTTCCCGTGGGGCTGCGCACCGCATCTACAATATAGGCATCTGCCATGATTCTGGTTCCTGTTCCGGGTTACTGAAAGGTGGCGCCGGCGCCGAGGACCGCGCCCTCGGCGAAAATCGCCTGCGCGACCTGTTGCTTGTGAAAGCCGGCATCGCCCCAGGTATTCGCCAGGGCCCAGGCCTTCTTCATGAAAATGTGCAGATCCACCTCCCAGGTGTAGCCCATGGCGCCGTGCACCTGGATGCCGCTCTTCGCCGCCAGGTTTGCCGCCTCACAGGCCGCCAGCTTGGCGTGGGCCACATGGCGGCTCGCGGCAACGGCGTCTCTGTCTACCGCGTGGGCGGCGCGATGCACCGGCGCCTTGGCGTATTCCAGCTTCACCGCCACGTTGGCCAGGTGGTGCTTGACCGCCTGGAAGGAACCGATGGGCTTGCCAAATTGCTTGCGGTCGGTGGTGTAGGCAACGGAAAGGTCAACCATCCGCTGGGCCAGGCCCAGCGCCTGGGCCGCGCAGCCGAGGGCGCCGCGATTGAGACTGGCGGTACGCAGCGCCAGAGCCCTGTCGCCGGTCACCAGCGGCGCAACCCCCGCATTCACGGCGACCGTGAACAGGCGCCGGCCCGGGTCGACGCTAGGGTTATGGGTGCAGGCGAACTGGCCCTGCTCCAGGGCGTACCACGCGCCGCCCCGCTCCAGCAGGAGCAGGTCCGCGACATGAGCGTCCTCCGCCAGCAGGTTCTGTTCCAGGGCAACGATAACGCGCGCCTCACCGCAAGCGGCACGCGGCAGCCAGGTAGCCGCCAGCTCACCGCCGATATCAGCCAGCAGTGGCACGCCGACCAGCACGTGGTTGACCAGCGGCTCCGCCAGGGCCACGTAGCCACACTCCTGCGCCAGCAGGACAAAATCCAGGGCGGTCATGCCCAGGCCGTCGTGCTCCTCCGGCACCGTCATACCGGTGAGGCCGAGTTCGACAAGTTGCTGCCACAGGGCAGGGTCGCGGCCGCTGTCAGTTTCCCAGCCCGCGCGCAGCCGCTCAGGTGTAATCTCGTTGACCAGGAAGCTGCGCACGGAATCGTGAAACAGGAGCTGGTCTTCGCTGAATGTAAAGTCCATGGCTACCTCGGCATGCCCAGCATGCGCTCTGCAATGATGTTGCGCTGAATCTCGTTGGTACCGGCGTAAATCGGACCGGACTGGGAGAACAGCCAGCCGTCCAGCCAGTTGCCCACGCCCGCCGCGGCGGGCGCATGGGGCAGCAGTTCCGCCCGGGCCCCGAGAATGCTCATGGCGGTGGCGTGCATGTTCTGGTCCAGCTCCGACCAGAAGATCTTGTTGGTGGAGGACTCGGCGCCGATCTTGCCGCCCTGGCTCAGGCGGCAGGCGGTCTGGTAGGTGCTGAGACAATATGCTTCCGCGTCCAGGTAGGCGCGAAGCACCGCCTCGCGGATGGCCGGATCCTGGCTCGCGGTCGCCTCGTTGTCGCGGTACAGCTGCACCAGCCGGCGGGCGGTTTCCTGGAAGCGCGCGGGGGAACGCAACATCAGGCCGCGCTCAAAGCCGGCAGTGGCCATGGCCACTGCCCAGCCGGCACCCTCGTCGCCGAGCCGGTTGCTGACATCCACCTCGACATTGTCGAAGAACATCTCGGCGAATCCGGGCAGGCCGTCCAGTTGCGGGATCGGGCGCACGGTAATCCCCGGGGTTTTCAGCGGCACCAGGATAAAGGTGAGACCGCGGTGGCGCTCGGAATCAGGGTCGGTGCGGAACATGCCGAAGAGCCAGTCCGCCCAGACCGCGCGGGTCGACCAGGTCTTCTGACCGTTGATGATGTACTTGTCGCCCTCGCGGCGGGCCGTCGAGCGAATCGCTGCCATGTCGGATCCGGCGCCGGGTTCGGACCAGCCCTGGGCCCAGATGTCACGGCCTTCGGCCATCGCCGGCAGGAACCGGGCCTTCTGCTCTTCCGTGCCGTATTCCATCAGCGTGGGACCGAGCAGGAAAATGCCATTCTGGTTCACCCGCAGGGGGGCGCGGGCGCGATAGTACTCTTCCTCGAAGATCAGCCATTCAATCAGGTCGCAGCCGCGGCCGCCCAGCGCCTCGGGCCATGTCACCATGCCCCAGCGACCCTGGTTCAGGGTCGCTTCCCAGTCACGGTGCTGCTGAAAACCCTCGGCGGTGTCAAAGCTCTGCAGCGGCTCGGCGGGAACATGCTGCGCCAGCCAGGCGCGCACCTCCTCGCGGAAGGCCTGCTGCTGTTCGGTATAGGACAGATTCATCAGTGGTTCCTGCGCTTAAAACTTGGCATCGCGTTTCTGCACGAAGGCGTCCCGCGTTTCCTGCGAGTCGCCCATGGTGTATGCCTCCAGGGTAAAGCCCTGTTCCCAGCGATACTTGTCCTCCAGGTTGCCGTCCTCGATACCGTTGAGGGCTTCCTTGGCCAGCTTGACCATGGCGGGGGATTTTTCCGCGATCTTCGCCGCTATACCGCGCGCCGTTGGCAACAGCTCTTCCCTGGGCACCACCTTCTCAATGGCGCCGAGCCGGTAGGCCTCTGCGGCGTCGATAAACTCGCCGGTAAAGTACATGTAGCGCACCTTCTGCACCGGGAACAGGCGCTGCAGGTGGGCGCCCCCGCCCATGGCGCCGCGGTCGATCTCCGGCACGCCGAAGCGGGCGCAGTCGGACGCCACCAGGACGTCTGCCGCGCCGGCCATGCCGATGCCGCCGCCCAGAACAAAACCGTGGAGGGCAATAATTACCGGCTTGGGATTGCGATGGATGGCGCGAAAGGTTTCGTAGTTGCCCTTGTTGACGGCGACGATGCGCTGGGGGTCCGCGGCCAGCTCCTTGATATCCACGCCGGCGCAGAAGCCCCGGCCCTCGGCGGCGATCAGGATAACGCGCACGGCATCGTTGGCGCCCAGCGCGTCGATTTCCCTGGCGATCGCAAACCAGCCAGCGCTGTTGAAGGCGTTGACCGGCGGCTGGTTGAGTATCATCTCGGCAATGCCGTCACGGATGGTGGTGCCAAAGGGTGTGCTCATGTCAGCTACCTGTCTGGGTACTGGGGTTGGCCCGGCTCGCGAGGGCAGTCAGGCGTTGTTCGGCTTCGGCGACGATGGCGCCCACCAGCTCCTCGCAGCTGAGCAGGCTGTCGATCACCCCGGCCACCTGGCCGCTGGGCAGCACGCCCCGGGCCGGTTCACCTTCCACCATCGCCTTCTGGATGATCATCGGCGCGTTGGCGGACATGATGGCCTGGGCCGCGGTCATATCGCCGCTGCGGGTCATGGCCAGGGCGGACTTGAACAGGCCGACCAGGCTGGCGCCGGTGTGCTGGCGGAAAGCCAGGCCGTTGCGGATCGCAATCAGCAGCTTGCGCAGCGTACCCGCACGCTCCAGTTCCCCCAGAAGCTCGTTCATGATCATGCGCTGGGGCAGGCCGTCCATCGCCCGGGAGACGATGATTTCAGCGGGGTTCTTGCAGTCCAGGTAGCGTTGCAGGGTGGCGTCCGGCACCGGGGATTCCCGGGTCAGCAGGAACCGGGTACCCATGGCGATACCGTCCGCGCCCCAGGCCATAGCGGCCACCAGGCCGCGGCCGTCCTTGAAGCCGCCGGCAGCGACCACCGGCACCTTGTCACCCACCGCATCGATCACCTGCGGGATCAGCAACGTGGTCGGCACGGCGCCCGTGTGGCCACCGCCTTCCCCGCCCTGCACTGTCACCGCGTCCGCGCCCAGCTCCACCGCCTTGAGCGCGTGCTTGGGCAGACCCACGGTGGGCATGCAAACCACGCCCGCATCCTTGAGCTTGCGAATCATGTCCGGGCCGGGCGAGCGGGAGTAGCTGACCGCCTTTACCCCGTGGCGGATCACCATGTCCACAATGGCCGCCGCGTTGGGCTGGTACATGTGGAAGTTGACGCCAAAGGGTCGGTCGGTGAGTTCCTTCACCCGCAGGATGTCGCGCTCCATTTCCGCTGGCGGGATGGTGGCGCCGGCGAGGAAGCCGAAGGCGCCGGCATTGCAGCTCCCGGCCACCAGGTTCGGGTCCGCCACCCAGCCCATCGCCGTTTGCACAATGGGGTAGCGGCAACCGAGCAGCTCTGTGAGTCGTGTCGTCAGCATGGGGGCCTCAGGCGCGGTTGCCCGGCGGGTTGTCGGCAATCTGGGCCGCGCGCTGGTTGTGCGGATCAAGCGCGGCAATGATCGCCAGTTGCTCCACCGTCGGCGCCGGCGTGGTCGGCACCGACGCGGGAATGCACAGCGCGAAACCGGTATTCTCTATAACCTGTTCCACCGTGATGCCCGGGTGCAGGGAGAGCAGGCGCAGCTGGTGGTCCGGCCCGCCGAAGTCCATGACGCACAAGTCGGTGATCACGCGGCGGATATCCACGTCATCCAGCGAGCGCCCGCGCGGCAGTCGCGCCGGGTTGTAGCCGATGGAGGACACGTAGTCACACTCGCCATCGATGAACACCCGGCTGTTGTGCCCGGGAACAAAGAAGCTGTTGGCATGGGAAATCGAGTTGCCCGGGAAGCCCCGGGCTCCGAGCATCATGACCTTGGGCTGCTGGTAGGTACCGCCGAGGGCCGAGGTATTGGTCTGGCCCCAGCGGTCGATCTGGGTCGGGCCCAGCATGGCGTGACGCTTGCCGCTCCAGACATTGTCGAAGATCCGGGAAAAGCCCATCCAGGTTTCGTTGGCCTGGCGAAAGTCCGCCGGGCGCTTGCCGATGGGGTTGGGCTCGCAGAGCAGGAAGGCCTCGGAATCCGTCATCATCAGGTCTGGATTGAAGGTCTTCATGGCCAGGCTGGCGGCCAGGCGCGGGATCACGCCAATGCCGGTTGCCAGCACCTCGCCATCGTGGCGGAAGGCCTCGGCCGCGGCGACAATGCACAGTTCGGCCAGGGTGTAATCGGTTGCTGCAGTAGACATGCGGAGTTTCTCCCTCGCCAATCAGTAAGTGGGCAGTTCGAGCGCCTTGATGGCATCAAGACCGCCGACATTGCGCTGGTACTCCGCCTCGTCGGCGCCCAGGTATTGCCGCAGGTAGCCCTCGATACCACCGTCCTTCGCCGATGCGGTGTAGGCCTTGAAGTGCGCCACATCGAAGCCGTACAGGGGGTTGCAGGAGGTGGGGTGGGCACCGCCGGGGATTTCCACGATGGCATTGGTCGCCGAGCGCTCCCAGAACACTTCCCGGGCGCGCGCGGGGTCGTGGAAGAACTCGCTGTCCACCAGTTCGTCGCAGGAAACAATGGTGTTGCTCGCGGCGCGGGCAAACCAGTCATCCATGTAGTGATCGGGGCCGGCGATCTGGCAGACTCCGTGAAAATCCGCCCGGTCGACGTGCAGCAGGGCCACATCCAGCTTCAGCGCCGGCATGGCCACCCACTCCTTGTCGTCGTAGGGGCTGTCGATGAGCTTGATATCCGGGTTGTGGGTCAGCACGTCGGTGCCCAGGCCAACCTCGGTGGGAATGAAGGGCAGACCCCAGGCCGCGGCGCGCAGCCCCAGCAGCAGCATGCCCTCGTCGATCTCCATCACCTCTATCGCGCCGCTCTGGCGGGCCTGGCGGAAATAGGGTTCCAGCGGGATGAAATCCAGGGAGACAAAGGCGAACACCAGCTTTTTCACCTTGCCGGCGGCGCACAGCATGCCGACATCGGCGCCACCATAGGACACTACAGTCAGATCCTTGAGGTCAGAACGCAGGATCTCGCGCACCAGCGCCATGGGCTTGCGCCGCGGGCCCCAGCCGCCGATACCGATGGTCATGCCGTCTTCGATTTGTGCCACCGCGTCGCGGGCACTGAGTCGTTTGTCCATACTGCTTTCCTTCAGCTGACGATCCGCGCCATGCGGTAATCGTGTTTGACAAAATTGACCCCGAGGGTGCTCTCTGTGCGGCGCACGCCGGGGATGCCGCTGATGCGCTGGTGCACGAACTCCGCGAGGTGCTCGTTACTGCGCACCATGGTGATGGCGAGGATGTCCGAGCGGCCCAGCATCTCGCCGACAAAACCCAGCTCGCTGATCGCCGCCAGCGCCCGGGCCACCTCCTGCACCTGGTGGCTGCGCTCGACCTCGATCCAGATCCAGGCCAGGGCGCCGTGGCGAAACCGGTCG
>JBFHFJ010000142.1:0-8193 GCA_041583655.1 Haliea sp. | reverse complement strand
CAAGCAGACCACGCTGTGGCCCTGTTCAAGCTGTACGAAGCGCTGCCCTTGTCCAGTGTCGTATCTTTCCTCACCGTCATTCTGATCGTCACTTTCTTCGTCACCTCGTCGGACTCCGGGTCGCTGGTGATTGACTCACTGGCATCCGGCGGCGCGGCGACGACGCCAGTCTGGCAGCGGGTGTTCTGGGCGTCCTCGGAAGGTGCTGTCGCCGCCGCGCTTCTGCTCGCGGGAGGCCTCAGCGCGCTGCAAACCATGACCATCGCCAGCGCGCTGCCCTTTTCCCTGATCATGATTGTGGCCGCCTTCGGTATGTGGCGGGCGCTGGTCATCGAAGGTCACCATCACGCCAGCCTGAAGACGGACATCCAGAGCCGGTTCTCCGGTACTTCCGGCAAAGGGCTCTGGCGCCGGCGGCTGGCCGGGCTGGTCAGCCACCCGGACCAGGCACAGGTGGCAGAATTTATCACCACCACCGTGCGCAAGGCGATGTGCCGGGTCCAGCGGGAGCTGGACAAGCAGGGCTGGAGGGCGACGGTGCACGACGAAGAGGCGCCTCTCCGCATCGGGCTGGAGGTTATCAAGGATGACCAGGTCGATTTTGTCTACGAGATCCGCATGATCCAGCATGCGCTGCCCAACTACGCCTTTCCGGAGATGGACCATCACCAGGACGCGCCGAACACCTACTACCGGGCGGAAGTCTTTTTGCGCCGGGGCGGCCAGGCCTACGACCTGTTCGGTTTCGACCAGCAGGACATCATCACGGATATTCTCGACCAGTTGGAGAAGCATCTGCACTTCCTGCATATTTCCCCCGCCAGCCTGCCCTGGAACATGGCGGAACACGATGAGATGCTGCAGACGGGTTTCGATGAGCCGGCGCCGGGCCGCTGAGAGCAGCGTGGGGAAGACAGGGCCCTGGTAGCCGGGCGGAGATGAGGCAGGCGCGAAAGTTTCCAGTGTGGAAACTTCTTCCGGAAGGCAGGACCCCGGGCAGCCGGGCAGGGATACGGCCGTACTAGTTAGCGCTGTCCTCTTTCGCAGCGCCAGCTGCAGCCCGCTCCAGACCTTTGATACTCTCCGCGTCGGGATAACCATCCGCAACCAGCCCCCTGCTGCGCTGGAATTCACTCAGCGCTGCACGGGTGCCCGAGCCGAAAATACCGTCCTCGGCACCGGCCTCGAAGCCCAGCTGGTTGAGCTGCTGCTGGACGATTTCAACATCGCCCCGGGACAGCGGGCGCTGGTTCACCGGGGGCGGCTGCTGCAGGGGGCCCGCTCCGGCGATGCGATCCGCGAGATACCCCACCGACAGTGCGTAGGACTCGGAACGGTTCCAGCGCATGATGACATCGAAATTCTCGTACACCATGAATGCCGGACCATCGGCCCCCGCAGGCAGCAGGACAGCCGCCTGCAACTCCGAGTCGGGTAGCTGGCCACCGTCGCTGCGGCGGACCCCCAGCTGCGACCACTCCAGCAAAGGGCGCCGCTTGCCGGTGCCGGCCAGATCAAAGCGGAATCCCGGCTGCAGGCGTACTTCTCGCCCCCAGCGCAACTCGGGCACCCAGCCCAACTGGCTGAGGAAGTTGGCACCGGAGGCCAGGGCGTCCTGCTCACTACCCCAGAGATCAATGCGGCCGTCGCCGTCACCGTCCACGGCGTAACGCAGGTAATTGCTGGGCATGAACTGGGTATGCCCGACGGCACCGGCCCAGGAACCACGCATCTCCACCGGTTGCAGGCGCTCCCGCTCCAGCAGCTGCAGCGCGGCGATGAATTCACTGCCAAAAAAGTCTGCCCGGCGCGTATCACAGGCAAGCGTCGCCAGGGAATCCAGGGTGGGCATACCGCCGAGGTAGCTGCCGAAGTTGGTTTCCAGCCCCCAGAAGGCGACCAGGTAGTGTCCAGGTACGCCGTACCGTTGCTGCAAGCGGCCGAGGAAATCCCGGTGCTTGCGATACAGTACGCGACCCTGCTCTATCCGCGCCTGGGTCACGCGGGCATTCAGGTACTGGGCGAAGGTCTGGACGAACTCCGGCTGCTTGCCATCGAGCGCCAGCACCCGCTCCTGCTGCTGCAGGTTGGGAACTACCTCGTCGACGATCCAGTCGGCGACACGGGCTTCCCGAGCCTGGTTCTGCAAGGCGAGCAGGCAAGCCGGGAAGCCAGTGTCGGCAAGAGCCGGGAAACAGGCGACCAGCAACAGCAGGGCAGAGAACTTCCGCGGGTTCATGACTGACACTATCCACAACACATGTCGGCGGATACTTACACCACGCCGCGCCGGACGCAAGACTTGACGGCGGGGAAATAGATTTGTCTCCCGCGGACTTCAGTCTGCTCCCACAGCGGCTTCAGCCGCAAAGCGCAGCAGCGCAGCCCGGGTGACCTCCAGTGCGGTACCGCGGTCGCCCAGCCCCTGCAACTCGATCTGCTTGCGGCCTGCAGGCAGCTGCTTGTAAACGGAGAAGAAAGCCTGCAGGCGCTGCAGTTCCATCTCCGGCAGGTCATCAATGTCTCTTATCCCGGCGTAAGTGGGGTCCACTGCTTCAGCCGGCACAGCGAGGATCTTGTCATCCTGTTCCCCGCCATCAAGCATTCGCAGAACACCTATCGGCCGAATCCGAATCAGGGCCGCAGGTGCAACCGGCTCACGTGTAAACACCAGGACATCGAGCGGATCATCGTCTCCCGCCAGGGTTGACGGCAGGGTTCCGTAGTTCGCGGGGTAAACCACTGGCATGGATTGAAAGCGATCAACCAGCAGGTGACCGGTCGCAGCATCCAGTTCGTACTTGATACCACTGCCTGCGGGAATTTCCACCAGGGCATAGACCTCGGCGGGGGCGTTGTCCGGCTGGGGAAAGTACAACACATTCTCCACCAGCCGGGTTCCCGCCAGCGGGGCATCTGCCAGCGCCGGCAGGGCGCAGGCGAGTACCAACGTGACGATGTATTTGTGCATGATCACCCTCAGAATATGTAGGTCAGACCCAGCTCGTAGGTGGTACCAAACTCATCGTACTGCGACAGGCGGCGCTCGTTGCCAAAGTAGTAGAACTCAGGGCGATCGTTGAGATTGATTGCAGCGGCGCTCAGGGTCAGCCTGTCGTTGATGGCAAACTTTCCAGTCAGGTCCACCTGGACGAAGTCGCCAGTGTAGCGGTCGTTCAGCGGCTGGCCGCCAATCGCATCCAGGTACTTGTCGCGATAGTTGGCGGCCAGGCGAATATCCCATGGCCCCTTGTCGTAGCCTGCGGAAACGTTGGCTGTATGCCTCGCCTGCTTGAAGTACGGGATACTGCGCTCCCCGTAGGCGGAGCCGGACGGCAGGTCGGTCTCGCCATCGGCGTACGTGTAGTTCAGCACCAGCAGAAAGCCGTTATCCAGCGCCGTCTGGTAGGAGAACTCGGCACCCCAGATGCTGCTGTCGCCAGCATTGATGAAAGTTTCAGCCCGGTCCCAGACCCGTCCCCGGAGGAAGGTGTCGGCGGCATCCACCTCGATGATGGCGTCCTTGATATCCTTGTAAAACAGGCCCGCGCCGAGGAAGGTCTCGCTGCCCATGTACCATTCGAAGCTGGCATCGAGGTTCCAGGCAATGGTGGGGTCCAGGAAGGGATTGCCGCCATCAATCTCGTTCTCCTCAAGGTCAATTTCCGCGCCCGCGGCAGATTCACCGAACCCGGGCCGGACCAGGGAGCGGAAAGCTCCGAGGCGCACTACCTGCTCGTCATTCAGGTCGATCCTGACATTCAATGAAGGCGCCAGAAAACCGTAGTCGTTGTCAAAGGACACCATGCCGGCAAAAGCATCTCCATCAAACTGCTTGCCAGCGTAAGTAGCCCGGGTATCCTCGTAGCGAAGGCCATATATCCAGGTCACCCTGTCGGTCGCAGTGGTGGCCATAAGGTAACCCGCCAGAATGTCCTCGTCGGTGTACCAGTCCGCGGCGATGGACTCCTCGTCCTCATCGCCACTCATCTCCCAGGCGCTCCCCGGCGCGCGGCAGGTCGTGCCATCGGAGAGCGTAAACACCCCGTCCCCCAGCGTGGAAATCAGGGCGCGCGTGCCGGAGACAGTTGGTGCCGGCCCGTGCCGGTTGCCGAAATAATCACCGATCTCCCGGTTCGGGTAGTCCGCCAGGGTTGAATCATCCACCGGTTCATAGCCGCAGAAATTGAAATCGTTGTCCTTCTCCCGCTGGCGATACTTTACGCCGTACCGCAACTCGGTGTGCTCGTTCAAGACATAACTCAGATCCAGCTTGAAGCCGACATCCCGGTCCGTAGTCAGGGCGTATTCCGCCTCAAACGCGTTCAGGTCAAAGTTCGCGGGATCGTAGAAATCCGGGGCGAAGTTGATCACCGGTTTCTTCGGGTTGCTGTTGTCATAGGTCATTGGAACATTGAGCTGGGCGCTGCGGAAAATCACATTCCACTTGTCGGTATCGTCCTGTTCAGCCTCGGAGCCAAAAACCTCGGCTTTGAGTGTACTGCGCTCGGTGAGCTGGAATTCGCTCCCGAACTGAACCGAACTGATGGTGCGGGTTTCTATCCGGGGACGGGATTCGGTGTCCACACGCTGAAAAGGATAGGTGGCAATGTCGCCGTCGATCACCGGCTCTTCCTCGAAGGCGCGCCGGACCTCCCACTTGGTGCGGTCCTCGGTGTCGGTGTATTCGTTGTGGAACAGGCGTGCGTAATACGTGTTGCCGCTCGCCGCGTGATAATCAAAATTCAGCACTATACCCTGGCGCTCGCGCTCCAGATCGTAGAAACGCATTTCGTAGTCATCGTTGATGGCGACATCAGACCAGCCACCGGTTTCATTGTTCTCCGACACGATGCGCCGGCTCTGGTCGCTTAAGGTCAGCGCCACGCCCAGCTCACCATCGGCCAACGGAAAACGGTTGCTGGCGACCAGAGCAAGCTTGGGATTATTGCTGTCCCTGGTCAGCTCGTTCCAGGAGCTTTCGGCCTTTACCTTGGCGTGGAAGCCCTCGTGCTTGAAGGCGCTGATAGTTTCCAGGTTTATGGCGCCGCCAATAGTGTCCGCATCGAGATCGGGGGTGAGGGTCTTGTATACCGTCATGGAATCGAGCATGTCGGAAGCGACACCATCAAGCATGATGCCGCGACGGTTTTCCGGGGACGCTGTGCTGACACCGTTGATGGTCATGGCGTTCAGGTCAGTATTCATGCCGCGCACGGAAATATAGCGGCCTTCACCCTGGTCATTCTCCACCATGACCCCGGGTACCCGGCGCAGGGACTCAGCAACATTGATATCGGCGAAATTGCCAATGGCATCGGAATCCACCACGCTGGAGACTTTATCCGAGGCGCGCTGGCGATCCAGGGCATTGATCAACGCGGCCCGGGTGCCATGAACGATGACTTCTTCAAGCGCGTCTGGCTGTGACTGGGCGATCGCCGTGCCCGCCAGCGCCATTCCCACTGCGGTCGCAATCGTCCTGCGTGCCGTTTTCCATCCAGTCTGCTTGCTCATGCTCTCCTCCAGAATACATGCTTCACCAGGCGAGATGCCGTGACGAATTTTCTTGACTGGCGCGATACTAGGCCGCGTCAATGACAAAGAAATGACCGGAAAATTTCAGATTGATGACAACTTGCAGGCGGCACCTTCAGGCGACCGCCGCCAGGTTTCGCCCGGGGCGAACGGACCGGCTATACTTGCGGGCCAAATTCACCACCGGGAGCTCTCTTCATGAAAATACTGGGGATTCTGTTCACCCTGCTGTCTTGCGCAACTATCGCCAGCGAACAGTCCGCACAAGCCGGTGAAACCCGCTATTCGGCGCTTCACGACTACCGCGTGGTTACCGTGGCCGAGGGCCTGGTCCGCCCCTGGTCCATGGCTTTTCTGCCCAACGGTGACCTGCTGGTTACCGAGCAGCCTGGGCGGCTGCGTGTGGTGCGCAACGGCGAGCTGCGGCAGGAACCTGTAGCCGGACTGCCGGAGGTGTTCTATCGCGGCCAGGGTGGGCTGCTCGACGTGGTCCCGCACCCGGACTTCGCCGACAACCAGCTGCTGTACCTGACCTACTCCAAGCCGCTGCCAGGGGA
The DNA here is from genome assembly GCA_041583655.1 of Haliea sp. Taxonomy (GTDB): domain Bacteria; phylum Pseudomonadota; class Gammaproteobacteria; order Pseudomonadales; family Halieaceae; genus Haliea. Next base: position 2,098 of record JBFHFJ010000142.1, on the reverse strand, counting down.
TGAGTCCACCACGGCGGTTATCCGCGGGCACTACCAGGACGGCACGCTGCGGGACGTGGAAGAAGTTTTCGAAGCCAGGTCCCGCGGCCGCGGCCACTACGGTTCCCGTATCGTGTTCGATGGCAAGGGGCATATCTTTGTCACCATCGGGGATCGCCAGGTACCGCCGACCGGCGAGCTGGAAAAGCACCCGGCACAGTTGCTGTCCGATCACCACGGGGTAGTTGTGCGGCTCATGGAGGATGGCAGCATCCCCGGCGACAACCCGTTCATCGGCAAGCGCAATGCCCTGCCGGAAACCTGGAGCTACGGCCACCGCAACGCCCAGGGCATGATCATGGATCCCGTCACCGGCGACCTGTGGCTGACCGAGCACGGCCCCCAGGGCGGAGACGAGCTGAATCTGGTAGAGGCCGGCGCCAACTACGGTTGGCCTGTGGTCGGCTACGGGGTCAACTACGGCTCCGGCTCGGCTATCCATGCGGCCACCCAGGCCGATGGCATGACCTCGCCGCGCAAGGTCTGGGTACCCTCCATCGGCACCTCAGGCCTGGCACTCTACACCGGGGATGCGTTCCCGCAGTGGCGTGGCCACCTGCTGGCCGGCGGGCTGTCGGGGCAGGAAGTGACCCTGCTGGAGCTGGAAGGGCAGCGCGTCGTGCGAGAGGAAAGCCTGGTCAAGGGGCTGGGCCGTATCCGCGATGTACGCCAGGGACCGGACGGCTTCGTCTATCTTGCCATTGATGACCGCGGCGCCAAGCCCTCAGCGATCGTGCGCCTGGAACCGGTTGTTCGCGGGCCATTGCCGATACGTGACTGACGGGTGCAGGAGACTGCAGCCCCGGACGCGGTAATGCGCTATGCTTGCGTCATAACATCACCAGGAAGCTGCGATGACCCTGACCCCGGATTTGATAGACGAGATTGATCTCCTGCTGAAGTTCGACCTGAGCAGCGCCCAGGTCGGACTGAAAATCCACAGCAACGCGGCTCCGGAGATGATTGCGGCTGCCAGCCGGCTGTACGCCAAGGGCCTGGTGGACCACGATGACGGCGGCTTTCTCACGCCCCTGGGGCACGAAGCCGCTGAACACCTGCAGTTCCTGCAGCAGATCCTGACCGCAGAGCCCGCAGCCAGCTGACACTACGTGCCTTCGGGCCACTGCGCTTAGCCGCTGCAGGCATATTTGCTATGCTGTGACTGTAAATCACAGCCAAGCCGAGGGCACCGTCGTGAACCCGATCCGATCCCTGTGTGCCGCGCTGGTGCTGACCATCGCGCCGACCGCCAGCCTCCATGCGCAGTTCGACCCCATAGGCACCATCACAGCGCTCGTGGATGGCGAGCCTCGAACCTGGTACATACCGGGTGAAACCAGCGAGGACAGCGGCTCTGGCGCCATGTGGATGCAGCCGGATGAGGGTTCCGGCACCGTCGTTCTCGGCGGCTTCGACTCCCGGGATATTCGCTTCGAACGCCATCCGGACACCGGCTACCCCACCGTTTCAGGCAGCGGGAGCCAGATTTCAGTCTCCTTCGGCTTTCGCCCCGGCGCCAGCAGCCAGCGCCATGACCTGCCAGGCAAGGGCAGGGAGGAAGTGTCCATATTGCTGCTGCCCAGGGCTGGAATCTACAACATCATGTATGGCATGGATGAGGGCAGCCTTGAGGCCACGCTTATCGATGCCAGGAAATCCGGCCACTCTGCATTTGCCGGCACCTTTTCGGGCAACCTGGTCAACAACGAGGGAGCGGTTATCCACCGCATCACCGATGGCCGCTTCAACGTCGACAAGGCGACCTTCTTCGAACTGGAGCCCAGCGGTAAATAGTAGCGGGCCTGCAGGACTGCTTCGGGTCAGGACCGGCGCCTGGCAGCCAGTGTCCCCATCCGCCGAGGTATCGTGACCGGGCCACTGCGCTCGAATACCAGGCAATCCATTGCTGCGCCCTGGCCAGCACTGGTCAGACGGTATCGTATGCACCCGGCAACGAATAGCCCGCAAGCGCTTTGCGCCGGGGAGCGGGATAGATGTACTTGCTGTGGGTCAGACCAGTCTTCACCAGTGCATCCGCCGCGTGCATGGTGAGCGGAAT
>JBFHFJ010000141.1:0-8241 GCA_041583655.1 Haliea sp. | reverse complement strand
TACGATGAGGCCCTCGGGATCCCCGAGGACGGAATACCCCCCGGCACGCGCTGGGAAGATGTCCCCGATACCTGGGAGTGCCCCGACTGCGGCATCTCCAAATCCGATTTTGACTTGATGGAAGACTGAGTTTTCCCGATTACCGGACAATGACCATGACAACAGCGACACGCCTCGCAGCTCTGCGCCAACTGATGGCGGAGCGCACCTATGATGCCTACCTGATTCCCCGGGCCGACGAGCACCTGGGAGAGTATATCCCCAGGCACAACGAGCGCCTGCTGTGGGCTACCGGGTTTTCCGGGTCCGCGGGCATGGCCGTGATCCTGCGCGAGAGCGCAGGGATATTTGTTGATGGCCGCTATACCGTACAGGTCAGGCAGCAGGTCTCGGCCACTGAATTCAGCTACCACCACCTGATCGAGGAGCCGCCTGTGCAGTGGCTGCGGTCCATCCTGCAACCCGGTGCGCGGGTGGCAGTGGACCCTCGCCTGCACAACCTGCAGTGGCTGCGCCAGTTCGGGGACGAGCTGGCGGCGTCGGGCCTGGAGCTGTGTACGGATACCGATAACCTGGTGGATCGCAGCTGGCAGGACAGGCCCGCCGCGGAAGTCGCCCCTGCCCTGCTGCTGGGCGAGTCGTTTACCGGCGAGTCCAGTGCCAGCAAGCGCCAGCGTATCGGTGCGGCCGTCAAGGCGCTGGATGCGGATGTCGCGCTGGTGTTTGCCCCCGATTCCGTGTCCTGGCTGCTCAACCTGCGCGGGCAGGATATACCCTGTCTTCCGGTGTTGCAGTCGCTGGCGTTGCTCTGGGCTGACGGTGCGCTGGACCTGCTGGTAGAGCCGGGGCGGATGCCAGCGGGTTGGCAGCAGCATTGCGGCGACGGTGTGCGCCTGCATGCCCCGGATCAGGCGGAGGCCCTGCTCGGCGCGCAGGCGGGCAAGCGGGTGCTGGCGGACCCGGTGACTGCGAACGCCTGGTCACAGCTGTTGCTGGAGCAGGGTGGCGCAACCCTGGTTGCAGGCACCGATCCGGTGATCCTTCCCAAGGCCTGCAAGAATGCGGTGGAGATCGCCGGTGCCCGTGCCGCCCACATCCGCGATGGTGCCGCGGTGGTGCGGTTTCTGGCCTGGCTGGATGGCGAGCAGGCTGCGGGGCGCCTGTACAACGAGGCCGAGCTGGCGGACAAGCTGCTGGAATTCAGATCCGGTGGGGAACATTTTCAGGGGCCTTCCTTCGAAACCATCTCGGCCGCCGGCAGCAATGCCGCCATGTGCCACTACAGCTACCGCAATGGCACTCCCACTGCGCTGTCGCCTGATTCTGTCTATCTGGTCGACTCTGGCGGCCAGTACACCGACGGCACCACCGACATCACCCGCACCGTAGCCATCGGCGAACCGGATGCGGAGGTGCGCCGCCTGTTCACGCTTGTGTTGAAGGGGCACATCGCCCTGGACCAGGCGCGTTTCCCCAAGGGCACCACGGGCACCCATCTCGACATCCTTGCGCGGCAGCACCTGTGGCGGGAGGGGCACGACTACGATCACGGTACCGGTCACGGTGTCGGCGCTTTTCTCAGCGTGCACGAGGGGCCCCAGCGAATTGCCAAGGCCTGGGCCCCGGTGCCCTTGCAGCCGGGCATGATTATCAGCAACGAGCCCGGTTACTACCGGGACGGCGCCTTCGGCATTCGCTGCGAGAACCTGGTCGTGGTGACCGAGGTGGCGGGTGAGATGGAAACACCGATGTACGGCTTTGAAGCCCTCACCCTCGCACCCTTCGACCGGCGCCTGCTGGACCTGACACTGCTGGATGCGCGGGAGCTGCGCTGGCTGGACGCCTATCACAACCAGGTGGCCAGCACCGTCGGCCCGCTGCTGCCGGATGCCGATCGCGCCTGGCTGCAGCAGGCCTGTGCACCGCTGGCCGCCGTGGGCTGATCCCCGGCGGGGTTTTGGGGACGGCAGGGTTTTGGGTACACTGCTGTCATAACGACAAGAACCGGAGCTCGACTTTATGGCAATAGCGGCAGCTGATCACTGGTCCTCGCGCTTCGCTTTCATCATGGCCGCGGTCGGTTTCGCTGTTGGCCTCGGCAATATCTGGCGCTTCCCGTACATCACCGGTGAAAACGGCGGCGCCGCGTTCGTCATCATCTACCTGGCCTGTGCCTTTGGCATCGGCGTGCCCATCCTTGTCGCCGAGCTGATGGTAGGCCGCAGGGGCCAGTCGAGCCCTCCCGGGGCGATGGTGTCGGTGGCGCTGGAGAGCCGGCGCAGTCGCCACTGGCAGTGGGTCGGAGGCATGGGCCTGCTGGCCGCCTACAGCATTGAGATAGTCTATTCCGTGATCGTCGGCTGGGTGCTGTGGTATCTGTTCAAGGCAGTGACCACCGGCTTTGCCGACGTCGATGCCCTGAATGCAAGCGGTCAGTTCGCGGCAGTTCTCGGCGATACTGCGGGGATGTTGTTCTGGACGCTGGCGGGATTGTTGATTACCGGGGTGATCATCTATGCCGGGGTCAAGGAGGGCATTGAGCGCGCTGTCGTGGTGATGATGCCGCTGATGTTCCTGTTGTTGCTGGGGCTGGCCACCTACAATTATTTCATCGGTGGCTTCAGCGAGGCGATCACCTGGCTGTTCACCCCGGATTTCAGCAAGATCAGTCCGGACGTATTCCTGGTGGCCATCGGCCAGGCCTTTTTCTCCATCGGTGTCGCCATGGGCGGCATGATGATCTACGGCTCCTACCTGCCGAAGTCGATATCCATAGGCCAGTCCGTGTTGATCATCGTGGTGGCCGATACCGGGGTGGCGCTGCTCGCCGGCCTGGTGATTTTCCCCGCTGTTTTCCACCACGGGCTGGACCCGGCAGCTGGCGCCGGACTGATTTTCCAGACGCTGCCGGTGGCCTTTGCGCAGATGCCCGGCGGCCACCTGTTCAGCGTGCTCTTTTTCACCATGCTGTCGGTGGCGGGCATTACCTCAATGGTGGGGCTGGTGGAGTGCGTCAACGCCTGGATCGAGGAGCGCTTCGGCATGCCGCGGCATCGCAGCGCGGTGCTGGTTATCGGCTCCGTGGCGCTGCTGAGTATCTTCAGTATTCTCTCCTACAACGTGCTCGGGGAGATCAGGTTCGGTGGCCGCAATTTCAACGACACCATGGATTATTTTTCCAACCAGATCCTGTTGCCCCTGGGGGGCCTGCTCATTGCCGTGTTCGCCGGCTGGGCGATGACCCGCGAGGCCAGTCGCGATGAACTCGAGGGCATGGGCAATGGCAGTTATAACCTCTGGCGCTTCATGATCCGTTTTGTGGTGCCGCCGGCTTTGGTGGTGATCTTTATCTCGGGGATCGGCGGCTGACGCCGGTCGCCGTTCCACCCCGCCCACATCGCGTCAGGAGCCAGCATGCTGAGCGTAGTCAATGATTTCCTCTGGGGCCAGATTCTGATCGTGGTCCTGGTTGGGGTCGGCCTGCTGTTCACCGTGGGTTCACGGGCTGTGCAATTCCGCTATTTTGGGCGCATGTTCAGTGTCCTGCGCGGCGGCCTGCATCACGAACGCGGCCATATCAGCTCCTTCCAGGCACTGGTGGTGTCTGTCGCGGGTCGGGTCGGCAGCGGTAATATCGCGGGGGTCGCGGTCGCCATTACCCTCGGCGGGCCGGGCGCTGTGTTCTGGATGTGGGTCATCGGCCTGATGGGCATGGCCACCAGTTTCTTCGAGTGCTCCCTGGCCCAGCTGTTCAAGCGTGCGGAGCCGGACGGCACCTACCGCGGCGGCCCCGCCTACTATCTCACCCACGGTATTCGCCAGCGCGGACTGGCAGCGGTCTACTCGGTGCTGCTGCTGGTGACTTTCGGGCTGGGGTTCAACGCGGTCCAGTCCTACGTGGTGGCGACTTCGCTGCAGGCCTCCTTCGGGGTGTCGACCTGGGTGACCGGGTCGCTGATGGTGCTCCTGCTCGGCTCGGTGATTTTTGGCGGGATCCGCCGCATCGCCCTGGTGGCGGAGCTTATCGTGCCGCTGATGGCGCTGGCGTATCTGCTTGCTGCGCTGGTGGTGATTGTACTCAACATCACCGCGGTGCCGGCGGCGCTCTGGCACATCGTTGAAAGTGCCTTTGGCCTGGAGCAGGCGGTGGGCGGGGGCCTCGGCGCGGTGATCATGCAGGGCGTGAAACGCGGTTTGTTCAGTAACGAGGCCGGGCTGGGGAGCGCACCCAACGTGGCCGCGGTTGCCCACGTGCCGCATCCCGCCAACCAGGGTGTGGTGCAGGCCTTCAGTGTTTTCATCGACACCCTGATCATGTGCAGCTGCACCGCGGTTATCATCCTGCTCTCGGACGCCTACCAGCCAGGGGCAGCCGGGGTCGACGGCGTCGTGCTTACCCAGGCGGCGATGGCCAGCCATGTCGGTGCCTGGGGCGCGGGCTTTGTCTCCCTGGCGCTGGTGCTGTTTGCCTTCAGTTCCATCATGTACAACTACTACCTGGGCGACAACAGCCTCAGTTTCTTCAGCCACGACAATCCCAAGGTAGCCAACCTGTTCCGGGTCGCGGTACTCGGCCTGGTGTTCTGGGGCTCGCTGCAGGACCTTAGCACGGTATTCGGGTTTGCCGAACTTACCATGGGCCTGCTGGCGCTGGTCAATCTGGTCGGGCTGGTGTGGATGTACCGGATCGGGATGCGCCTGCTGGCGGACTACGACGCCCAGCTGCGCGCCGGCGGCGAACCGCGCCTGAGGCTGGAGGACTGGCGTGATCTCGACCTTGACGAGCAGGCCTGGCGGGACTGAGCCGGGTTATTCTCCGGAGCTGGCCAGCAGGTTCTGCCGCAGGCGCTCGACGTCTTCCGCGGACAGTTGCAGGCCTTCGCTGACGTAGCGGTCGAAGCTCTCCCAATGGGTGTCGATGGTGGCGAAGGCGGTCTGTAGCCAGCGCTCCTCGACACCCAGCATCGCGGCCACGGTGTCCGCGGCTTCCGCTCCCTTGAACAGGCGCAGCAGGAGCAGTTCGCTGCGCCGTGCCGCCAGCGCCGGCTCCCGGCTGGCGAGATAGTCGGCCATGACCTGGTCCTGGGGAACACCCAGTACCCGCAGCAGTATGGCCGCGGCAAACCCGGTGCGATCCTTGCCTGCGGTACAGTGCCAGGCAACGGGGTTGCCATTTGCCTCCAGCACCGCATGCATGAATGTCCGGTACTGTGTGGTGAACGTCGTGGCGAATTGGCGATTCGCCTCCAGCATGAAAGCATTCGGGTCGAAGCCGGCGAAATTCCCGGTTTCCACGCGCTGGCGCAACTCGCCCACCATGGCCTGGTTACCCTCGTCCAGGGTGGGGATGTGGAGCACCTCGAAGGGCGGGGTGGCGGGCAGGCGGCTGGGTTCTTCCGCCCGCTCTGCGGCGGAACGGAAATCGATCAGGGTGGACAGCTGCAAGCGTTGCAACTGTTGCAGGTCGTGGCTCGAGGCGTTTGCCAGGTGGCCGGAGCGGTACAACCTGCCCCACTGCACGCTGCGGCCATCGCTGGTGGTATAGCCGCCGAGATCGCGAAAGTTGTGAATGCCCTCGAAGTCCAGCATGCGGGCGTCGGCGCGCGCCGCGGGTGGCAGCTCCGCGGGCAACTCGAGCGGTGGTGAGGGAATGAACTGGATGATGGCTACCGCCAGCAGGCCGGTGGCGAAGAGACCCTGCAACCAGGTTTTCCGGGACATGCGCTGTTCCCTGGTCCAGTGCGGCCCGCTAATCCAGCAATTCCGGCTGCTCGGCGACGATCACATCGTACAGGGGCTGGAAGCTGAACCAGCCGGCGAGTGACGAGCCGACGGTGTCCCGGGTCCTGGCGGCGAATTCAGGCTTTATCAGTTTTGGCTTGCCTGCAGCCTCGGCCAGAAGCTGGGCCTGGCAGGATCGTTCCATGGTAATGAACCACCATGCGGCCTCGTCCACCGTCCCGCCTACCGTCAGCAGGCCGTGGTTCTGCAGGATGGCGGCCTTGTGCTCGCCCAGTGCGGCGGCAATACGCTCCCCTTCGCTGCTGTCCAGCACCACGCCGGTAAAGTCATCGAACAGCACGTGGTCTTCGTAGAACGCGCAGGCGTCCTGGGTAATCGGGTCCAGCAGGCGCCCCAGCGACGACCAGGCCTTGCCGTACAGCGAGTGGGAATGGGCCGCGGCAGTGACCCGGGGGTGGGCCATGTGGATACGCGAATGGATGGTGAACGCCGCGCCGTTGAGCAGGCCATCGCCGGCAACCACCTCGCCGGTGTGATCCACCAGCAGCAGGTCCGACACCCGCATCTGCTTGAAGGACCTGCCCATGGGATTGACCCAGAACTGGTCCGGGTGCTCGGGGTCCCTGACGGTCACATGCCCTGCCACGCCCTCGTCAAAACCAAACTTGCCGAACAGGCGCAGGGCGGCCGCCAGCTTCTGCTTGCGTTCACGCCGTATCTCGGCAGTGGATTTACCGGCATCCTCGCCACCCATGCCGGTGGTGTCCCTGTTCATGATGATGTTGGCTGCGGACATGGCATTGCTCCTGGTTGCTCGCGGCTTGTCCCGGTGATTGTAAACCTTTTCCCGTCCCTTGTTGCGCAGTGCGGGGGTTTTGTATATTAATAATATCTAATGTACTCTTGCGTTATACCGCCGGCGGACGGACAGTGATCATGAATGCCGATGCCATGGCCCTGCGGGCCGGGGAGGCCGCACAATTGCTCAAGCAGCTGGCGAATGAAAAACGCCTGATGATTCTCTGTGCACTGGTGGACGGGGAGCGCAGCGTCGGTAGCCTCAACGATGTAGTGCCACTCTCCCAGTCGGCCCTTTCCCAGCATCTTGCGCGCCTGCGGGACGCCGGGCTGGTGACCACCCGCCGCGACGGCCAGCTCATCTACTATGCGCTGGCGGGCCGGGAGGCACCCGCCGTCCTGCACCTGCTGCACACACTTTACTGCGCTGATTGAAGGTGGGCCCGTGATGCATCCCCTGGATCGCCTGGTTGCCTATACGCTTGGAGGTGGGCTGCCCAGGTCCCTGTTCGTCGTGGGCCTGCTGGCGGGCATCATCTCGCTGCTGTTTACGCCGCGTGAGGAAGAGCCGCAGATCGTGGTTCCCGTGGTGGATGTGTTTGTCGAGGCGCCCGGCCTCAATACCGTCCAGGTGGAGCGCCAGGTCGCCATTCCCCTGGAAAAACTGCTGGCGCAGATTCCCGGCGTTGAGCATGTCTACTCCACCACAACGCCGGGGCGCGCCGCTGTGACCCTGGCCTTCCACGTCGGGGAGGACCGCGAGGAGTCCCTGCTCAATACCTACAACAAGCTTTACTCGAACCAGCACCAGATACCTGCCGTGGTCAGTCAATGGCAGCTGCGCCCGGTGGAAGTGGACGATGTCGCCATCGTGGTGCTGGCGCTCTGGTCCAGTGACCCGCAGCGCTACAGTGACCACGAGTTGCGGCGGGTGGCCGATGAACTCTCCACCCATCTGCAGCGGATTCCTGATAGCGGGGAAGTGACGGTGACCGGCGGACGCGCGCGGCAGGTACAGGTTCTGCTGGATCCTGAGGCGCTGGCCGCCCGCAGGACCACTGCCGCCGATGTGGTGTCGGCATTGAGCGTGTCCAACCAGTTGCAATCTGCCGGGCGCTGGTCGTTCAACAACGAATCCATCCTGCTGGAAAGTGGAGATGCCCTGCGCAGCCCCGAGGCGCTGCCCGGCCTGGTGGTCAATGTCATTGACGGGGCGCCGGTCTACCTGCAGGACGTTGGCCGCATTGTCGACGGCCCTGAGGAGCCTTCAGCGTATACCTGGATTGCATTTTCCGGGCGCGAGCCGAGGGCGAGGGCGACCAGCGGCCAGCGCTATCCCATGGTGATCCTGAACGTGGCCAAGAAGCCCGGCACCAATGCGGTCAGTGTTGCCCGGCGGGTTCATGAGGAAATGGCACACCTGCAGCGCGAACTGTTGCCTGCGAACCTGCACCTGGAGGTGCTGCGCGACTACGGCCAGACCGCGGACGAAAAGGTCAACAACCTCACCAGTAGCCTGGGCTTCGCCATTGTGACCGTGGTGGTGTTCATCAGCGTTTTCCTGGGCTGGCGTGCTGGCCTCGTCGTGGGGCTGGCAGTACCGATCTGCTACGGCATCACCCTGGCCCTGGACATGGCCTTCGGCTACACCATCAACCGCGTGACACTGTTCGCCCTTATCCTGTCTCTGGGCCTGCTGGT
>JBFHFJ010000140.1:0-8244 GCA_041583655.1 Haliea sp. | reverse complement strand
CTCCAGGCGCGCCTCCTTGGCCGCCAGCCAGTCCGAGTAGTTGCCCTCAGAGGGGATGTCGCGGCCGCGGTCCAGTTCCAGGATCCAGCCGGCGGCGGTGTCAAGAAAGTAGCGGTCGTGGGTAATCGCCACCACCGTGCCGGAAAAGTCGAGCAGGAACTTTTCCAGCCAGGCCACGCTCTCCGCGTCCAGGTGGTTGGTGGGTTCGTCGAGTAGCAGCATGTCCGGCGCCGACAGCAGCAGCCGGCACAGCGCCACCCGGCGTCGCTCACCGCCGGACAGGGTGCTGACATCCGCATCCCAGGGTGGCAGGCGCAGCGCATCAGCCGCCACCTCCAGCTTGTGCTCCAGGTTGTGGGCATCTGTGGCCTGGATGATATCCTCCAGCCGCGCCTGTTCCTTGGCCAGCGCGTCAAAATCCGCGTCCGGTTCAGCATAGGCGGCATAGACCTTGTCCAGCCCGGCCAGGGCGTCAATGGCCTCCTGCAGGCCCTCCTCGACATTGCCGCGCACATCCTTGTCCGGATTCAGCTGCGGCTCCTGGGGCAGGTAGCCGATCTTGATCCCCGGCTGCGGCCGCGCCTCGCCGAGGATGTCCGTGTCAATCCCGGCCATGATCCGCAGCAGGGTGGATTTGCCCGAACCGTTGAGGCCCAGCACGCCGATCTTGGCGCCGGGGAAGAACGACAGGGAGATATCTTCGAGGATTTTCTTTTTCGGCGGCACGACCTTGCCGACGCGATTCATGGTGTAGACGTACTGTGCCATCTGGGACTGGTGCCTGTGGTGGTGAAAATGTGGGCGGATTCTAGCAGGAATACGATGCGGCTTCAGCGGCTGCTGTCCTCCGTTCAGTAGTTCAAATTGGACTCCTGAGCCATCGTCGTTTTCGGACGGGAGCACCTTTCGGGTTCCGGTGCCGGTCCCTGCGCCCCTCCCGGGACCCGCTCAAGCCCACACCCGGTAAAGCGGGGTGGGCTCTCCATGGTCGCTTGTTCCTCGATATCCATGTCTCGGACAGTCCTGACAGCCCCCAACCGCGGCCTCGTCCGGACTCTGATCGAAGCACTATTCACAGCCCAACCTGCGCTCGACTTGGGGGCCATTCACGCTGAATCAAATCGCGATCGGCGCCGAGCTCAAGTCATCCGGGTCCAGCTCCGAGGCGTCCGGCTCATGGGCCTCGTGGAACTCGTCCACCTCCCAGTTGGCCTTGGAGCCGATCTCCGCGATATGGAACAGCGCATCGCCCTCGTAGGCCAGGGGCAGGTTCGTGCGCCCGACCACGATGCCGTGGCCATCGCACACCACGTCGGTTTCGCTGGTGCCCATCGGGTCGGCGATGAAGGCGATTATCTGGTCCTTGTACACTTCCGCCCCCAGCGGCACCAGCACCCGCAGGACGCCGCTTTCCGGGGCGCGGATCCAGTGGGTGTTGCGGCTGATAATGGGCGGCTTCACCCTGGCGCGGCTGCGGCGCAGCATGCCGATGTGGCGCATGACGTTGAGTACGCCCTTGACCCCGGCGCGGATATAGATTTCGTCGAAACGCAGGGCCTCGCAGGATTCGTACAGCAACACCGGCACCCCGAGGTCGCCGGCGGCCTGGCGCAGTGAGCCGTCGCGGATCTTGGCGTCGATGGCAATGGGGGCGCCGAAGGCTTCGGTCATTCCCAGCACCTCGGGGTCCTCCAGGTTGGCGCGGATCTGGGGGAAGTTGCTGCGGTGGCGGGCGCCGGTGTGAAGGTCGATGCCGTGGGTGCACTTGACCACGATTTCCTGCAGGAAGGTATGTGCAATGCGGCCGGTCAGGGAACCGCGGGTAGAACCGGGGAAGGAGCGGTTCAGGTCGCGTCCGTCAGGCAGGTAGCGGGTGTGGTTGATGAAGCCGTAGATGTTGACGATGGGGATGGCAATCAGGGTGCCACGGATACGCTCCAGATGCGGGTCCTTGAGCAGGCGGCGAATGATCTCTACGCCGTTTATCTCGTCGCCGTGGATGGCGGCGCAGACAAACAGGACTGGCCCGGGGCGCTTGCCGCGCACGACCTGGACGCTGATGGACAGGTTGTCATGGGTATAGGTGGGAGCGACGGGTATGTCGATCACCTTGCGTTCGCCGGGCAGTATCTCCTGCCCGCCAATAACGAGTTTCTTGCCGTTCACCGGCATTGCTGTGCCTCTCCCTGTCAGTAAGTGCGCTTGCCCAGCAGATAGGAGCGCCCCGGATCGACCAGGCAGCGACCGCGCATGGCGGTGCGGCCCAGCAGCATCCTGAAGCGCATGTTTTCGCGGTCGGTCAGGGTCATTTCCGCCTCGAAGCGGTCCTCGCCCAGGGCAATGGTGGTGACTATAACGTACCTGATTTCCCGGTGGCCGCCGGAGTCCGTGACCTGGCGCTGGTCCGTGACTTTCGCCTCACACTCCACCACCCGGGAAGTGTCGCCCTGTTGCGGGTGGATGCCAAAACGCACCCAGCGCTCGCCGTCGCGCTCAAAGGGCTCGACATAAAATGCGTGCAGGGCGCTGGTGCGGGCCCCGGTGTCCACCTTGGCCTTGATCCTGTCGATGCCGAGGTCGGGCAGGCCCAGCCACTCCCGCCAGCCCAGGGTCACTCCTGCGGTCACGCCGCCGCCACCAGCGAGCGGCCGCGACCGATGCCGTAGTATTCAATGCCCAGTTCCTCCATCTGCGCCGGGTTGTACAGGTTGCGACCGTCAAAGATGAGGGGCTGGCTGAGCTCGCGCTTGATCAGCTCGAAATCCGGTGACCAGAAAGTCTTCCATTCGGTGCAGATGACCAGCGCATCGGCGCCCCTGAGGGCCTCTTCCTTGTGTTCGCAGAAGACGAGGTCGTCGCGCGGGCCGTAGATCTCCCCGCAGGCTGCCATGGCTTTGGGGTCAAAGGCCCGTACCTTGCCGCCGTAGGACCAGATGCCCTCGATCAGGTAGCGGCTGGGCGCCTCGCGCATGTCGTCGGTGTTGGGCTTGAAGGACAGGCCCCAGACAGCAATGGTCTTGCCCGACAGATCCGCGCCGAGGCGCGCCATGACCCGTTCCGCCAGTTTGTTCTTCTGCCGCTGGTTGGTGTCGTGTACCGCGGTGAGGATGTTGGCGCGGTGGCCATGTTGTTCGGCCAGGTGCTTGAGGGCGCGCACATCCTTGGGGAAGCAGGACCCGCCGTAGCCGCAGCCGGGGTAGATGAAGTGGTAGCCGATGCGCGGGTCCGAGCCCATGCCCCGCCGCACCAGTTCGATGTCCGCGCCCACCGCCTCGGCGATGGTGGCCATCTCGTTCATGAAGCTGATCTTGGTGGCGAGCATGGCATTGGCCGCGAGCTTGGTCATCTCCGCGCTGCGCGGGTCCATGTGCATGATCTTTTCATGATTGCGGTTGAAGGCCTGATACATGCGCCGCAGCTCCTCCAGAACCCTGGCGGAGTGGGTGCCGATGATGATCCGGTCGGGGCTCTGGCAATCCGCCACCGCGGAACCTTCTTTCAGGAATTCAGGGTTGGAGGCCACCTCAATGGGGATGTTGCGGCCCTGTGCCTCCAGGGCAGCGGCAATGTGCTGGTGCACCTTGTCGGTGGTGCCCACGGGCACCGTGGACTTGGTGATCACCACCTTGCGGCTGCTCATGTAGCGGGCGATGGAGGTGGCCACCTGCATGACATAGCTCAGGTCCGCCGAACCATCACTGCCGGCCGGGGTGCCGACGCAGACAAACAGGTAGTCGCTGGCCTGCACCGCCTCCTTGGCGTCCGTGGTGAAGGACAGCAGGCCGCTGGCGATACCGTTGCGGATCAGCTGGTCGAGACCCGGCTCGAAAAAGGGCACATCACCCTCGCGCAGGCGGTCGACGCGGGCGGGGTCGATGTCCATGCAGGTGACCCGGTGGCCCACATCGGCGAAGATCGCGGCCTGTACCAGGCCCACATAGCCGCTGCCAAAGAAACTGATATTCATGATTGGTCAGGGTTTCCTGTGTCGTTGAGGCAAATTGTCGCGTAACACTATATGTCACAAAGGTGACAGAAGTAATACAGGATTGGGCAGGCTGTGACCCGCTACTTATATGGCGGGATGAATTTGGGTAAAATGCGCGGCTTTATTCATCCGGGCGTTCGCGCCCCCGCCAGCCAGGGGACACCGATGTTTGACCAGAGCATGACCATTGCAGGCTTCGACGACGAGATCTTTTCCGCCATCAAGGAGGAGGAGCGTCGCCAGGAAGAGCACATCGAGCTCATCGCCTCGGAAAACTACGCCAGCCCCCGGGTCATGGAGGCCCAGGGCACGGTGCTGACCAACAAGTACGCGGAAGGCTACCCGGGCAAGCGCTACTACGGCGGCTGCGAGTTCGTCGACAAGGCGGAGCAGCTGGCCATCGAACGGGCCAAGGCCCTGTTCGGCGCGGACTACGCCAATGTCCAGCCGCACTCCGGGTCCCAGGCCAACTCCGCGGTCTACCAGGCCCTGTGCAACGCCGGCGATACTGTCCTGGGCATGAGCCTGGCGGATGGCGGCCACCTGACTCACGGCGCCAAGCCCAATTTTTCCGGCAAGATGTACAACGCTATCCAGTACGGACTGAAGGCGGATACCGGCGAGGTCGATTATGACCAGGTGGAAGCGCTGGCCCTGGAGCACAAGCCGAAGATGATCGTGGCCGGCTTTTCCGCCTATTCCCGGGTCATGGACTGGGCCCGTTTCCGAGCCATAGCCGACAAGGTCGGCGCCTACCTGCTGGTGGACATGGCCCACGTGGCGGGCCTGGTGGCGGCCGGCGTCTACCCCAACCCGGTGCCCCATGCGGATGTGGTGACTTCCACCACCCACAAGACCCTGCGCGGTCCCCGCGGCGGCATCATCCTGGCCCGCGCCAACGAGGCGCTGGAGAAGAAGTTCCAGTCCGCCGTGTTCCCCGGTGGCCAGGGCGGCCCGCTGATGCACGTCATCGCGGCCAAGGCGGTGAGCTTCAAGGAGGCCGCCAGCCCTGAATTCGTCGCCTACCAGAAGCAGGTGGTGGCGAACGCCCGGGCCATGGCAAGGACGTTCATTGAGCGCGGCATCAACATTGTCTCCGGCGGCACTGACAACCACCTGATGCTGGTGGACCTGATCGGCAAGCCCTACACCGGCAAGGATGCGGACGAGGCCCTGGGCCTGGCCAACATCACCGTGAACAAGAACGCGGTGCCCAATGACCCGCGCTCGCCCTTCATCACCTCCGGCCTGCGGGTCGGCACCCCGGCCATCACCACGCGCGGCTTTGCCGAGGCCGAGACCGTCGAGCTGGCGGGCTGGATGTGTGACGTTCTCGAGGCCCTTGAGCAAGGTGATGCCACCGCGGCCATCGCCGAGGTGAAGGTCAAGGTGCTGGATATCTGCAAGCGCTTCCCGGTCTACCGCTGAGGCGCAGGGCAGGAGCAATAAAAAAGGGGCCGCGGCCCCTTTTTTTGTTACCAGGCGACTCCGTAGTCATCCCCGTAATCACTGGCGCCGCCCTGCATGGTGCCGTGCTCTCGGTCAAACCAGATCGCGGTAGTGGGGTTGTAGGTGCGCTCCACCACCTCCACCTGGTAGCCCATGCGGGAAAGCTCGGCCCGGGTGAACGGTGAGACCAGCGGCGTGACCTGCAGGCGTCCCGGCTCGGCCTGGTGCGCGCCGAAGGAGCTTTGCATCTGGTAGCTGAGGATGTTGTGGGCCTCCGCCGCCTGCTGCACATTCATGCCGAACTCGACCATGTTGAGGAAGAACTGCAGCAGGTTCTGGTCCTGGGTGTCCCCTCCCTGTACGGAAAAGGCCATCAGCGGCACACCGTCCCTGAGCGCCAGGGAGGGAGTGAGGGTAACCCGCGGGCGCTGTCCCGGCTGCACCACGTTGTAGGGGTTCAGCGCCCTGTCCAGCACGAAACTCTGCATGCGCTGGCTCAGGCCCACGCCGGTATTGCCGGCCACGAAGGCGGGAATCCAGCCCCCTGACGGGGTCACCGAGATCACCCAGCCCTCGGCGTCCGCCGCCTGTATTGATGTGGTGCCGGCGAGGAAGGCCTCGTCGGCGCTCATGGTACCCGCCTGCTGGAAGCTGTCGGCGCCCTGGGCATCGGCGGCGGGCGGGACGGGAGTCCACTGTTGGCGCAGGGCCTCGAAGGGGTTCTTGCCGCCCTGGAAGGGGTAGGGATCGCCGGGCTTGAGGTCGGTCAGGTTGCGGTCGGCGGGCATCAGCTTGCGGCGTTGCTCCGCGTACTTTTTCGACAGCAGGCCGGTGATCGGTTCCTCCGGTGGCAGGTAGGGGTCGCCGTAATAGAAATCGCGGTCGGCGAAGGCCAGGTTCATCGCCTGGTACAGGGTGTGGATATACCGGGTGCTGTTGTAGCCCATGGCCTTGAGGTCGAAACCCTCGAGCAGGTTCAGGGCCTGCAGCATGGCGGGCCCCTGGGTCCAGGTGGTGAGCTTGTAGACATCGATGCCGCGGTAGCTGACGCTCACCGGTTCCTCGATGATCACCTCCCAGTTGGCCAGGTCCTGAGCGGTGATCAGCCCGCCCTGTTCCCGGGTGGCGCGGACAATCTCCGCGGCGATATCACCGCGGTAGAAGCGCTGATAGGCGGCCATAATCGCGGCCTTGCGGTCGCTGCCCGCCGCCAGCGCTTCGGCCTCGGTGGCGACCAGTTTTTCCAGCGTCGCGAGCAGGTCGGGCTGGCGGAAGATTTCCCCGGGTGCCGGTGCCGCGCGCTGCTCTGGTTTGTCGGCGTCAAAGTGGGGCAGGAATACCCGCCGCGAATCCGGCCACTGCGCCAGGATGTCGCGGCGGCTTTCGATAAACCGGGCCTGGGTTTCCTCGATGGGATAGCCCCGGGCCATCTCCATGGCCGGCGCCAGCACCTGTGCCAGGCTCAGGCGGCCGTACTCCGCCAGCATCACCATCAGTCCGCCCGGGGTGCCGGGGGTGACTGCGGCCAGCGGGCCGTATTCCGGCGGATAGAGCAGGCCCTGCTCACGGAAGAACTCGGGGGTGGCGCCGGTGGGGGCGACGCCCAGCGCATTGATGCCCTTTACCTCGCGGGTGTGCGGGTTGTAGATCAGCGCCTGGGTCTCGCCGCCCCAGCCCAGCACGTCCCACATGGTTGACGTCACCGCCAGCATGGCCGCCGCAGCGTCGATGGCGTTGCCGCCCTGCTGGAAGATCATCGCCCCGGCGGCGGCGCCCTGGGGCTTGCCGGTCACCGCGACCCAGTGTTTGCCCAGCAGCACCGGGCGCGCGGTTTTCTGCGCCATGCTGGTCGCGGGGAGGGCGAGGGTGCAAACCAGCGTAGTGAGTGTGGCCCGGCGGAGCAGGCGCGAAAGCGTGGGTTTGATCATGACGGTCTCCTGATGGCAGGGAGCGAGCATAGCAAAGATGGGCGCCGCAGGTGCCTGTCATGCGACAGGTGCTGCGCTGACAGCCAGCGCCCGAGGCCGCCACGCACCCCTGGCAGCCTGCGACGGAGGCCACCGGCTCTCCCGAAAATATGTTACGCTTCAGGCACTTGTCCACAGGGTAACTTCCCATGCACTGCCCCTTTTGTGCCGCCGATGACACCAAGGTGATCGATTCGCGCCTGGTCGCCGAGGGCGACCAGATCCGTCGCCGCCGTGAGTGCCTGAGCTGCAAGGAACGCTTCACCACCTACGAGGTGGCAGAACTGGTCATGCCGCGGGTTATCAAGCAGAACGGCAACCGTGAGCCCTTCGATGAAAACAAGCTGCGGGCGGGCTTTCAGCGCGCGCTGGAGAAACGGCCGGTATCGGTGGAGGACATCGAAGCCACCATCAATCACATCAAGCACGCCCTGCGCGCCACCGGCGAGCGCGAGGTGGGTTCCCGGGTGCTGGGTGAGCTGGTCATGGATCACCTCAAGCAGCTGGACCAGGTTGCCTATGTGCGCTTCGCCTCCGTTTACCACAGCTTTCAGGACATCTCCGAGTTTCGCGATGCCATCGAGCGCCTGGAGGCGGAACCCAAGAAAGAGCGCAGCGGCGCTGTTTGAGTCCGCCGTCCCGGCGCTCGTTGAATTGATCCATGACTGACATCCATTTCGATACACGCATGATGGCCCGGGCGCTGCAGCTGGCCCGTCGCGGGCGCTATTCCGCGATGCCCAATCCCCACGTGGGTTGCGTGCTGGTGCGTGACGGTCACATCATCGGGGAAGGCTTTACCCAGCCCGCTGGTGGCAACCACGCCGAGATCGAGGCCCT
>JBFHFJ010000139.1:0-8250 GCA_041583655.1 Haliea sp. | reverse complement strand
GTGCAGGAAATCGGCGTGGAAGTGCCGGTGGTTGTTCGCCTCGAAGGCAACAACGCGGAGCTGGGACGCAAGGTCCTGGCAGACAGTGGACTGAACATTATTGCTGCCACCAGCCTCACAGATGCTGCCCAGCAGGTCGTCAAAGCAGCCGGAGGAGTCGCCTGAAATGAGTATCCTGATCGACAAGAACACCAAGGTTATCTGCCAGGGCTTCACCGGCTCCCAGGGCACCTTCCACTCCGAACAGGCCATCGCCTACGGCACCAGGATGGTCGGCGGTGTTACCCCGGGCAAGGGCGGCCAGCAGCACCTGGGTCTGCCCGTGTTCAATACCGTGGCTGATGCGGTAGAGCAGACCGGCGCCGATGCGTCGGTGATCTACGTACCCGCGCCGTTCTGCAAGGACTCCATTCTGGAGGCTGCCAACAGCGGTGTGAAACTGATCGTGTGCATCACCGAAGGTATCCCCACGCTGGACATGCTGGATGCCAAGGTCAAGTGCGATGAGCTCGGCGTGCGCCTGATCGGCCCCAACTGCCCCGGTGTCATCACCCCCGGCGAGTGCAAGATCGGCATCATGCCCGGTCACATCCACCTGCCCGGCAAGGTCGGCATCGTCTCCCGGTCAGGTACCCTGACCTACGAAGCGGTGAAGCAGACCACGGACGCAGGCTTCGGCCAGTCCACCTGTGTGGGCATCGGCGGCGACCCGATCCCGGGTTCCAACTTCATCGACATCCTGGCGATGTTCGAGAAGGATCCGGCCACGGAAGCTATCGTCATGATCGGTGAGATTGGTGGCACTGCCGAGGAAGAGGCCGCGGCCTGGATCAAGGCCAATGTCAGCAAGCCGGTGGTGTCCTACATTGCCGGTGTCACTGCACCCAAGGGCAAGCGCATGGGCCATGCCGGCGCCATCATCTCCGGTGGCAAAGGCACTGCGGACGAGAAATTCGCCGCGCTGGAAGACGCCGGAGTGAAAACGGTACGCAGCCTTGCCGAAATTGGCAATGGCCTTGCCGAGGTCACTGGCTGGAAGTAAACCCGGCCAGGTTCGAAAGAAGCCCGCCTAGTGCGGGCTTTTTTCTGTCTGCTGGAAATCTGTTCAAACGCACACGCTGCTTCGCGACAAGGGCATGTCGCAATCCGGTCGCGGCCCCGGATCCAGCCATTCGAGACACGCCGTGAATCCGTCCGTGGAGGCTGGTATGCGACACCCCTGTCGCATACGGTCTCGAATCGCTGGAACCAAGCCCACGACCTCTCCTTTGCGGCCAGCTCCCAGTTCGTTCCGCGGGGCTACTCGCCCGGTACCTGGGATTGCCACTGCAGGGGGGCGACGGCGCGGATGCGGGCGGCGTCATCTCCCAGCAGGAAGCCGCCGGCGACCGCTTCGTCCAGGGCCGCGGAGACGGCGGCTTCGTAACCGGCCTGGTCGACGTAAAGGGAGGCCATCTGCGCGGCGTCGAAGAGAACTGTGGTACCAAAGAGGAAGCACAGGCGGTCTCCCTCCTGGCCCTCACCGGACAGTATCGCCACCGGTGCATCGACCCAGGGCGTCCGGATACCACCGAGGACGTTGCCGAGGTCGTCCTTGAGAAAGGCGCTGCCGGTGTCATCGACGGCCAGCAGCTCCCCGGTGGGTGGCGCGGTGCCGTCCCGTACCCAGGTGTCCAGGGCGCGCAGGGCGGCGCCGAAGACCCAGGCCATGGGGCCGGCATTTACCGGGCGGGCGCAGTTCAGGAAACCGGGAATGCCGTTGGCTTCCTCCACCAGCAGGAAGCGCGGATCCACCCCGGTGTCCTCGCGGCCGATGATGAAGGAGTAGTAATCGCCGTGGGCGGTCCCGGCGACTTCCCACAGGCGAAAGCGGTCAGAATCCGGCTGCCGGTCGTTGATGGCGCCGAGCAGGAGCACATCGGTCTCGGTCTGGAAGTTGAACACCGGCACGTTGAGATCCTCACGGATACGCACGCTTTCCGGTGTAGCAATGGCTTCCAGCGGAGCCTGGGCCAGGGCAGGCGCGCCGTCCCCGCGGCTGTGTACCATGTAGCCGTCGAAGGTGTTGTAGAGTGGATGCACCGCGTTGATATAGGTGACGAGCCGCCCGGCGGACTGGGATTCCCCCAGGGCGATGATGCGCTCGACCTCCAGGCCGTCGAGCAGGTCCGCGTTGCCCGGCTCACGCAGGGCCTGGGCGGCCTGGGAAAAGATGTCATAGGAAAAACTGTCGCCCGGGTGACTCAGCGCTTCGTAGCGCGCGGCATTCACCGCTTTCAGGTGCAGCGGTGCTACCGGGGTTTCACTCCCCTCGATGCCCACGCGCTGGGCGGAAACGCCCACCCAGACATGGCCCTGGCGCAGTATTTCCACATGGCCGGAGCCGTAGGACGGGCCGGTGTCGAAGCCGGCGGTGACGTTCAGCCACTCGACCATGACGGTGCCGCTGAAGTCGTCCGGGTCCAGCGGCCGGTACACTACCACGCGGGTGCGGTAGGGCGCGGTCTCGGCGGGTTCCGTGTCCCAGGCGCCATCCGCGCCGAGCTCGCCCACGTTACGGAACGCCGTGGCCTCGCCGGAGAGAAAGAATTCACGCTGCCGGTACCCCACCTCGGCGAGATCGAAGGTGGTGGAGAGCAGGAACAGGTTTCCGGCATCCGGCGGATTCTCGACCTCTGGCTGGTTGATGGGCAGGAAGGTTGGGGCTGCGGGCGGTGGCGGCTCCGGGATTTGCGGGGCACGATCATTGCCGTCGGTGCAGGCACTGAGCAGGACCACTGCGATACCGAGGACAAGTCTGGCGTGGTGCCGGGGTGATTTCATGGCGCTGCTCCCGTTTGTTATGAGACTAATATGCATTAGCTTTACTTGAAAAGCCACTCTCCCGCCCCCATCTGGTCTACTTGTGTGATTTACCCTCAATACCACCCAAGACACGCGAGGACGCCATGACTGCAGATGTGAAGAAAGAAACCCTGGGCTTTCAGACCGAGGCCCGGCAGCTGCTGCACCTGATGATCCATTCCCTGTACAGCAACAAGGAAATCTTCCTGCGGGAGCTGATTTCCAATGCATCGGACGCGATAGACAAGCTGCGCTTCCAGGCACTGGCAGATGAAACGCTGCTGGAGGGGCAGGGTGACTACGCCATACACGTCGATGTCGACAAGGATGCCAATACCATCACCATCAGCGACAACGGCATCGGCATGACCCGCGAGGAAGTGGTCGACAACCTGGGAACCATCGCCAAGTCCGGTACCGCGGCCTTCCTGCAGAACCTGACCGGTGACCAGCGCAAGGATTCCCAGCTGATCGGCCAGTTCGGTGTCGGATTCTATTCCGCATTCATTGTTGCCGAGCGGGTGGAAGTCCACACCCGCAAAGCGGGACAGCCCGGCGACTCCGGCGTTCTCTGGGAATCCCATGGCGAGTCCGAGTTTTCCATCGAAGCGCGGCCAAAGGAGACCCGGGGAACCAGCATCACCCTGTTCCTGAAGAAAGACTGCGGCGAGTTTGCCGACGACTGGCGGGTGCGCAGCGTCATCAAGAAGTACTCCGACCACATCTCGGTGCCGGTGATGATGCTGGAGGCCGCCAAGCCAGCAGCCGAGGAGGGCGCAGAGGCGCCGGAGCGGGAGTACAAGGCGGTCAACGAAGCCACCGCACTGTGGACCCGGCCGCGCTCGGAAGTCAGTGACGAGGAATACAAGGCCTTCTACCAGCATGTGTCACACGACTTTGAGGAGCCCCTGACCTGGAGTCACAACAAGGTTGAGGGCAAGCAGGAATACACCAGCCTTTTGTATATTCCGAAGCGTGCCCCCTTCGATCTCTGGAACCGCGATATGGCACGGGGCCTCAAGCTCTATGTGCAGCGGACCTTCATCATGGACGACGCCGAGCAGTTCCTGCCCCTGTACCTGCGTTTCGTCAAGGGCGTGGTGGATTCCAGCGATCTTCCCCTCAATGTTTCCCGCGAAATCCTGCAACAGGACAGTGCCGTGGATGCAATGCGCGGCGCCGTGACCAAGCGGGTCCTGGACATGCTGGCAAAACTGGCGAAGAAAGGCGGGGAGGAGTACGCGGCATTCTGGAAAGAGTTTGGCCAGGTGCTCAAGGAAGGCCCCGCTGAGGACTTTGCCAACAAGGAGAAAATCGCCAGGCTGTTGCGTTTTTCCACAACCAACACCGACAAGGCGGATCAGGACCAGTCCCTGGAGGATTACGTCAGCCGCATGCAGGAAGGGCAGGACAAGATCTACTACGTGGTTGCGGAAAACTTCAATACCGCACGCAAGAGCCCGCACCTGGAGGTATTCCGCAAGAAAGGTATCGAGGTGCTCCTGCTCAGCGACCGCGTCGACGACTGGTTGATGAACCAGCTGCAGGAGTTCGACGGCAAGAAGCTGCAGGACGTCGCCCGTGGCGCCCTGGACCTGGAGGATGATTCTGAGGAGGGCAAGGCCGAGAAGGAGAAGCTGAAGAAGGACAGCGAGGCGCTGGTGGAGCGGCTCGCCAAGGTACTGGAAGAGAAGGTCTCCGAAGTGCGTCCCTCGGCGCGACTGACCGAGTCACCGGCCTGTCTCGTGGTGGGGGATTATGACATGGGTGCGCAGATGCGGCGCATCCTCGAGGCTGCCGGGCAGCCTGTTCCTGAGAGCAAGCCGATCCTGGAGATCAATCCGGGCCACCCCCTGCTGAAAATGCTGGACAGCGAGCCCGACGAGGAACGCTTTGCCGACCTCGCCCATATTGTGGTGGACCAGGCGACCCTGGCCGAGGGTGGACAGCTGGAGGATCCCGCCAGCTTCGTCAGCAAGCTCAACGCCCTGCTGCTGCAACTGAGCAAGGGCTGACACCACTCCGCGGGCCGTGACGCTTGCCACGGCCCTTCCCGCAATGCCAAGCTGGCAGCAGGCGGCGCCAGACCGGCCGCTGACAATAATAGGGACAGGAGATATTCCATGCCGCGCTCACACCGCGTTGCCGTGCTTGGCGGGGGCAGTTTCGGGACCGTAATCGCCAACCTGGTGGCCTGCAATGGTCATCGGGTTTGCCTCTGGGGACGCAATGCCGGCAACGTTGCCGCCATCAATGCCCGGCACGAGAACGCGGAATACCTGCCGGGCTATCGCCTCGACCACAAGCTGCGTGCCACTACCGTGCTGGAGGATGCCGTGTCGGATATCGACATTCTCTGTGTGGCGGTACCCAGCGCCTCTTTTCGCGACATTGTGCGCACGCTGGCGCCTCTGGTGGATCCGGGCACGCTGCTGGTCAGCCTGACCAAGGGTATTGAGGCGGGTGGTTTCCGCCTGATGAGTGAAATACTGCGGGAGGAAATGCCGCAGAATCCCTGCGCCGTTCTCAGCGGACCCAATCTGGCCAGTGAGATTGCCGCCGGCCACGTGACCGGCACCGTGGTTGCCAGCAACTCGGATGTTATCAACACCACCCTGCACGATCTGCTGCACAGCGAACGCTTTCTCGTTTACGCTTCCCGCGACATGTATGGCGTCGAGTTGGGTGGCGCGCTGAAAAACGTCTACGCCATTCTTGCCGGGCTGGGCGCTGCCCTTGCCTTTGGCGAGAACACCATTGGCATGCTGCTCACCCGCTCCCTCGCAGAGATGTCGCGCTTCGCCGTGCAGATGGGCGCCAATCCGCTGACGTTTCTCGGTCTCGCCGGTGTTGGCGATCTCTTCGTGACCTGTTCCTCCCCGCTGTCGCGGAACTATCGCATCGGCTACGCCGTGGGAAAGGGGGAGCCCCTGGAGGCGGTGCTGGCCGGGATGGACCAGGTCGCGGAGGGCATCAACACCCTGGCGCTGCTGAAGGCGGAAGCTGACCGGCGCGGTGTCAGCATGCCCCTGGTCAATGGTTTGTACGGGATTCTGCACCAGCAGCGCCCGGTGTCGGAGATCTTCAGTGATATGATGTCCAGCGAGCAGGCTCGGGACGTGGAATTTGCTGTTGGCTGAAGCCTGCAGGTGTGCACCACGAGGAGGAATTGTTGATTAACCCGGTAATGATCAGGCGTACGATCCAGGTGCTGCTGGCCGCGGTGCTGGCGGCGGGCAGTTTTGCGCGGGCGGAGCAGGCCTACAATCCCGCCGCGTTACTCCAGCAGCTGGAACGCTATCCCCACGCGGTATCGATTGCCCGCAAGGTGACGACAGTGCGCGATCACGAGATCGGCCTCGACGCCCTGCAGAAGTCCATGGGCAACTGGATTTTTCGCAGCAGTGAGCGCCTGGATGGCGAGCTGACCCGGCAGACCTGGCAGATCATCGACGGCTTCACTGCGCTGGAAGTGTTGCGGGGCCTGGAATCAGCCCTGCAGCAAGCGGGAGCGAAGGTGCTGTATGCCTGCGACGCCCGCGCCTGCGGTCCGGGTGCCCAGTGGGCCAGCCGGGTCTTCAACCAGCGTATCCTCTACGGCCGTGCGGACGAGCAGCGCTACCGGGTATACGCGGTCGACAGCGCTGCGGGGACGTTCCGCGTGGTGCTTTTCAGCGGCGCCCGCACCAGCGATCGCCAGTATCTGCATGTGGACGTGCTGCAGGTGGCGGAAGGCGGCGCCTGACCGGCCGCACCTCGCCGGCCGCACCTCGCCGGCGTCGGTCAGCGGCGCAGTTGCAGCAGGGAAAGGAATTCGTCGCGGGTTTTCTGCTCGGTGCGGAAGCTGCCCAGCATGGCCGAGGTCTTCATCAGCGAGTTCTGCTTTTCCACACCGCGCATCATCATGCACATGTGCTGGGCCTCAATGATCACGCCCACGCCCTCCGCCCCGGTCACATCCATGATGGTCTGGGCGATTTCCGTGGTGAGGGATTCCTGGATCTGCAGGCGGCGGGCAAATACGTCGACAATCCTTGCTACCTTCGACAGACCCAGCACCTTGCCGGTGGGGATATAGGCCACGTGACACTTGCCGATGAACGGCAGCAGGTGGTGCTCACACAGGGAGTAAAGCTCCACGTCCTGCACCAGCACCATTTCGCTGGAGCCGGACGGAAACAGGGCATTGTTGACGACCTCGTCAACGGACTGCTGGTAGCCCCGGGTAAGGAACTGGAAGGCCTTGGCGGCACGTTTCGGTGTGTCGGCCAGTCCGGGACGGGAGAGGTCTTCGCCAATCGCTTCGATTATTTTTGCCCAGTGCTGCTCCACGCGTAGTCTCCTGAATTGCCGCTGCCCGGGGTGGGTCGGCGATAGTAGCAACCGGGCCTTTTTTAGGCAAACAGCGCTGCGCGGCTGGCGGAGTCTCGCTTTGTCGCCGCCGGGATGCTAAAAAGCGTGGTTGATTGCCGTTGGGGCCAACTGCCATGACAAACCTCCACGAGGAGCTTCACTGCGCCACGACCGTCGGTGAAGCCCTGGACCGGGTCGCCGCCGCGCTTGAGGCCGCAGACCTGTACTACGGTCACGGTACCGACAACCCCTGGGACGAGTCCGTACAGCTGGTGCTGGCCGTGGTGGGCCTGCCGGCCGACTCCGACGACAGTGCCCTCCCGCACCCCGTCACCCGCGAACAGGCCATGCATATGGCGAGCCTGCTGCGGCGCCGCATAGAGGAGCGGGTGCCCCTGCCATACCTGACCGGCAAGGCATTTTTTGCCGGCCTGCCACTGCGCTGCGACGAGCGGGCCATCATTCCCCGTTCGCCCATTGCCGAACTGGTGCGGGCGGGCTTCCAGCCCTGGTACGCGGGCCCGGACCCCGAGCGAATCCTGGACCTGTGCTGTGGCGGCGGTTGCATTGGACTTGCCTGTGCCTGGTATCTGCCGGAGGCGCGGGTGGATCTGCTGGATCTTGATCCCGAGGCGCTGTCACTCGCTGCCGAGAACATTGCCGATCTCGGACTGGACACCCGGGTGCGGGCGTTGCAGTCCAACCTCTTCGCGGCCGTGACAGGCGAGCGCTACGACATCATCGTCAGCAACCCGCCCTACGTCGACGCGGATGATCTCGCCTCCATGCCCGCGGAGTACCAGCACGAGCCGGAACTGGCGCTCGGGTCGGGTGTGGACGGGCTGGATCTCACCCGGCGCCTGCTGGCGGAAGCGGAGGACTATCTGCAGCCCTGGGGGCTGCTGGTGGTTGAGGTGGGCAACAGCCAGGAGGCACTGGAGTCGGCCTACCCGGACGTGCCTTTCACCTGGCTGGAATTCGAACACGGCGGCCACGGTGTCTTCGCCCTGAGCGCACGGGAACTGCGGGAAAACCGCTCAAGCCTGCGCGGAT